>NZ_JCAKMX010000003.1:0-244671 GCF_059515825.1 Acinetobacter sp. CY17
GCTGCGATATCTTCTTCGACCGCTTCGTCCCATAGATGGATTTGTTTTGCGGTGAGATGTTCGTTTTTACTGCCGAATTTATGCTTTTTAAACAGCGCCAGTTCATGCTCGTATTTTTGATTGAGAATAGAAAGATGCTGAACTTTGGCATCCAATTGCTGGTTTGATTTTTCTAATTCTTGATTTGATTGTGCCAGAGACTGATGCTGCATTGCCAACTGCTGGGTAAATTCCAGCAGTTGTTCATGGGTCAGTTGGCTTAAGTCAGGCAGCGTATTCATGATCGCAGTATGCCTGAGGTCATGACGCAGAGGAAATAGAACGTTTGGAGAATAGCAGAATAACCGAGCTTGGTTTAGAGCATTGTGACCACTTGCTGTCGTCCAATGCGCTGCCAGGGCAAACCCTGGATTAATGCCTGTAACTGTTCCGGGTTGAGGGCCACGGTTTCACCTTGGTGAACTTGAGCCCAGTGGAATTTTCCCTGTTCCAGCCGCCTGGCACACAGCCAGATGCCCAGTCCATCATGTACCAGCACTTTCATACGATGGCCACGTTTATTACAGAACAGGTAAGCACAATGCGGTTTAATGTAGCCAAAGGCTCTCACCACCTGAGCCATGACAGTATCCATCCCTGCTCGCATATCCAGAGGTTGGGTAGAAAGCCAGATTTCATCAATGCGGATCATGTTGCCAGTGCCTTGAGTAATTCTGCTAAAGCAGATATTTCTGATACTTGCCATTTCAAGCCAATTTCTGCTTTTGAGTGGGGTAAAGTAATTTGAACCTTTAACATGTCAGTAGGAGTAGGATCTAATGGTGCAGAGCAAGATAAGGCAATAAATGCAGGTTTATTCGGTAGTGGTGAGCGATCACTCCCTGGCTTAGCATCAATTAAGCGAATCCATTTGGATACAAGATTTGTATTCAATCCATGTTGCAAAGCGACCGAAGCAATTGAAACGTCCGGTGCTTTACAAGCCTGAACGATCTGCTGTTTAAATTCAGCACTGTATGTTCTTCGTTTTTTCGCAAGAGATGCGATGGATGTCTGGTGATTTGTAGTCATAAATTTTAGTCCCCACTTGTTTTTAAGTGGGGACTAAATTAAGGCTTATAGGATGAATTCATAAGGTGTGTTCAGCGGACGCTTACGTTTAAATGATGATTTTGATCGAAATATAAGAGTGATTGTTTACTATTATGATGATTCGGCAAAGTTCTCTTTGCTCAATAATCTCCTTGCCATTTTAGATAAAGATAAAGTTGAAAAATGGATGAAGAAAAAATGGCTACAGTTTAAGCCTAATCCTCAAATTAATTTTGAAGTTCAACAACAGCAAATTGCTTAAAAACAGCTAAAAACTTGAAAAAAAACACATCAGTATAGAGAATAGAGAATCTGCTGTTTTCTTTACTGGTGCACTATGCTCGAAGATATCAAAATAACCAACCATGAGCTTGTCATTGGTCTTGTGGGCGCGGTGGGTAGTCGCCTTGGGCAACTCAGTGACATTGTGCAAAACCTACTCGAACAGCAATTTAACTACCAAGTCGAAATTATTCGCGTGTCTAAAGACATCCTCGCCGAATTCTATCCGTATACCCAAAATGGCAGCGCCTTTGACCGTATTCATCACTATATGGATAAAGGCAATGAACTGCGCCGTGATTACCAAACCGACTTTTTAGCGCTGCAAATTGTTAAAAAAATCTATCAGCGCCGCCAAATATGGCAACAGCAAAATCCTGAGCAAGATATTCAGCAGCGCCGTGTGGCTTATATTGTGGATTCGTTAAAACACGAGTCAGAGATTCAAGCCTTACGCCAAATTTATGGCAATGGCTTTTTTCAGTTGTCATTATATGAAGCCAAAAGCGCACGTACCCATGCTTTAGTCACCAAATACGGCATGAGTGAAAACAAAGCCAAAATCTTAATTGAACGTGATGAAGGTGAGGCCAATTCGTATGGGCAACATACCAGTGAAGCATTCCATCTAGCCGACTACTTTTTAAAGTTTGAACATAATCAAAATCAATTACGTGAGTCTTGCTTACGCTTTTTAAAACTGATTTTTAAAAACCCGTATATCACGCCTACTTTCAATGAATTTGCAGCGTATATGTCGTTTAGTGCTAGCTTGCGTTCGGCAGATTTATCGCGTCAAGTGGGGGCAGTAGTGGCCAAAGATGAAACCATTTTAGCCATTGGCTCCAATGATGTACCTAAGTTTAGAGGGGGTACCTATTGGCCGTACTTTAATGAAGAAACGGGAGCGGTCGAAGATGTGCCCAATGGCCGTGACTATATGCGTGGCTATGACGTCAATACCCAAGAAAAGCAGGGCATTATTCAAGATTTGTTAGGCAAAATCGAAAACGTGATTGAACGCGAAATGCCAGATGAGCGCCGTGCTTTAGTCAAAACCGAAATTGAAGCGATTTTAAAACAAAGCAAAATTAAAAATATTTTGGAATATGGTCGCGTGGTACATGCCGAAATGGATGCGCTACTCAGTTGTAGCCGTAGTAATATTTCGACTGTAGGTGCGACTTTATTTGTCACCACTTTTCCATGTCATAACTGCGCTAAACATATTTTGGCAGCAGGGATTGAAAAAGTAGTATTTGTCGAGCCTTATCCGAAAAGTTTAGCACTGCATTTACATCATGAATCAATTACTCAGCGCTGGGAACAACAAGAAAGTGAAATTCATAACAAACTGATTTTTGAACCTTTTGTGGGTGTAGGTGCGCGGAGTTTTATGAACTTATTTTCGCTGTCTTTAGGTGTGGGTGAAAAAGTCAAACGTAAAGATGCCTTTGGTCGCGTACTCAATTGGCAAGCAGAAACAGCAACTTTACGCATGCCAATGCATGTCTTGTCTTATCAAGCCTTAGAAGAAAAAATTATGCAGATGATGCAAAGCAAAAATAAAGCAGATTAAAACTAAAATCCCGCATATTGCGGGATTTTTTTAAACTTGAAGTTGTTTTAATTTACGGTCATACACAAACGTACCAAAAGGTAGAATAGCTGCCACTAAACCTGCTACAAACATATTCAGTGACCATTTTTCACGTTCACAGACAACCAATAAAACCGCTAAAAAAGCGATGACTAAAATACCGTGCCCCATGCCCACATATTTAACTAAAATAGGATTTCCCCACAGATATTTAAGCGGCATAGCAATAAACAGCAGCAATAAAAAGGATAAACCTTCAATAAAACCAACCAGACGTAAGGCTTGAATATTCATCTTAAAAAATAGCAAAAACAATACTATATGAGATTTTTAATCTTGCTTTAACTCAAGTTTTAATTAAATTGTAAATGGGTTGTGATGTCTTTGGCAGTCTAGCTCAACTCTGTTGTAGCGTTGGCTTTTAAGAACACAATAAAAAAGCAGCCGAAGCTGCTTGTAAACTTAGTGGATGACACCACAAGCAATACGATCACCGCCACCGCCTAAAGGTTTTGGTACATCTGAATAGTTATCACCACCGGCATGAATCATCACTGCACGACCACTGATGTCTGCTAGTTTTAATCGAGGTGCAATTAGACGTACGTTGGCTGTGCCATCTTCTGCCACTTTTAATGCTGGTAAATCGCCTAAGTGACCTGATAAAGGTGTGCCATGGTTGGCAGCGCCATTGCTATTTAAATGGCTACCCGCTGCCAATGCTGCGCCCATTTTGCCATCTTTTTCAGCAGGCGCACATGAGCCATTTTCATGAATGTGAAAGCCACGTTCACCCGCAGGTAAGCCACTTAAATTGGTGCTAATGATTAAACCTGCAACGCTGTCTTGGAACGTGATAGTACCGAGTTTTTGACCCACGCCTTGTGCAGATACGGCATTTACCTCAACAGTTTTTTGTGCTGTAGGGACAATTTGCCCCTGATCATTGGTGGTGGCACAGCCTACAGTAACGGCTGCGCTCAGAGCTGTAAGAACTGCAAGTTTATAAAATGACGACATTGTATTTCCTATGGTTGTAATTATAAACAAGAATCATTTAAACAAACTCAAGTGCTTAACTCAATCTAAAGCGGTGACAATCTGTATAAGTTTTACTTGATTTGTGCATCATCCAAATCATGAGCAAGGGTGGCTTTAGGCATTAAGCCTGCATCAACTTCTTTGCTTTCATGCAGCCATTCGCGCCAAATCGCCAATAACACCGCTAAAATTACAGGACCAATAAATAAGCCCACCATGCCAAAGCTGGCCAATCCCCCCAAAACCCCAAACATAATTAAGATAAATGGAATTTGGGTGGCGCCTGAAATCACCAGTGGACGAATCACATTGTCGGCGGTACTCACTACACAAACACCCCATGCCATCACGCCAATCGCCTCAATGGTATGACCTTGTGAAAATAACCATAGAGATATAGCACCATAGGCCACAGGCGGACCAAATGGAATTAGGGCAAAGATAAAGGTCACTAGGGTGAGGAGCATTGGATTTGGTACACCAGCAACAAAATAGCTGAGACCTGCCAATAATGCCTGTGCAACCGCAGTTAAGCCAACACCATAGACCACTGCGCGTGTTGTTTCAGAAATGGTGTCTAGATAATGGTGAACGCGTGGTCCAATGACCATCTCTAACGCACGACTGACTTGGGTTAAAATAGTTTGACCATCGCGGTAAAAGAAAAACAGAGTCAGTACGGCAAAGCAGAGTTTGACCATGTTGCGCGTGACTTCATTTAATACAATCTTGCCGTAATTCAGATGACCCTGTATCCAAAGTGATGCGGATTGAATAATGCTGTTGGGATCTTGATTGATTTCTTGTAAAGTGCGAGTAATTTCTTTACCAATAAAGGGTAAATTGGCAATCACCTCAGGCACAGATAAATGCCCAGAGAAGACTTGTTTTTGTAACTCGTAATACAAGCTACGACCTTCATGCTGGATCATAAAGATCGCAAAAATGACTGGCACACCGACGATTAACACCACCAGCAGAATCATTAAAGTGGCGCTTAAGGTGGCACGTTGACCACAGGCAGCCTTAATACGGCAGTATAAGGGCCAAGTCATATACGCGATAATTGCTGCCCATAACACCGGAACAATAAAGTATTTGAGCACACTAAAGCTCAAAAACAACAAGAAGAAAAACAGTCCAAAGAGCAAGACTTTTTGTATTGTTGGCGCGTACTGATGCACTGATGTCACTGATTGATTAATGGGTCGTTGACCATCTTAACGCAAAAATCGTGCGCAGCAAGTTAAAGCATGTGTCTAATTGGTTTTAATTTAAAACCAATTGCTTGGATCATCAATAATCGCATTCAGCACGGGCTGCCATTGATCTTGCATGGTTAAATAAGTCTTTTGAGATTTATCAAATATATTCAAACCTTGCTGGGCCAATTGTGCATAAGCAACCCGCTCAGAGATCCATGCCAAAGGGGTTTGCCCGACTTTATCAAAAAAGGCCTGCATATCTTTATTGGTGGCACTGTTGGCTTTAACCCGATTGGCCAGTAAATGAATCTGCACTTTGCCTTTACGAATGCGTTTAATATCTTGAATATGCTTTAAAAAGCGTCGCGTACTATCAATATCAAAAAATGAGGGTTGCAGCGGGGTAATCATGGCATCTGCTTCGGCAATCAATTGTTCAGCATTTGTGCCGGATAAAGCGCCTGGTGCATCAATAATTAAATACTCAATGCCTTTGGGAACTTGGCCAAAGGATTTATCCGCACGCCAGTCGAGGCTTTGAATTTGTGCTGCATCCTGAGGACGTTTTTTAAGCCAATGCAAAGCTGATTTTTGTGGGTCAGCATCAGCGAGTGCCACTTTATAGCCTTTTTGTGCTAGGGCTGTTGCCAAACTAATGGCTGTTATGGTCTTACCACAGCCTCCTTTTTGATTTGCAATTAAAATAGTTTTCATGATCCTGCTGGTTTTATTCTGCTCAGCTCTAGCATAGCATCGTTTTATGTCCAGCATATGACATAGGACAAAAGTATTAACAGCGCTTATATGGCGTAAAACAACCGCTTAAATCAACCTTTTAAACTCTAATCTTTATGTGATAATTCTCATAGATTGATAAGGCGATAGGGTTAAAATCATTGCTGATCAGCATGTTAAAAAACATCTTAATAGCGCTAAATTTGGCTTCAAGGAATAATTAAAATCAGCCACAAAAATGCCGTTTAGATGATGATAAGTGAGCTTAAAAACAGATGAAAAAGCTACAAAAACACAGCAAATGCAATAGCTTTGTTACCGATTTTAAATTGTGATTTAGGCTTAAAGATTTAAGCTAGAAGTACATATAAAACTTAGGATAAGCAGGATGAAAACAGTGTTAATTGCGACGACCTTGGCTGTAGTCAGCATTTTAGGCATTGCGATGACGCATGCTGCCCCTGAATATAATATTGCTAAAGGTCTGCCGCCTGCTTTAGAAAGCCAATCCATTGAAGTGTTACAACCCTTTAAAGGTGATTTTCGTATTTTAGGTTCTAAAGTTTATACCGACGATGCACAAGCCAAATTTTCACCAATTGACTATGCGGTGAGTTGGGGATTGTTTGCTGAACCTGAAATCGCGCGGACCATTAAAGTCAATCAATATGACCGTTATTTAAATTGGAATATGCCACAAGTGCCGGTTCCAGTTGAGCAAGCCATGCAGATGGTATCTAATATGCATATTGTGCCAGCCAACCCAGAAATTGCTCAGCAAATTAAACAGGTTAAGCGTGGTGATCTGGTGCGTTTAAAAGGCGAATTAGTTGAAATTAAAGACCAAGATTTAGTGTGGCGTTCCTCTTTAACTCCAACTGATATTGGCGATGGTGCCTGTGAAGTTTTTCGTGTAAATTCAATTCAGTGGATCGAAAAAGTTCAGGCATGATTAATCGGGGAAAACATGAAAAAAATCACTTTAACGCTGTTAGCGGCAACTTTACTCACCGCCTGTGTGAGCACGCCAAAGCCAACCCAACCACCACAAGGGACCTATCATTATCCAGTGGATAAACCGTGTAGCGACAATCTACGCTTAAAAGTAGGTGAGAGTATTACTGTTCAGGTTTATGACAACCCTTCAACGGGCTATAGTTGGAATGTGGTAGGTGCGGAAAAATTTTCAGTACAAAGTGCTTATATTGCCGCAGTGGCCAAGCCTAAGCAGCCCATTATGGTTGGTGCAGGACAAGATAAAACCTTTATCTTTACCGCTAAAGCACAAGGCGATGACCAAATTGCCTTGCATCATGGACGTAGCTGGGAAAGCCAATCGGCACCACAATGGTCATGTCAAGTAACCGTTGAATAAAGCTATTGAGTTAAAAATCCTCCTTTTAGGGAGGATTTTTTTATGCTTATTTCTCTGTTAATGCTTGACCCGAAAATTGGATACCTGCCCAGCCATGTTGCATAAATTGGCGGATATTTTGATGATCTGTACCCTCAGGATGGGCTAGCACCGCAGCATAATGTTCAGCAAATAAGCTTAAAGTTTGTGCTTGGTCTAATTGTTGCAACTGCGCAAAGGCAAACACTTTAGCACTGCCTTGATTTTGATCTGCTGCATTGCTTTGGCTACCATTTTTAAATGCAGTTGGGGTATGGGTGTAATGTTGTTCGATATAAGCCAAAACATCGCTAAATTGGGCCTGATTTTGGCTTAAACGTTGCAGTAAATCCTGTGCCATTAGACTTTTATCCTCAAAAAATGTGTTTCGAATATAGCAGGCTTAAGCTTTGTTTTTAATACAGGGTTAAACTGTAGTTTTTAGTTTTTTGTATAACACTATGATGACGTGGTTATTGGTGGCAACTGGTGGAGCAATTGGAGCGATGCTTCGCTATGCATTAGGTTTAATGTTGGTCAAGCCAACTAGCCTATTTCCTTGGTCTACGTGGTGGATCAATTTAGTGGGCTGTGCTTTAGCTGGTATTTTCTTTGCTTTTAGCCAAAAGTATCCAAACTTACAACAAGAAGCACGCTTATTTTTTATGGTCGGGGTATTGGGTGGTTTTACCACCTTTTCAAGTTTTGGTTTAGAAACCTTTCAATTATTAAAACATGGACACTGGATGATTGCCCTAAGTTACGCCTTATCCAGCTTGGTTTTAGGGGTATTGTTGTTAACGCTTATGGTGTATCTGTTGCAGCGTTAAAAATAGGTCCAATGTGGAGATTAGACCTATGCCAGCCATTAATCCGCTTTTTTGCGGCCAAAACGTGCAAAACGTTTATTAAAGCTCGCCACACGTCCTTCATTACTGGTTTGACGTTGTTCACCAGTATAAAAAGGGTGAGAAGCACTGGAAATATCAAGGCTAATATATGGATAAGTCTGACCTTGGTATTCACGAGTTACACTGCTTTGCAAGGTGCTACCAATCACAAAATACACATCAGCGTTGGTGTCATGAAACAAAACTTCATGATATTGGGGATGAATATCAGGACGCATATTGTTTTTCCTAATTTATAGATATGTTATAACATAGCATAAAGGGGTAAAAAGTAAACCCAAAGTTGATGAAAACTTTGGGGTGTATACTAAGCTCGGGGCGGCAGCAACTCATCAAATACGTCGTTTAAGTTGTCATTGACCTTGAGGTTGATCAAATTCCAATATTGGCCTGAGATGGTACGATTCACCATTAGAGTATCGGGTGAGGGTTTAAATAAATCCCAGTACTTCAGTGAAGGCTTCACCAATTCCATCGCATCATGATGTGAGCTGTTAGCAGCAAAATCATAATGGGTGGTTAAAGGACGGGTGAAAATCTCAACCCAAGACTCATAGAGCTCGGTTGGAAATTTCCCAGTTTCTGCTAATGAGTTTAAACGTACTAAGTAATCTTCCATGGTCACAAAATCTTGGGCACGTGCAGCATGCACTAGGGCTTTAAAGTTTTCTACCACTTCAGTAGATAAAGTTTTGACCCCACCATAATCGTAAATCAGGACGCTGCCGTCTTCACGAAAAGCAAAGTTACCTGGATGCGGATCACAATGAAAACGTTTTAAATAAAAGATTTCTTGGCCAATGGCACGTAGCAAACGACGGCCGAGTTCATTACGCGTTGCTTGTGACCAAGTACTGGCAGTTTCAATACTATCACCTTGTTCTAAACTTAAAGTTAAAACATGGCGTGAGGAATAGTCAGTGTAGACTTTTGGAATCACGACTTTAGGGTCAAGTTGCTGATGAAAAGTGCGTGCCACTTGCAGGTTTTGTGCTTCAATTTCGTAATTAAGTTCATTATCCAAACTGTCTTGAATTTCTTGAAATAAGCGATCTTGCAGTTTACGTTCAATTTTTAAGACACCCATTAAACGTAGCGCTAAACGTACTTGTTTCAAATCACTTTCACAGGCTTCTTCGACTCCGGGATACTGCACTTTGACCACGACTTGCTCACCATTTTTTAAGATGGCTTTATGGACTTGACCAATCGAGGCTGCTGCAAAAGGAGTTTCATCAAAATGCTGGAACAATTGATCTAAAGGTTGACCGAGCTCTTTTTCCACCTGTGCTTTAATTTGCTTAAAGGGCATTGGCGGTGCTTGACGCTGTAATTTCGCAATGGCTTTAGAAACTTCGGGTGGAAAAATATCTTTATATTGTGAAGCAATTTGCCCCACTTTCATGACAGCACCTTTCATATCCCCTAAGGTTTCGGCAACTTGAACTCCAATGTCTTGGAACATTTTACTGCGCGCGGCATTCTTTTTTTCTTCATCCGCAGTCAAATTGCGTATCGAATTGGAGACAGTTTTTGTCGCGATACTTGCGGTCATGCCTGCAAGTTTTAGAAAACGACGACCAGGCGTACTTGCCGGTTTTGCCATGCGTAAATCCTCGGAAAAAAATCTGCACTATTGAGCTTGATCATAGGCGACAAATGCGCTTGTGCCTACTTTAAATTGTTAAAGGATTGTATAAGGGCGTAGACTCAATCTTATTTTAAAATGAGTCAGCATCATGCAAGTGTATCGCTATTTAACTGGTAAAGATGATGTCAATTTTTGTGCGCGGGTTACGCAGGCTTTAAATGAAGGTTATCAACTCTATGGTTCACCCACCATGACCTTTAATGGTACAGATGTGATTGTGGGACAAGCCATTATTAAGGAAGTTGCTGATGAAACTTTAATGCCACAAGGCTTACAAGATGCAATCCACGCACAAAAAAAAGCGAAGCTTTAAGCTTCGCTTTAGATTTAGCTACTCAGACTTAAACGCTTATTATTCATATATAAACGCATGAGTAATAAGATACATGCCACGGTTAAACCGACAATTAGACCGATCCATACCCCGGGCGCGCCCATACTGGTAAAACGTGATAAATAAATTCCAACAGGGAAGGCCACAATCCAGTAGGCCACCATGGTGATCCACATGGGGCCTTTGGTGTCTTGCATACCACGTAAACAACCGGCTGCACTAATTTGCCATGCGTCCATAATTTGGTAGGCAATCGCAAACCAAATTAAATACATCGCCACTTCAGCCACAGCAAAATCATGGGTATAGATGGCCACAATTTCAGGACGCAACAACCACATGAATAACATCGTCATGAGCGCTAAAGCGGTAGCGGTCAGCAAGCCCAGCTTTTGTACTTTCCGCATGGCAACAAAGTTTTTCTCACCATAGTAGGTGCCAACCCGAATGGTCAGTGCCAAAGCTAAAGACATTGGAATCATAAACAATTGTGAAGTCACAGAAATGGCAATTTGATGCGCAGCGACAATGGTTTCACCTAAAGGGCTTAAAATAATGGCTGCGGTACTAAAAATACTCACTTCAAAGAAAATGGCTAAACCAATCGGGAGCCCAAGTTTTAAAATGCGTTTAATCCAATAGGCATCCATTTTTTCAAAATGACTGAAAATCGAGGTGGCGGTATAAATCTTGGCTTTTTGAATATAAGCCAATAAAGCAAAGAACATCAGCCATTGTAAAATCGCCGTGGCAAAACCGCAGCCGGCACTACCCAGCGCTGGAATGGGGCCAAAGCCATGCATAAAAATAAAATTCAGAGGTACCAATAGCACTAAAGCGATCAAGCTAATTGCGGTGACAGGGCGTGGAAAACCTAAGGCTTCAGAATAACCACGTAAAGCCGCATACATGGTCACCGCAGGCATCCCAAAGCCAATCGCATGTAAGAACAAGCTGGCTTTAGGCAAGAGATTTTCAGGTACACCCAGCACTGGCAGTAAAAATGGCATGAGCTGTAAAACTAAGCCAGCGATAATGCCTAAAATTAATGCCACCCATAAAGATTGCCGCACAATGGTGGCAATTTTCTCAGGTGTTTTGGCGCCGTTGGCTTCTGCCACCAGTGGCGTGGTCGCAATCATAATGCCGCTAAACAGCAACATAATTGGAATCCAAAGACCCACCCCTACCGCAATCGCCGCCAAATCTACTGCGGATAAATGGCCGGCCATAATCGTGTCAATTAAACCAAAACCGGCCTGTGAAAACTGGGTAATTAAGATGGGCAGCATTAAATGCATCAGCTTCTTGAGTTCGAAGCCTGTAGACATCAATTGTGACACAGTAATACTCATCCTCTAGCGTTGTAGGGTGAGCAGTACACCGACAAATATGACCACGCCACCCAATAAACGTTGCCAATGGATTGGATTTTTTTCGGCACCTAACCAACCAAAATGATCAAATAACATAGAGGTGAGTAACTGCCCAAAAATGACCAAACCTGAAAAAGTCAGAAAACCTAATTTGGGGGCAGTATAGATGCTAACGCTAATTGCATAAACCCCTAATACACCGGCAAACCATGCGTACCATGGCAGGGTGAATATACTGTTTAGTTCAGGTAGCTGTTGCTTTTCTAACACCACTAAGCCCGCCAAAACGATGCTGCCCACACTAAAAGATAAAAATGCCGCCTGTAAAGACGAAGCTAGAATTTGACTGACTTGGGTGTTAATGGCTGTCTGTAAGGTCATGGCAGCGCCAATCGCAAATACTAAGGGCATCAGCATTAATAATGGTGTAGATAAATTCATACACATGATCCATTCTTTTTATTGGCTTTTTTACTGTAACCAAAAACGGTCAGGCTTTTCGTCGGTGTCTTGCTAGAGTCATGTTAAAATACGCAGCATTCTCTTTGTTGTTTTGAGCTTGTGCCTTGGCCAAATTAAATCCGCTTGCTGTGCCCTTATCTTTGTATATTCATATGCCGTGGTGTGTGCGTAAATGTCCATATTGTGATTTTAATTCGCATGCCGTACCGGATGGCAAACTGTCGCTCGAGCTAGAGCAAGAATATTTACATGCTTTAGTAGCTGACTTTAAAACCCAAGTGGATTTTGCCAAAGGGCGTAAAATTCATAGTGTCTTTATTGGGGGCGGCACACCGTCGTTGATTTCAGCGCAAGGCTATACTTGGCTGTTTGCCCAGCTTAAGAGTTTAGTGGCTTTTGAAGAAGATTGTGAAATTACCCTTGAGGCCAATCCCGGCACTGTGGAACATGATCCTTTTAAAGATTATTTAGAGGCAGGGATTAACCGCTTATCACTTGGCGTACAAAGCTTTAATGTTGCACAACTCAAAAAATTGGGTCGTATTCATAGTGATGACGATGCGATTTTAGCAATTCGACACGCCAAAGAAGCAGGCTTTAAGCGGGTAAATGTGGATTTAATGCATGGCTTACCTGAGCAAACCCTAGACCAAGCTTTATTGGATTTAAAGCTTGCGGTTGACAATGGTGCCACCCATATTTCGTGGTATCAATTGACCATTGAACCCAATACGGTATTTTTCCGTACTCAGCCAGTTTTACCCGTAGATGAGGTTTTAGAGGACATTCAGGCAGCAGGTGAGGCCTATTTAAAAGCCAATGGTTTTGTCAACTATGAAGTGTCTGCTTGGCGTAAAGAATTACCCTCTGCGCATAATGTCAATTACTGGCAGTTTGGTGATTACCTAGCGATTGGTGCAGGTGCACACGGTAAAATTACCCAACAAGATGGCGTATATCGTTTCCAAAAAACCCGTTTACCTAAGGACTACTTAGCTAAAGTGCCTGCTGAACATTTGCAATATAAACGTATTGAAGATGCTGACATGCCGTTTGAGTTTATGATGAATGCACTGCGTTTAAATCACGGCGTCGACGCTGCACTTTACCCAGAACGGACAGGCTTAAGCTTAAACACGCTACAACCTGTATTAGATTCGCTACGTCAGCGTCAATTAATGCTCAATGAACCTCATCGTTTAGCATGTAGCGAAAAAGGTCATATCTTTTTAAACTCAGTCTTGGAAGAATTTTTGTAAGCTTGAATGTATATGAATTCATGTGGTGGGCGTCTAGGTCTGTATCTAGAGGGCTTATTCTTACTTTATTGAGAATAGGAAGTTCTAAAAATATACAACACTCACTGTTTCTACTTATACCTAAAGATGGGTAGTACAAGAGTGGTAGATTGGACAGTCTCTCATCAAAAAGCCCAACATGATATTGGGCTTTTTTGTGTTTAAAAAATTGATCAGAGAGCACTATGCTGCGCTGTGACCTTTAATAGTCAAAACTAAAATGCTCAGAGTTGAGTGCGGTCATGGTGCGTGATGGATTGACCATTGCTTCGGCATGGCCTTGGGTACGTGGCAAAAGACGCTCAAAATAAAAATCGGCCACTTTAATTTTGGCTTTATAAAATTCAATCGTTTCTGGACCTTGATTAAGCCCAATCTTCTCTGAGGCAATTGCAGCTTGTTGTGCCCAGAAGTAAGCCATCATCACATAGCCTGAGAACATGAGAAAATCCATTGAACTCGACGACACTACATCACGATCTTTACGTGCTACCAATAAAATACGCAGTGTTAGCGTATTCCACTGCGCACAGAGTTTGGTGAGATCCCAAGCAAAACGGCGCATATATTTGTTACGCGCTTGATTGCTACAGAATTTTAAAATTTCGGCGGTATATTCGCGAATCACTTTACCGCGTGAACTTAAAATCACTTTACGACCAATTAAATCTAGAGCTTGTACGCCGGTGGTTCCTTCATATAAGGTGGCAATGCGTGCATCACGCACAATTTGCTCCATGCCCCATTCTTTGATGTAGCCATGTCCACCAAAGACTTGCATCCCTAAATTGGCAGACTCATAACCAAGCTCAGTTAAAAAGCCTTTTAAAATGGGGGTATAAAAACCCAGTTGATCATCATATTCTTTAAATGCTGCTGAATCGCCACGCTCTAATGCATCTTGCATTTTGTCAGAGATTTGTGCGGCATAATAAATCATGGCTCGCCCGCCTTCAGCGACCGCTTTTTGTGTCAGCAGCATACGGCGCACGTCGGCATGATAAATAATCGGGTCGGCGACTTTATCGGGCTCTTTTTTACCTGACAGCGCGCGCATTGATAGGCGCTCTTTGGCATAGGGCAGCGCACCTTGAAAAGACAGCTCTGCATGCGCAATACCTTGAATTGCGGTGCCAATACGCGCCGTGTTCATAAAGGTAAACATGGCATGTAAGCCTTTGTTAGGTTCACCAATTAAATAGCCTGTGGCATTGTCAAAGTTTAAAACAGCAGTAGCAGAGGCACGAATTCCCATTTTGTGTTCAATCGAACCGCAGGTCACAGCATTACGCTCGCCAATGCTGCTGTCTGGATTGGCTAAAAATTTAGGCACAATAAATAAGGAGATGCCTTTAGTACCTTGTGGTGCATCGGGTAAACGCGCCAACACAATGTGCACGATGTTTTCAGTAAGATCATGTTCACCTGCCGAAATAAAGATTTTAGTACCGCTAATACGATAACTGCCATCTTCACATGGTTCAGCTTTGGTTTTAACTTGGCCTAAATCAGTACCACATTGTGGCTCAGTTAAACACATGGTCCCTGACCATTCACCTGTTACCAACTTTGGCATATAGGTATCTTTTTGGGCCTCGGTTCCGTATTGCATAATGGTATTCATACAACCGATGCTTAAACCGGGATACATTTGAAAGGACCAATTGGCAGTGCCCATCATTTCCGACTTAATTAAATTTAAGGACTGCGGTAAGTTTTGACCGCCATATTGCTCAGGATAAGACAGCCCTTGCCAGCCCCCCTGTACCAATTGATCATAAGCTTCTTTATAGCCTTTAGGTGTGGTTACTTCACCATTGTTAAAATGACAGCCTTCTTCATCACCACTTTGATATAAGGGCGAGAGGATATTTTCACAAAACTCAGCTGCACCTTCTAAAATCATATCTACAGTTTCAGGATCAGCCGCTGTGCCATTGCTTAGTGTTTGGTAGTGTTTAGGATAGTCAAACACTTCATTCATTAAAAAACGAATATCGCGTAGGGGAGCTTTATATGTTGGCATAGTTGTAATCCCTCATTGTAAACATTGTTGTTGAGTACTTGATTATTCATATTTGCAGGTGAATTACATTGATAAACCTGCCTAGCTTAAGTGTCAGAAAAGCCAATCTAAGCTAGAATTATTTCAGTTGCGTGAAGCTTGATAATGCTTAAATACTGTACTGATTATTTTTAATCTGTTATTAAGATATTAAATTCAATCATAAAAAAAGGTAGAAAAATATTGTGAAGATATGTGTGCTAAGAGAGTGTTAAGAAAAAATAGGTTTAAAATTTTGGCAAAATAATCAATAAAACTGCAACAAAAAGCCAAAAAAGAGCCTTAATAGGCTCTTTTCAAATAGCTTATAAAAAATCTTTTAAATTAGGACGTACGCCGTTCCAGATATAAAAAGATTCAATCGCCTGACCCACCAGCATGCCAAAGCCATCGGTAGAGGGGACACCACGCGCACGCGCTTGATCTAAAAAGCTTGATGCTTTGCCATAGGCCATTTCATAAGCATGTTTAAAAGTAAGTTCTTGAGGTAAGCGCAGTGCATCACCGCTTAAGCTTGCAGAGGTCGCATTTATCATAAAATCAAATTCACCGCTTAAGTGATCTAAGCTAATCGCGCTGAGTTGTGCTTCAGGCACACTATCTTTTAAATCTCGGACTAATTGTTCAGCACGTGCCAACGTACGGTTAGCAACCACAATTTTCTTTGCCCCAGCATGGACTAAAGGATAAATTACACCACGTGTGGCGCCACCGGCACCTAAAATTAAAATAGAACTATCCTGTAAGTCCCAATTCAAGGCTTGAATTGCCGCCACTAAACCTTGGCCGTCGGTGTTGTCACCATGCAATACACCATCTTGCATCCATAAGGTATTGACTGCCTTTGCAATCTTGGCACGTTCGCTTAGCTGATCACAGGCAGCAAAGGCTTGCTCTTTAAAGGGTACGGTCACATTCATGCCACAACCACCTGCCTTAAAGAAACTATGCATACTCTCAGTAAATCCATCTAGCGGGGCAAGACGTTTTTCATAGCTGAGTTGAATACCGACTTTTTTAGCAAAGGCATGATGTAAATCAGGTGAGCGTGATTGTTCGATAGGGTTGCCAATAACCGCGAATTGTTTGGTCATGATTGCAATTCCGTGTGCACAAATTTGCTGCAACTATACGGCAAAAGCATTAAGGGTTACAAATATCGTTCACTACATCAAACAGCCAAATACTGGCTAATACAAATAAAGAAATGCCAGCTAAAGCACTAATACTGATAGAAATACCATCTGAGAGTAAGCTTTCATAAGCAAGGGTAATACCAAAAGAGATGCCCAAAACGGCTAAGAGAAGCACCAACCACAATGATTTGTGGTTGGAAAAGGACGCAAGCATAAGGCTGCCCTTATTGTAAAAATCAAGAATTTCTAGCTTAAAGGTTTTTATGC
Organism: Acinetobacter sp. CY17; assembly: GCF_059515825.1. Classification (NCBI taxonomy): domain Bacteria; kingdom Pseudomonadati; phylum Pseudomonadota; class Gammaproteobacteria; order Moraxellales; family Moraxellaceae; genus Acinetobacter; species Acinetobacter sp. CY17. Next base: position 16,849 of record NZ_JCAKMX010000003.1, read on the forward strand.
TTTAAGTCTGTGGCAGGTTGTAATTAAATATGTATAAAAAAGGCTATTCGAAAATAGCCTTTAGTCATTATTTTTTAAGTTCATTGAGCCAATCATGTGGTTTTAAGTAATAGTCGGTCAGGCGTTTTTCTGGCGAACCCTCTTGCCATTCTGGACGATATGACCAACCCGTCAGAGGCGGTAAGCTGACTAAGATAGATTCGATTCGACCACCCGTTTGTAAGCCAAACAAAGTGCCACGGTCGTAGACTAAGTTGTATTCTACATAACGACCACGGCGATATAACTGGAAATCACGTTGTGCTTCGCTATAAGGTTTGGCTTGGTTACGTTGAAAGATGGGCAAAATCGCCTCTAAATAGCCGTTCCCTACCGCTTGCATATAGTTAAAGCAGGTTTCAAAGTCCCATTGGTTTAAGTCATCAAAGAATAAACCGCCCACGCCACGCTGCTCATCACGATGTTTTAAGTAGAAGTAATCATCACACCATTGTTTGTGTTTTGGATAAATTTCCTCACCAAAGGGTGCACACAGGTCATATGCAGTTTGATGCCACGATAAAACGTCTTCATCATTTGGATAAAAAGGCGTTAAGTCAAAACCACCGCCAAACCACCAAATTGGATCTTGTCCTTCAGGTTCTGCCACAAATAAACGTACATTGGCATGTGAAGTGGGTACATGTGGGTTTTTAGGATGAATCACCAAAGACACACCCATGGCTTGCGCTTTTGCACCAGCAATTTGCGGATGACGCTCAGTTGCCGAAGCTGGCAATTTTGAGATGTTGATGTGGGAGAACATCACACCGCCTTTTTCAATCACGCTGCCATTTTGTAAAACCCGAGAGCGACCACCGCCGCCTTCAGGGCGTTGCCAATCATCAATGGCAAATGTTGCATGACCGCCACCTTGCTGTTCTTGTTGTTCGAGTGCTGCACAAATTCGTGCTTGTAAATCTAGGAGAAATTCGCGAACGCGTTGAATATCAGCCGAAGTTGGATGCTGCATAAGTGACGCCTCAATCAAAAATAGGGGACTTAACCATCAAAACATAAAACCTTAATAAAAGTAAGGGATTTTTAAAGCTAAAAATCCCTTTTTTACAACACAGTTGCTTTGGTTTAAAAATCGTCTTTTTGATACATGTGTGACATACGATCGTGTTTGGTTTTTAAATATTGTTCATTAAATGGATTTAAACCTACCGTTAAGGGTACACGACCGACTACATCAATACCCTGTGAAGTTAATGCTTCAATTTTTAAGGGATTATTGGTAATAAGTTTGACTTCTTTGACCTGTAAATGATCGAGCATAATGCTACACATTTCATAGGTACGTGCATCAGCAGGCAAATTCAGCATTAAATTTGCATCAACAGTGTCATGTCCTTGATCTTGCAAGGCGTAAGCACGAATTTTATTGGTTAAACCAATACCACGTCCTTCTTGGCGTAAATACAAAATTACACCTTGACCAGCATCATTAATTAAACGCTGCGTGGCTTGCAATTGTGGACCACAATCACATTTGAGCGAAGCAAAGGCATCACCGGTTAAACATTCTGAATGTACGCGAACCAAGACTGGTCCTTCAGGTGGCAGATCTAAACCTTTAGACAATGCCACATGCTCTTCTCCCGTTTCGGGATCTTGAAAAACGCTAAGCTTAAATTCACCAAAAGCGGTCGGTAATCGAGACGTTGCGACAAATTGAATTGGCACTGCAAAACCCGTCAAAGAAAAAAAATTGGCTAAAGTATAGCTCAATGCTTGGACATTAGTAGAATTGCTACGCTGAATTTATGCAGAAGATTTTCTTTTTTGTATAAAGCACACGATAATAGTTGATAAATAGTGAGATTATTCAGGATAATCTACCTACCCATGCCCGCGAGAAATTTGTTTTAACAGGACATCGCTAAAAATGTGGCTGATTTAAGGTGCTATCATTCGACGATATGTTCGAGTAACCCATTTGACCTAGCTATAAAATTTGCCAGGCTTTAGAAGGCTTTGCCACATATGTTGTATACAGAAATTCCAACTCATCGCCCTGTAACTCCGTTGCTGGATACGATTGATCATCCAGAGCAACTGCGTATGCTCGACCGCAGCCAACTCGAACAAGTGGCGGATGAGTTGCGTCAATACATTTTGTATGCTGCAGGACAAAGTGGTGGCCATTTTGGCGCAAACCTTGGTGTCATTGAGCTTACAGTGGCGTTACATTATAGCTTTAACACCCCACATGACCGTTTGATTTGGGATGTAGGGCATCAAGCTTATCCGCATAAAGCCTTAACGGGTCGTCGTGAACAGCTCACTACCATTCGTGCCAAAGATGGTTTAGCTGCATTTCCTGCACGTGAAGAATCTGAATTCGACACCTTTGGGGTAGGGCATTCTTCAACGGCTATTTCAGCTGGCTTAGGCATGGCATTGGCCAGTCGTTACCAGAATATTCAACGTGATGTGGTGGCCATTATTGGTGATGGTGCCATGACTGCTGGCATGGCTTTTGAGGCCATGAACGATGCTGTAGCGCATAATGCCAATTTAATGGTGGTCTTAAACGACAATGATATGTCGATTTCATGTAGCACTGGTGGTTTTGCGAAGCATTTAGCTGCCATTTGGGCGCGCGGTGAATCGATTAATATTAGCCAAGATGGTCAGGCCTATGTACAGCCGCATCCACAGTGGTCATACAACTCACGCTTACATCAAGCAGCAACCGATGCAGCCGATAATCTTTTTAAAGCGATTGGCTTTGACTATTTTGGCCCATTTGATGGTCATAACGTACAACAATTAAGTCAAGTGTTTGAGGCCTTAAAAAAACGTCAAGGCCCGCGTTTAATTCATATCTACACCAAAAAAGGTAAAGGTTTTGCTCCTGCTGAAGCAGAGCAAATCAAATACCACGCCATCACTAAAATTAATGCCCTTGTTGCGCCAGCGGCTGCACCTAAATACTCAGATGTGTTTGGCCAGTGGTTGATGGATCAAGCTGAACAAGATTCACGTTTATTGGCCATTACCCCAGCCATGTGTGAAGGCTCTGGAATGGTGAAGTTTGCCAAAAAATATCCTGAGCGTTTCTTTGATGTAGCGATTGCTGAACAACATGCAGTGACTTTAGCGGCAGGTATGGCATGTGAAGGGCTAAAACCTGTGGTTGCTATTTATTCAACATTTTTACAACGCGGCTATGACCAATTAGTGCATGATGTTGCTTTGCAAAACTTAGATGTAACCTTCGCGATTGACCGTGCGGGTTTAGTCGGTGAAGATGGCCCAACCCATGCCGGTGCTTATGACTATGCCTATATGCGCACCATTCCAAATATGGTGATTATGGCGCCAAAAGACGAAAATGAATGTCGTCAAATGTTACATAGCGCCTATATGTACCCGGGTCCTGCCGCAGTACGTTACCCACGTGGTAATGGTATAGGCGTGCATATAGACACACAGATGACAGCCATCCCACTGGGTCAGGCTGAAATTGTGGCTGAATTTAATCCAGATTTAGATGAGCAGATTAGCCTCCTTGCATTTGGTAGTCGCGTAGTACCCGCCATTGCTGCAGCAGAGCAACTGGCAACCCAACTTGCTGTTGCTGTACGCGTAGTGAACATGCGTTTTGTGAAACCATTAGATACAAAAATGCTCGATCGCTTAGCTATAGACACGCATTTATTTGCCAGTGTTGAAGAGCATGCGGTGATGGCAGGGGCAGGAAGTAGTGTTAGTGAATACTTTGCTCATGCACAAATTGTTAAACCAATCATTCATTTAGGTTTAGATGATAGCTTCATGCCACAGGCTAGCCATAGCCAAATGTTAGCTGCAGCAGGTCTTGATAGCGCAGGCATCGCTCAGTCTATTAAATCGGCATGGTTAAAGCTTAAACAGCCTGTTTCATCGTAAAAATTAATTTTTTTGCCCAAAAGCCCCGATCTTTGCTAAAATGTCGGGGCTTTTATGCATTATTCTTTATCGTCTTCAATATATTGTAGTAGGGTGTTCAATGGAACCTATGGTGGTGATGGCTGCGCGTGCGGCTCAGTTAGTTGGTCAAGAGCTTTTGAAAGCGCATCAAAATCGTCATAAGCTCGATCTACAAGTCGAAGAAAAAGGCATCGATGGTCCTGTAACGCGTGTAGACCGTTATTTGGAACAATTAACCATTGATACGCTACGTAAGAGCTATAAAAACCACAGCTTTTTAGGTGAAGAATTTGGTTACCAAGAAGGTAAAGGTCACGACGCCGAATGGTGTTGGGTGATCGATCCGCTTGATGGCACATTAAACTTCATTAACGGCGTTCCGCATTTCTGTATTTCTATTGCTGTTCAACACAAAGGCGTAACTCAACACGGTGTTATTTATGACCCTGTAAAAGATGAGTTATTCTCTGCTAGCCGTGGTCGCGGTGCTATGTTGAATCAACGCCGTATTCGCGTTAACGTGAAAGACAACCTAAGCAACACATTCTTATCTGTAGGTCATGCTTACCGTAAAGTTCGTAACGGCGAAGTGGTTTCTTATGCGAAAAACCATTTTGATGCATTACTAAATGTATCAGAAGCAGGTGCACAATTCCGTCGTACAGGTTCAGCTGCGCTGGATTTAGCGTATGTAGCTGCAGGTCGTTTTGATGGTTACTTCGAACTTGGTTTAAAACCTTGGGACATCGTAGCTGGCGAACTGATTGTGAAAGAAGCCGGTGGTACTGTAGTAGATGCACGTGGTGGCTCTGAATCTATGGAAAATGGCCAAGTGCTTGCTTGTTCTATGAAAATGCTTAAGCCACTTATGCAAGCTGTTGTTCCAGCTTGGGGTGATGCTGCAAAATAATAGAATGCTTTGATCGAGCAAAAAGACATTAAAAATATAGCCCTCCATGCAGGGCTATATTTTTACAAAAAAATAACAATTAAAATAATTATTAAAAACATGAACTTATTAAATTTTTTATAAATTTTAGCTAAAGATTGAGCAAATGGCATGACATTTTCATTAACTCTGCTATAATCCGGCAACGCACTTAATTTCTGTTCGTTACCTGAACATTTCTCTTCTAATCATTGTGTATGCGCGTTCGGTCCAAAGAGAGGACGATATCTCGCGCCCCAATCGCTAAAGCGATTCTATTCAGGTTATGCCGTACTACAAGCGTGCGTTATCACATCGTCGTTACTCGGATCGCCGCTGATTCTCATATTTGTCAGCGATTATTGCTGTACCGCTTTTTGTCGATGTCCATCTGACTTTATTTTAATGGAGCACCCAAATTTCGGGTGAAACACTCTATGAGCAAAACTTTTGCTGATTTTCCTTTACATGAATCTTTACAACAAGCGATTCAAGCTTTAGGTTTTACTTCGCCAACTCCAGTACAGGAACAATCGATTCCTGCAGCGTTAGAAGGTAAAGACCTACTTGTATCAAGCCAAACAGGTTCAGGTAAAACTGCAGCGTTTTTACTCCCAACTTTAAACGCACTTGCATCTGAAGATGCATTCGTTCCGTTTAAAGAGCGCATGAAGGCGATTACTCAGCCGACTATTTTGGTGATTTCACCAACACGTGAATTAGCGCAACAAGTAAGCCAAGACGCAATCGCATTTGTACGTCACATGAAAGGTGTTCGTATTGCTGCAATTATGGGTGGTATGCCGTTTGGTAAACAAATCCAACAATTAAAAGGCGCGCAAGTTGTTGTTGCAACGCCGGGTCGTTTAATTGACTTAGTAAATCGTCGTCAAATTAAACTTGATAAAGTTGAATCTTTAATTGTCGACGAAGCTGACCGTATGCTTGACCTAGGCTTCTCTGAAGACTTAGAAGCAATTGGCGAATATGCTGCTAACCGTAAACAAACATTAATGTTCTCTGCAACGTTTGCACCGCGTATTATTACGCTTGCTGAACGTATGATGAATGATCCACAACGTATTTCAATCGAAACGGGTCACTCTACCAACACTGATATTACGCAAACTTTACATTGGACTGATGGTTTTGAGCACAAGAAAAAATTGCTTACCCATTGGTTAAATGCAGAAGACGTTGATCAAGCAGTTGTGTTTGCTTCAACCCAAGAAGATACTGACATGCTTGCTGAAGAGCTTGCAGAAGCAGGTCTTTCAGTTGTAGCACTTCACGGTGCAATGCCACAAACTGTACGTAACCGTCGTTTACGCAGCATCCGTGAAGGTCGTGCGAAGATCTTAGTTGCAACTGACGTTGCAGCACGTGGTCTTGACGTACCAACAATCTCTCACGTAATTAACTTCGGTCTTCCAATGAAGAATGAAGACTATGTACACCGTATTGGCCGTACAGGTCGTGCTGGCCGTACTGGTAAAGCGATTACACTCGCAACTTACCGTGAACGCGGTAAGATTCGTGCTTTAGAAGACTTCCTTGATGCACGTTTAGACGTATCTGAAATCGAAGGTCTTGAGCCATCTCCACCGCCTGCGCGCGGTAGCCGTGATGGTGCTGGCCGTGGTGGTCGTCGTGACGGTGGTCGCGGTGGTCGTGGCGGTTTTGGTGGCGGTCGTCGTTTTGAAGGCGAAAGCAACTTTAAACGTCGTGAAGGCGGTGATGATCGTCCACGTCGTAGCTTTGATGACAAACCACGTGGTGAGCGTCCAGCATTTGGTGGCGAAGATCGTCCACGTCGTGAATTCAACAATGATCGTCCACGTCGCGAAGGCGGTTTTGGCGACCGTCCACAACGTTCGTTTGATGACCGTCCAAAACGTGATTTTGGCGACCGTCCACAACGTTCGTTTGATGACCGTCCAAAGCGTGATTTTGGCGACCGCCCACAACGTTCGTTTGATGACCGTCCAAAACGCGATTTTGGCGACCGTCCAGCACCACGTCGTGAAGGTGGTTTCGGTGATCGTCCTCGTTCTAATGATGACAACCGTGGTAACCGTGTAGATTACAAACCAGCTCGCGAAACTGGTTACGGTGATCGTCCTAAACGTACTTTCGGCGGTGAAGATCGTCCACGTCGTGACTTTGGTGATCGTCCACAACGTTCATTTGGTGATGATCGTCCTAAGCGTACTTTCGGTGGCGAAGATCGTCCACGTCGTAGCTTTGATGACAAACCACGTGGCGAGCGCACATTTGGCGAAGACCGTCCACGTCGCAAATTTAACGACTAATTGTTAAATTAGCCTATAAGAAAGACCGATATTGATATCGGTCTTTTTTTATGTCTGATAGATTGAAATTTATTATTCAAAATGTATACTCATTCAAATTTTTATTAAAAAGTGATAATTAGTTGTCTAGCTATCATTTTGCTTATTTTGGATACGGAAAACTATTCATGATGCGTTATATCAGTGGCTTATTGTTATTGTGCAATCTTGTCGTATTTTGTTATGGCTATTTGAATTAATCCAACTTCAGCAGCTGACATTTTTACAACGCAGCGTTCTATATTTCTTGCCCTAAAAATGATCTAATCCTTTATAGTATGCCTGCTGAAAAAATGCAGGAATACGCAGCAGTATGAATAATACAGTATCCCAAGCCCAAGCTTTTATTGAAATAAAGCAGTTAAGCTTTAAGCGTGGGGATCGAATAATTTATGACAACATTAGCTTAAATATCCGCCGCGGTCAGATCACTGCGATTATGGGGCCCTCAGGCACAGGTAAAACCACACTTCTTCGTTTGATTGGTGGACAACTGACACCAGATCAGGGACAAGTTTTGCTTGATGGTCAAGATATAGCCCAAATGTCACGTCAGCAACTGTTTAAGGCGCGGGCGCGTATGGGAATGCTGTTTCAAAGTGGAGCCTTATTTACCGACATGTCGGTTTATGAAAATGTGGCTTTCCCGATTCGTGCCCATACCCAGCTGCCTGAACATTTAATTGCAGAGTTAGTGGCTTTAAAGCTTGAATCGGTGGGTTTGCGTGGTGCAGAACAACTCATGCCTGCCGAGCTTTCAGGTGGGATGAGCCGCCGCGTAGCTTTAGCGCGTGCTATTGCTCTTGATCCAGAACTGATTATGTATGATGAACCTTTTGCCGGCCAAGACCCTATTGTAATGGGTGTGCTGACTCGGCTGATTCGTTCTTTACGTGATGCTTTGGACTTAACCACCATTATTGTGTCGCACGATGTGGCAGAGACCTTATCGATTGCTGATTATATTTATGTGGTGGCTGAAGGTAAGATTCAAGGTGAGGGCACACCTGAACAGCTCAAAGCACATACTTCACCTTTTGTCCGTCAATTCTTAACAGGTTCTGTTGAAGGGCCGGTTGAATATCAATTTAGTCATCAGCCTTATTTAACTGCTGAGGGTCAAACATGAATGCAATTGCCTTATTGGGTCGTCGCGTCATTGAACGTGTACGTGGCATTGGGGTGGCGAGTATCATGTTGCTGCAGATTCTATGCTCAATGCCCACTTGGCTTGGGGTTAAACTTTTTATCTATCAAATGTATAGGGTCGGCTTTTTATCTTTGCTGATTATTGCGGTGTCCGGTCTATTCATTGGTTTGGTTCTGGGCTTACAAGGTTACTCCATTTTAGTTAACGTGGGCTCTGAATCGATGCTTGGCACCATGGTGTCTTTAACACTCTTGCGTGAACTAGCACCTGTAGTCGCAGCACTGTTATTTGCCGGACGTGCAGGTTCAGCTTTAACTGCTGAAATTGGTTTAATGAAAGCCACCGAACAACTGTCAAGTATGGAAATGATTGGGGTAGATCCGCTTAAACGTATTGTTTCACCGCGTCTATGGGCGGGTATTGTTAGTTTACCCATGCTATCGGTCATTTTTGCTGCTATTGGGATTATGGGTGGTAAATTGGTTGGGGTAGATTTCTTAGGGGTTGATGAAGGTTCTTTTTGGAGCGGTATGCAAAGTAGCGTACGTTTTTACGAAGATATTTTTCAGGGCACTTTAATTAAAAGCTTTGTCTTTGCCATTTTGTGTACTTGGATTGCGGTCTATCAGGGTTATGCCTGCGAACCGACCTCTGAGGGAATTGCGACATCCACCACACGAACTGTGGTGTATTCATCTTTATGTGTTTTAGGTTTTGATTTTGTGTTGACTGCGGTCATGTTTGGAGGTGTGTAATGAAATCACGTGCAAGTGAACTGGCCGTTGGTATTTTTGTGATCATATTTGCAATTGCAATGTTCTTTTTGGCCATGAAAGTCAGTGGCTTAACTGGCAATAATTTACGTGATACCTATAGCATGCAAGCTGAATTTGACAACGTCAATGGCTTAAAGCCGCGTGCTAAAGTCACCATGAGTGGGGTCACCATTGGCCGCGTGAGTGATATTACTTTAGATCCAGTCACCCGTTTAGCCACAGTGCATTTTGACTTAGATGGCAGTTTGACTTCATTTAACCAAGAACAACTCAAAACTGTACAGGAAAATGCTTTAGAAGAGCTGCGTTACAGCACAGAATATACTCAAGCGAATCCTCAGCAACAAAAAGCGATGCAAAATCAACTGATGGCCAACATGAAATCCATTACCAGTATTGATGAAGATGCTTACATTATGGTGGCAACCAATGGTCTATTGGGTGAAAAATATCTGAAAGTGGTGCCAGGTGGTGGTTTAAATTATCTACCGCGTGGTGGCAGCATCATTAACACCCAAGGTACCATGGACCTTGAAGATTTGATTAGTAAATTTATTACAGGCGGTAATAAGACGGCTGATACTAGTCAAGTTTCAACTGAAGAACCAGAAGCATCATTTGTTGCAGACTAAGCAAAGGAGACCAATATGAAAACTTTAATGAAACAGACCCTCACAGCAAGTATTTTAGCAAGCATGTTCGCAGGAACCGCATTTGCTGCTCCTAGCCAAACGCCGCCTGAATTTGTAAAACAAGTAGCAGATAACTTGATTAAACGTTTGCAAACAGACCGCAGCAAATTACAAAATAACCCAGCTTTAGTGAAAACAATTGTGCGTCAAAACTTGGATCCCTATATTGATTCACAAGCATTTGTGCGTACCGTCATGGGAACTTATGTGCAACAAAGTACACCTGCGCAGCGTGCCAAGTTTGAACAAAATTTCCGTGAAACTTTAATTGAAAACTACGGTTCTGCATTTGCCAAATATAGCAATCAAACCTATAGCATACGTTCATATAAAGCTGTAGCGAACAACAAAAATCCTGTTGTGACCATTGATTTTAATAACAAAGGTGAAAAAATCCCAGTGTCTTTCCAATTGGTCGACAAAGGCAGCCAATGGAAAATTCGTAATATTAACGTTGCAGGCATTGATTTAGGTTTACAGTTCCGTAATCAGTTTGCAGCCAACGTCAAACGTAACGGTAATAATTTAGACAAAGCGATTGCGACTTTTGAACCCAATGCTGACGCAGTTGTGAAAAAATAATGCTACGCCTGCAACATCAAACTTTATGGGTGAGTGGTAAAATTGACTTTACCAATGCCGAAGCCTATTACCAGCAAGGTTTAAAGTTGATTCAACAGCAAAACTTGCCGTTAATTGTCAATTTAGCTGAGTTAGAGCAAGGCAGTACCTTAGCTTTGGCAGTGTTGGTGCGTTGGCTACGCCAAACACCGCAAGCGAAGGGGCTGCATTTTCAGGCTGTGCCAGGAAAAATGTTGAAGATTATTCAATCTTGTCATTTAGAGCCCGACTTAAAATTGATTTAAAAAAAGCACCGTAAGGTGCTTTTTTACTATGATTAGGAGGTTGGATTGAATTGCATCAAATCCATTTTTTCCATCTAAAGTAAATCAATGGCCCAATAAAGAAGGCCACAATAATCAAACTCACCGCAATAAAGCTGGTGGTGCCTTTGGCAAAAGGTAGTACATCCGTATTCATACCGTACACACTGGCTACTAGCATAGGAGGCGCTAACATACTAGGTAAAATCGAGAAGCGACGGATGGTGTCATTCTGTTCGGTGTTAATAAATCCAGAGGTGGTATCCAGTAAGAAACGCACTTTTTGGAATAAAAAGGCATCATGTTCTACCAATGAGCGCACATCTTCACTCAATTCTCGAATATCAGCATCATAGATATGGCTGCCTAAAGCGCGTGGACGTGCTAAAAAGGTCAGTACACGGCGTAAATCAATTAAACATAGCTGTGCTTTACCCAGCATATCTTCTAGCTGTGCCAAACGGGTAATCATGTCATCTAAATCTAGAATTTGTTCACGGTGGCGGTTATTGAGCACTTCGGTTGAATATTTCTCTAAATCTTTATGTACATCTTCTAAAATGTCCGCGAGCTCATCGAGTTTGGCTTCGAGTAAACCTAATAAGACCCAAGTGGGATCTTTATAATCAATTTCATAATCATTACGCCGCGCGCGGGCGCGAAAAGCACGAAAGGCAACCAGTTTTTCACCACGTAAAGTAAATAAGCGATCTTTATGTAAGATAAAAGCGACCGTTTGTACCGTAGATAAAATACCAGAGTTATCATCTGGCTCACCATCCACTTGATAATTTTTGTTTTTGGTTAAAAAATACGTACTAATATGCAAAATACCATCGTCATCACGGTAAAAGCGTGCACTAGAGGAAATATCCTCTAAAGATTTTAAGGTGGGTAAGTTTTGCTCATAAGCATCTAAGACCCACTGTTGTTCTTCTTGTGAGGGGGCAATCAGATCTACCCAAACTAGATCGGGGTGTAAATCAAAACCGCCATTGATCGTAGCATCTTCTAAACTACCGCGCTCTGTGGCATAAAAGGCTTCAAGCATTATTCTTTTCCTTTGCGCAGAGTTGTAAACCAATGGGTGTATTTTAGACAAGGATCTAAAGAAAGCACAGCCATGCTGCTGGTTTTTTTACAAAAACTGGCTGAAGTTTATGCGGCAAATATGACAAAAAATTGATAGAGGGCCAAATATGATCAAATCCATTGCTGTTTTTTGTGGTTCTGCTTTGGGGGCAGAGCAAATTTATGTAGAACAAGCACAACAGGTAGGACGTAGTATTGCTGAGCAAGGCAAAACCTTGGTTTATGGGGGTGGGCGTTCGGGTTTAATGGGCGTGGTTGCCGACAGTGCCTTACAAGCTGGTGGAGAGGTGATTGGAGTGATTCCTGAAGCTTTAGTGAATCGTGAACTTGCCCATCCAAATTTAACTGAGTTGCATATCGTGCAAAACATGCATCAACGTAAAACCTTAATGGCGGATTTATCCGATGCTTTTGTTGCTATGCCGGGCGGTGCTGGCACCATGGAGGAAATTTTTGAGCAATGGACATGGGCACAATTGGGGATTCATCAAAAAGCCAATGCCTTTTTAAACGTCAATGGTTTTTATGATGATTTACTTAAATTTATTTATATGACGGCTGATAAGGGTTTTACTCAACATCGTTTTAGTGATGCTTTAATCGTGTCTGATGACATCGAACAGATCTTAAAACAGTTTGACAGTTATACGCCACCTTTACCAAAATGGGGCGTCACTGACCAACAAGAGCTCGTTAAACCTGTATGAAAACCATTACCGTAGCAGCAGCAATTATTGTCAATGATAAACAGCAATTGCTGTTGGTACGTAAGCAAAATACTGCCTGCTTTATGCAAGTGGGCGGTAAACTCGAGCCCAATGAAGCCCCTGAAGTGACCATGTTGCGTGAGATTGCTGAAGAAATTGGTAGTGCAGCTAAAATTGAGCAATTTATTGGCCGCTTTGAAACCCAAACGGCTAATGAACCAGATCATCAATTGGTATCTTATGTCTACTATGTGACTTTAGCTCAAGCCCCACAGATTGCTGCGGAAATTGCCGAAATGAAGTGGGTCGATTTAGATGACCAAGCCACACGATTGGCACCATTAACCACACAAGTGGTGATGCCGTGGGTCAAACAGCATTTAGCCCTCAGCCACAGCTAAACACGCGGCACGAATCTGCTGACAACCGAGCAATTTTAATTGCTCAGTTAAAGCGTGAATGGAACTGCCAGTGGTCACCACATCATCCACAATCAGCACCCGTTTAAAGCGGGTGTTAGTGTGAGGGTCGGGGTAAAATTGCTGTTCAATATTGATCAAGCGTTCTTGGCGGCTTAACCCTTTTTGTGAATGTTCGGCATGGCGTAAAACCGGTTGCCAAATCGGAACTTTGAGTTTTTGACTTAAAGTTTTAGCAATTAGAATACTTTGATTAAAGCCGCGTTCAGCCAGTTTAGACAGCGAAATCGGCATTGGCACAATGGCTTGAATTCCAACATATTTCACTTCTGCTAATATGCCACTGAGCAAGCTTTGATAATGCAATTGCTGCTGATATTTAAACTGCTGAATCATGCGATCCATTGGATACTCATAATAACAAGCTGCCCAAATCTGCATTTCTTGGCGTAGGACTTCTTTTTTAAGCCACGGCAAACTGCGCCAGCAATCAAGGCACAGGCTGGCTTTAACACTTGGGCTTAACTCACAGAGTTGGCATGTTGGCATAAAGTTAAACATAGGCGTAACGTGGGGCTTCGGGTAACCAACGCTGTAATAGTGCATCTACATGACCAGGATAGTGGCTTAAAATTTGCTGTGCTACATAATGCGCCTGATTGAGTAGATGATCATCACGCTCGAGTTTGGCCACCCGAAAACCCAAATCTCCTGTTTGTTTGGTTCCCAATAATTCGCCCGGCCCGCGAATTTCCAAATCCTTTTCGGCAATCACAAAGCCATCATTACTTTCACGTAAAATTTTTAAACGTTCTTGTCCATTTTGTGACAGCGGATGTTTATACAATAATGCACAAAAACTTGCCGTTGCGCCACGTCCAACTCGACCACGTAACTGATGCAATTGTGACAAACCTAAACGCTCGGCATTTTCAATCACCATAATGGATGCATTGGGCACGTTGACGCCTACTTCAATCACTGTGGTGGCAATTAAAAGCTGTAGCTGATTGTCTTTAAATTGTTGCATCACGCTTTGCTTTTGATCGGCTTTCATTTTGCCGTGTACTAAGCCAACTTTCAGCTCAGGATAACGCTGTTGAATCTCTAAAAAAGTTGCTTCAGCGGCCTGCGCATCTAAGGTTTCCGATTGCTCCACCAAAGTACATACCCAATAGGCTTGCTTACCTTCTATACAGTTGCTGGCAATACGATCTAGTACTTCATGTCGGCGCTCTAAGGGCACAGCCACGGTTTGAATCGGAGTACGTCCGGGTGGCAATTCATCAATAATAGAGGTATCTAAATCGCCATAAGCGGACATCGCGAGGGTGCGTGGAATAGGCGTTGCGGTCATGACCAATTGATGCGGGGTTGTGCCTTGTACGCCTTTATTGCGCAGTGCTAAACGTTGATCGACCCCAAAGCGGTGCTGTTCATCAATAATCACTAAACCGAGTTTGGCAAACTGCACACTATCTTGAAATAAGGCATGCGTACCAATGACTAAATTGGCAGAACCATCTTGTACTGCTTGTTCGGCCGCTTGGCGGGCTTTACCTTTTTGCTTGCCTGATAACCAAGTTACTTGTATGCCTAAAGGTTCAAACCACGCTTTAAAGTTTAAATAGTGTTGCTCGGCTAAAATTTCAGTCGGTGCCATCAGTGCCACTTGCCAACCTTCTTCTAAAGCATGACAAGCGGCTACAGCTGCCACCAAAGTTTTACCAGCACCTACATCACCTTGCACCAAACGTAGCATCGGTTTATTGAGTTTTAAATCTTGCACAATATCTTTAGACACGCGTTTTTGTGCAGCTGTCATTTCAAACGGCATCGCGGCAAGCAGTTGTTTGGCGAGATTTTGGCTTGGCTTAAAACTTGGCGCTTGAATTTGCTGAATATAAGCACGACGTGTGAGGAGGCTGAGTTGATGCGCGACCAATTCTTCAAAAATCAGGCGTTGTAGGGCAGGGTGGGAACCTTGCGCCAATTGCAGCATATTGGCATCACTCGGTGGTTGATGCAAATAATACAACGCCTGTTTTAAGTCATAGCCATTGGTGAATTCTGCAGGTAATAATTCAGGTAAATCATCGGCATGTAGTTCTAAGGCTTTCGCGACAAAACTACGAATTTTGGCTTGGGTTAAACCTTCGGTACTCGGATAAATCGCGGTCAGCTGAGTTTTAGGTAAGGGCGTATGTGCTTGCACCAGTTCAATTTCAGGATGATACAGCTCTAAACCACGCGCACCGACACGCACTTCACCAAAAACGCGCAAGCGATTACCGACTTGTGCACGGTCTGTTAAGGCTTTATAGACATGATAAAAACGTAAGGTGACTTTGCCAAAATCATCTTGGAGCAACACCGCCATAGATTTACGTTTGCCTGCTGGGAAATCTACCCCACGCACAATGCCTTCTAATAAATAACTGCGTCCTACAGTTAATTGGTTCATGGCAATGATCGTGCTACGATCTTCATAGTCACGTGGCAAATGAAACAGCAGATCGTCACTGTTAAAAATATGTAATTTTTCAAGTAAAGCCGCTGCGGCGTGACCTACGCCAGGCAATTGATGGATGGCAGTCATGTCCCCTCAAAATAAATTTTAGCTAAAGTGGGTGCTACATCATGCATATTCTGTTTATAGGTTACGGTAAAACATCTGAGCGAGTGGCTCAACAGTTATTTACACAACATCAAATCAGTAGCATAAGTTTATCGCCTAAAGATGATGCTTTTGCTACGCATTATGTCCAAGATGTGCATGCCTTAGATTTGAGTCAGCTTGCGCCGATTGATGTGGCTTATGTGTTGTTAAGTCCGAAACACAGCAGCATTGAAGGCTATCAACATACCTATTTAGATTCGGTTGCACCGATTGTAAAAGCCTTAAAATCGCATCCCATTCAACGGGTGATGGTACTGTCCTCTACGCGGGTTTATGGTGAAAATAGCGGTGAGCGCATTGATGATGAATCTGAGATTAAACCCATTGATGCACAAGGCGCTGTATTGCATGCAATGGAACAGCATTGGCAAGCGGCTTATCCAAATGAATGTGTCATTGTGCGTCCGACAGGAATTTATGGGACATCGGCTGCGCGTATGGTGAAGCTTGCTCAAAACACTTTAAACTATCCGCATATTCATTATAGTAACCGCATTCATATTGATGATTTAGCACGTTTTTTAGCAAATATGCTTCACGTGAAACATCCAAGAAAATCTTATATTGTGAGTAATAATCAACCCTTGCCTTTACATAAAATCATTGAATGGTTTCAGCAGCAATTGGGCTTGCCTGAATTGGTATTAGAAAGTGATCGTTTATCTGGAAAACGTATTTATGCCACCAATTTGCAGCAGATGGGGTTTGAGTTAGAGCATGAAGATTGTTTTTTAGACTATCAGAAATTATTAGAGTTAGCCCCGTAAACGGGGCTGATCGATTTATTTATTGCCTTTCACTTTACGCAATAAACGTCGTTTAGCGGCTTGCTCAGCTGCTAATGCATCTAAAGCTTGTTGTAACTCTGCATCACTAAAGGTGGTGATATGTTGCAACATTTGTAAGGTCGCATCATCAAGGACTAAATTGGCGTATTTAGCCACATCGGTGAGTTTGCTGTCATACATAATTGCGCCGCCTTCTAAGCGAATATAGCCTTGCTTAGTCAGCTCTTTAATAAAACTTTGGAATAAGGCTTTATCAAAAAATTCAGGTGAATTAAATTCATACAGCACCGATAAACGCTGTCCGATTAAATAACTCAACTCTTCGACCTGACGTGCAGAAATGTTGCCTGAGCCACGTTGGGTAATTAAAGCCAAGGTCATGTAATAACGCTCTAAACTTTGCATCACAGGTGCAGCTAAAATCTGTAATTGAGCGCGTTCTTCGCTATTTGGAGCAGGGGCAACTAAATCTTCACCTTGTGCCAGCAATAGATCGGCCGCCACCAAGGCATCAGTGTAGGCGCTAATGGCATCTTTGAGTTCATGACTTTGCCATTTTAAAAATAATTCTGCTTTTAAAAATGGATACAGTAAACGAATCACATTGGCTAAATCATGGCGTTGAATTTGCCCATTATGCTCGACTAAGGCAGCAATCAAAGATGGTAGGGTAAAGGCATGCACAATATTATTACGGAAATAGGTCAATAACACCGCTTGATTATCTTCAATCGCAATAATATCGCCTAATACATGGCGAATCCGTTTAATTAATTTAAGTTTTAAACCATAGGCAATAATTTCTTGTCCAGATAAAGCGGTAATTTGCATACGCGCATCATAAGGTAACTGGGTAAGTAGCTTACGATAGCCGTCTAACTGCTTGATACAAACGGCTTCGTCTAAGGTATGTTTATCTGTAGCCAGTAAGATCAGTGCCAACAATGACACAGGGTTAATCACCACAGCACTATTAATATTTTTTAAGATTTCTTGTGCTGCGTCATTAATAGCTTCTGAAACGGGCTCTGGAATAGGATCGTCATTTTTAGCAATTATTACCTCTTGGGCATGATGTTGTTTTAACATCTCGTCTAAAAACACGGGTTCCCCAAAATTCACATGCACTTTTCCAAAGATGCGTTCTATTTTACGTAAGGTTTGTAAGATACCTTTAATAGATTCTGCCTCTTTGGGCTTACCTTGCATTTCACCTACATAGGTTGAGCCCTCCATGAGGCGCTCATAACCAATATAGGTGGGTACAAAAGCAATGGGTTTGGCCTTGCCACGTAAATGGCCATGTACAGTCATGGCAAGCATGCCAGTTTTAGGCGGCAACAAACGCCCCGTGCGTGAACGTCCACCTTCAATAAAATATTCAAGTGGCGCATTGCGTGACAAAATACTATATAGATATTCTTTGAATACAGAAGTGTATAAACCATTGCCACGGAAGCTACGCCGAATAAAAAACGCGCCACCACCACGTAACAGTTGACCGACAAAAGGCAAATTTAAATTATCGCCTGCAGCAATATGGGGTACGCGTAAACCACGCTTAAAAATCACATAAGACAGCAATAGATAATCGATATGACTACGGTGACACGGGGTATAGACAATTTCATAATCTTTAGCCAGCTCACGCACAGTACTAAAATTATGCACTTCTACACCGTCATAAAGCTGTGTCCAAAGTCGGGTGAGGGCTTGTTCTGCAAAACGTACGGTTGGATAAGAATAATCAGAAATAATCTCAGATAAATAACCTACCGCACGCTGCTCGGCATCCAATAAGCTAATTTTACTGCGCGTGCTTTCACGTCGAATGGCTTCTTGGATCGCTTCAGATTTAATTAAGCTGTGCATCACATTGCGACGATCAGACAAATCTGGCCCTAACACCACTTTACGCTGCGCATCTAAAAAATTATTTAGATGATTCACAATATAAGTCACAGGCGATAAATTGGGATGCGTCGTATGGGCATACTCAATTAAATCACGTAGTGATTCTGCTGGATGAAACTCTAAAAAGGTTTCACGGCCATGTAAGCCAATATTAAGCAATTGTTTGAAGCGACTTGGTGGGGCCCAGTTGTCGGTAAACAGCAGTTTGAGCCAAGAATCTTCATTTTCTGGTGCGCGTCCCCACAGTACCGTCACAGGAATCAGTTCAATATCTAACGCAGGCTGTTCTTGCAAAAGTTCCACCAAACGCAATAAACGTGGTGGAAAGGCATGTTGCTCAGGGTGTAAGACATCTTCTGGATGATGCTGTAAAAAGATCACGGAGGTTTTTTCATGCAAATCTTGAATATGCAAAGGATTTAATGCGGGCTTCAGTTTTAAGCGCCGTGTTTCAGCATCAACCAATAAAGCATTACTACGCGAATAGTTTTGTAATACATAGCAGGTCAGCTTGTCTGTGCTGGGAGGTGCGGGTTCAGGTGCTTCGCCTAAAACCTGCGGTGTAACCACCAAATCCAGTA
This sequence comes from Acinetobacter sp. CY17, assembly GCF_059515825.1. Classification (NCBI taxonomy): domain Bacteria; kingdom Pseudomonadati; phylum Pseudomonadota; class Gammaproteobacteria; order Moraxellales; family Moraxellaceae; genus Acinetobacter; species Acinetobacter sp. CY17. Next base: position 35,771 of record NZ_JCAKMX010000003.1, read on the forward strand.
ATTTACTCGACATCTGACGATAAATTTGACCAAATCCGCGCTTGGGCATAGTTACTCCTTGCTATTGTTATTCGCGCAAAACATCAGCAATTGTAAACAAATAATCGCTGTTTGTTTGAGCAATATAACCAAGTTTGCCAAGATTCGGCAGTAAAAATCAGACTAATTTAAAAAAAACATCAAAAAAGCAGGTATGGCTCAGCTTGAAAAAGCGCGCTAACCCCACAATTCAGTTTATGCTAGAAAATAATTGCTGTCGTTAGATGAGATAGGTTGGCCATGAATGCATTAACCCAAGAATTAGTTGAGCTGTTGAGTTTAGAAAAACTCGAAGAGAATATCTTTCGCGGTCAAAGCCGTAATTTGGTGGGTAAGCGTGTATTTGGTGGTCAGGTCTTAGGACAAGCCTTACGTGCAGCATCCTATACCACAGATCGGCCAGCCCATTCATTGCATGCTTATTTTCTATTTGGTGGTGATGTTAATGCGCCGATTGTTTATCATGTAGATCGTATTCGAGATGGTAAAAGTTTTATTAGCCGTCAAGTGCGCGCCATTCAGCATGGACGTACCATTTTTATGTGCATGGTGTCATTTAGCCACCCTGAAGAAGGTTTAAATTACCAAACCGAAGCACCAGATTATCCACCAGTTGAAACCCTTAAATCAGAACAAGAACTAAAACAAGGTTTTATTCATTTTGTACCAGAAAATGTACGTGCCAGCTTTATGCGTGAACGGCATATCGAAATTCGCCCTGCGGTGGATGTAGGTAATATTTTCCATCCGCAACCTGAAGCACCAGTATATGCCCATTATTTACGTACCCACGATAAAATTGCGGCAGATGTCGACTCGGTGGCCTTACATCAAGCCATTGCTGCGTTCTACTCAGACTTTACCTTAATGACCACGGCCTTACGTCCGCATGGTTTAAGTTATTTATCGCCAAGCTTACAATGTGCCAGTATTGACCATGCCATGTATTTCCATAAGCCATTTCGTGCCGATGAATGGATGCTATACGACATGGATGCGACCGTAAGCAGCAGCTCACGTGGGCTAAATTTTGGACGCATGTGGCAAAATGGGGAGTTGGTGTGTAGTACCACTCAAGAAGGTTTAATTCGCTTACGTGAAATTGAAACCCAATAAGCTCATGACAATAAAATAAGCCGCATAGCGCGGCTTATTTTTAATGGCAATGGGCTAATTCTTTGCCATGACTATGACAGCCTTGGTTACTTTTACCATTTTGGCTATGTGCCATGGCTTGTCCCATAATGCTTATTAATAGTGCAGTAAGCATGATTTTTTTCATGATTTAGTCCTTATTTGTGCCTAAAAAGTGTGCATGGTTGAAATTGATGCGCCATAAATAGGCGAAATAGCTCAATAGATGCTTTATAAATGCTTGGATGCACCTGATATGCACATTACATGCCAAGCTGATTGGTTACAGAACTACATCGTGCATATTAAACACAGCACAGCTTTTAGCTGACAAAAAAATAGTCGTAATTCAAAATGCTGCATGGCATAGTGCTGCTAAATTGCAACAATATATAGATTAAATTATGAGCTTAAATACTCAAATTTTAGTGGCAGCAATTTTGGGACTCATCTTTGGATATATTTTAAATTTCTTCCCAGAGACTGCCTTTTTTTCTGCCTCTCTTTATGGCATTGGGATAGCCAGTAGCATTTTTATTGGCTTACTTAAAATGCTATTAATTCCTTTGATCTTTAGTTCGATTGTAGTTGGAGTATCCAATTTACAAGCGGGTGGTCAGTTTGGGCGGGTATGGAAAATTACGGTTTTATGTTGTATCACCACCACCACTTTAGCCTTAGCGCTTGGTCTGGCTTGTGCACATCTATTTGATGTGGGTAAGGGGGTTGATATTGCGATGTTCCAAGATGCCATGCGCCAGCATCAAAGCCCAGATACCTTAACCCCAAGTTCTTTTATTACCAACTTTATTCAAAATACCTTAATCAATCCGTTTAGAGCCTTTAGCGAAGGCAATGTACTAGCAGTAGTGTTATTTGCACTGTTTGTTGGTGTGGCTTTGGTCAAAGGTGGCGAGCGCTTTAAAGGCGTGCGTAGTTTAAGCCAGCAGTTTTTTGACATGATGATGATGATGATTGGCTGGGTTATGAAATTAGCGCCAATTGGCATCTTTGCCTTACTCGCAAAACTTATTGCCACCGAAGATATTAGTGTGCTGACACGTTTGGCTGAATTTGCCTTGGTGGTCACAGGAACAACGATTTTCCATGGGGCGGTGGTATTACCATTATTGCTGTGGATTTTTGGCAAAATGAATCCAATCACCTTTTTTAAAGGCACTAAAACTGCATTGATTACTGCTTTTGCGACCAGCTCAAGCTCGGCCACTATGCCTTTGTCATTAAAATGTGCGCAGGAAAATTTGGGTGTACGTCCGCAGACTGCAGGTTTTGTGATTCCCATTGGTACACAGCTCAATATGGATGGCACGGCATTATATGAAGCAGCCGCAGCTTTATTTATCGCTAATTTAATGGGTTTAGATTTAACACTCGGTCAGCAACTTATTGTTTGTCTAACTGCCATGATTGCATCGTTGGGTGCACCTGGTATTCCAAGTGCTGGTATGGTCACCATGATTATGGTGCTGCAATCGGTGGGTCTACCTGCAGAAGCCATTGCGATTTTATTACCAATTGACCGTTTGCTGGATACGGTTCGAACGGTGGTCAACGTACAAGGCGATATGATGATTAGTGTAGTGGTAGATCAGCATACCAAAACGCCTCAAACAACGACTTAGTGGACAGCCCAGTCAAATAGTACACGGCGTGGCTTATGAGTAAATAGGCTGTGCTGTGATGAAGTTTAGCATTTTTACTCAGCTGTTTTAGCCTGTGTTTAAGGCGATTTTTCTCTCAATAGTAGCGACCCAATAAAAAGCCACAGACTATGCTGTGGCTTTTTTTAAATCTGCTTATTTTTTAAGGGAATCAGATGCGTTATCTGGCTCATCCACAATAAAATCAACATCATCGCCTTCAATAAATTCTTCATCATCCTCAGATGCTTCAGGAATTTGGCTGAGATCAATATTGTTTTGCTGTTCTAAAGTAAAGTTTAGGCGACCTGCCATAACGCTGGCTAACTCTTGTAAACCTTCTTTGTTCAGTGAAGAGAACAATTGAATCGAGAAGTCCAGCTTCATTTTGCGTAGCTGTGCTTTAACTTCTTGTAAAGCTTTTGAAGCTGGGCCACGGTTTAATTTATCCGACTTAGTCAGTAACACATGCACAAATAGGCGACGTGAATAAGCCCATTCCAACATCATTACGTCAAAATGTTGTAATGGATGACGAATATCCATTAACAACACCAAGCCTTGTAAACTTTTACGATGAATCAGGTAATTTTCTAACTCTTTTTGCCACACGATTTTCATTGCTTCAGGTACAGCGGCATAGCCATAACCGGGTAAATCCACCAGACGCTGGTCTGGATTACCTAAGCTAAAAAAGTTAATCATCTGGGTACGACCCGGACGTTTTGAGGCACGCGCCAACTGCTTTTGGTTGGTTAAAGCATTAATTGCACTTGATTTACCTGCATTAGAACGACCTGCAAAAGCCACTTCATAGCCAGTATCTTCCACACATAAATTAAGCTTAGGTGCACTCATTAAAAATTCAGCTTTACGAAGCCAGTTGAGTGAGCGTACAGCATATTCAGTAATTGCAGAATCAACTTTTTTCTCATAAGTAATCTTTTGCTTTGGCGCATTGGCCACTTTACTGTTACGTGATTTTCCTCGGTGCTGATGCATAACCTAACTTCAAACTTAATTTACCAAGGGGTATTATAAAGGAAGTCGCCGAGGCAAGCGAATTAAACATTGAAGATGTCTATTGCCAGTGGATGCTGGGTGTGCTTAGGCAGACTCAGGGCTTGGGCAAAAGTATATTGATTTAAGCTTTGATAAAATTGTAATAAGGCTTGATGCAAAATGCCTTTTAAGCCACAGCGCGGTAGTAAAATACATGGCTCAGGTTTTTGACAGTCTACGATTTGTGCATCACCTTGTAAGGTTTGTACCAATGTGCCTAAGCCTATGTCTAATACTGTAGGGTTTAAACGAATCCCGCCACCTTTGCCACGTGTGGTAATCAACCAATTTTGTTTGGCCATAAAATGTACCACTTTAGTTAAGTGGTTTTCTGAAACATGTAAATTTTGCGCAATTTCAGCGATGGTGTAGGGTGCTTCACGTGCTGGAGCAACATACATCAATACACGTAATGCATAGTCAGTAAATTTGTTGAGCTGCATTGCAAAAAAAACTAGGGCCGGAGCCCTAGTTTAACCACAATACAATTGAAAGCAAAGCGCCGGGCAGTTACAGCATAATCGGTGCTGAAACTTCAACACTATCACCCAACTGATAATGTTCAATTAAGATATTTGCGACTGAAAATTCTGATGCTGACTCTTCTGCTTCAACAGCAAATTGGTAGGTGTTGTGATCTACACGGCTTAACTTAAATTGTTGAGGTTGATGCAATTCTTGACCTGGTACACGTACACGTACTGAAATAAGCGCGTTGAGCGGTGCTGCCAATACTGCTTGCTGATCAGCCGCTGTCACAGTAAAGTGGGTTGGCACTACATTTTGATCTATAGCAGTAATATTAAACTCACGCCAACCTGCCCAACCGCCATTTTGTGCGGCTAGCTGATCATACTTCGCTTTTTCCATGCCGACCATTAAATCTGCTAGCTGCATATAAGCGGCTTTCCATGCAGCAATGAGTTCAGAATCCATAGGCACATTTAACACTTCACTAATTGAGTGCAACAGGTTGTCACCCACAATCGCATATTGTTCAGGTTGGATATCCAAGCTGACGTGTTTGCTGGTAATACGCTCTAAAGCTTTAGCCAATACACTTGGATTTTCAATATTTTCTGCATAGGCCAATACAGCTGCTGCTAAGGCACGTGGCTGACGTCCTGTAGTTTGATGATCTAAGTTAAAAGTGTTCTTTAATTCAGGATGATTATTAAGCATACGCTGATAAAAGTATTGGGTGAGTGCAACACCATTTTCACGTAATACAGGTACAGTGGCTTTTACAAGTTCAATATATTGCGGTGTCATCACTACACTCACTCTAAAACAGATTTAAAAGATGTATTTAAAATATATCTTTATGGTTGGCTTGACAAGAGCTGATATCAATAAAACCATAAAAAAAATATGGGATATTTTTAAATATTCCATATCTTGCAGATAAACCTCAATTTATCCGTTTAATACATTAAAAGCTTGCGCTAAGTCATTGATTAAATCTTGAGCATCCTCTAAACCTACGCAAAAACGCACCAAAATCCCTTTTTCTAAATGTGAGTTGTCTAAACTACGGACATGGGGCAATTGATAGAGCATCACTAAACTGACCGGGCCACCCCAGCTAAAGCCCAGTTTAAATAATTGCAGCGCATCACAAAAACGGCGTATATCGGCTAACTGATAGTGCTCTTTGAAGATAACACTGACCAAACCTGCACTTTGTCCATCTTGGCAAACCTGTTGCCAATACACATGACTCATATTGTCAGGATCGGCAGGATGCAGCACTTGACTTAAGTACGGTTGTTGTTTGAGCCACTTGAGTAGGCTTAAAGCCGTTTGACTTTGTGCCTGATAACGCAATCGCATAGAAGCCAAACTACGTTGAATTTGTGCCACGTCATCGCCTGAGACGCTAATGCCTTGAAGAGCGTGGGTACGATACAGGGCATGATGCAATGCTTGATCACGCGTGACTACAGAACCCATCAAAATATCTGCACCGCCACTTGGATATTTAGTGAGGGCATGCACCGTAATATCGACGCTTAAATGTTCATTACTAAAGTCAAAGGCGTTAAAAGCTAAACCTGCACCCCAAGTATTGTCGAGTGCAATGAGCATCTGATGTGCTTGAGCTTTTTTTACTAAACCAATTAAATCTGGAAATTCTAAGGTTAAAGAACCCGCTGCTTCTAGCCAAATCAGCTTGGCGTTGGCACTTGGATTAAAACTATTAACATCAATCGGGTTATACACTTTGACCTTAATTCCATAGCGTGTTTCTAGATTGCGCAAATGCTCCATATTTGGCCCATAAATATTGTCTGCTACCCAAACTTCATCTCCATGACCTAAAAAACATGAATTGACCAAGTTAATCGCAGATAAACCGCTTGGGCATAACAGATGGTGTGTACCCCCTTCAATTTGAGCAATGTGATCGCCTAAGGTAAAGGTGGTAGGTGTGCCATGCGTGCCATAGCTATAGTCATACTCATCCGTCCAGTGACGATTAAATAGTGCATTGGTGTCTTTAAAAATAATGGTCGATGCACGATAGAGGGGAGGTTGCACAGTTGTAATGTACTGAGGGGCATTTCGTGGTGCATGAATTAGTTGGGTTTGTGGATTTTTCTTCACGTCCGTGCTCAAAATAAACTGTATATGGCACTTAGCTTAAGAGAAAGTCATTGATCCTGCTAGACAAGTCACAGTTTTTATAAAAATCGGATGAAATTTTAAAAGTTGGCGCTATTTTTGCAAAACCTCTGTTAAAGCAATAACAATAGGTTAAACAAAAGCATGAAACCGCAGTTAAAAGTACATTATTTTCAACATATTGCGGGAGAGGGTTTTGGTAGTTGTTACGAATATCTAAAACAAAAGAATGCCAAAATTACCGCAACAGAATTCTTCGCCTTGCCTGTCGACCGACCTTTAGACATTGAGGCCTTGCCCGATATTCATGACGTGGATTTACTCATCATTATGGGCGGTACGATGAGTGTCAATGACGAAGCGAATTATCCATGGTTGACTGTAGAAAAGCGTTGGTTAAGACGTTATTTATCTTTAGGTAAACCAGCCATTGGTTTATGTTTGGGGGGGCAGTTGATTGCCAATGCACTAGGTGCCGCGGTCAGTCGTAATAAACAGCAAGAACTAGGCTGGAGTACTATTCGTAAAATCCAAACCGTACCGAAGGACTGTTTTGAAATTCCAGAGCAGCTACAGGTTTTACAATGGCATAGTGAAACCTTTGAAATTCCTAAGGGGGCTGTGCATTTGGCCGAAAATGAAGCTTGTCGTAACCAAATGTATCAGATTGGTAAGAACGTCTTGGGTTTTCAGTTTCATCCAGAAATTACCCCGGAAGTATTGGAATTATTTCTAGAAAATGCTGAAGAATTGTCCATTTTTTCTGGTCAATATGTCCAAGATGTCAATACGTTGATTAAATCATCAAAAAACAAATTTATTCAAGGAAATCAAATATTAAACCAAGCTATTGACTATGTTTTGAGGAAAAGTGCCTATTGAATGCTGTTTAAACAATCGAATAACAAAATATATGGAAAAAACAAATAAAAGGGCAAAAAGGGATTTGCTTATGCATTAAACAATAGCTATAATAAGCGACCCTTCAATAGGAAGGGGGTTAACTGCGAAGAAAGTAGTTAACTATCGTTACAGTCGTGGCATCGATCACGACCTTAGTGATAATTCACTGCTCTTGACACTTGCCTTAAATTAGTGGGGTGAGATGCGTCAAGAGTGATTCTTTATATATTTGGCTTGGAGTTAACTGGTATGTCTAACCAGAGAATTCGTATCCGTCTTAAGTCTTTTGATCACCGTTTAATTGATCAATCTGCTCAAGAAATCGTAGAAACAGCAAAACGTACTGGCGCACAAGTTTGTGGTCCAATTCCAATGCCTACACGCATTGAACGTTTTAACGTTTTAACATCACCACACGTTAACAAAGATGCGCGTGACCAATACGAGATCCGCACTTACAAACGTTTGATCGACATCGTTCAACCTACAGACAAAACTGTAGACGCGTTGATGAAGTTAGATCTTGCAGCTGGTGTTGATGTTCAGATCGCATTGGGTTAAGGCTTTAGGTTAATTAACGCTCTAAGTTAATTAAGCCGCTTTTTTAGAGGTTTATGCACATGGCTATTGGTTTAGTCGGTCGCAAGTGCGGTATGACGCGTATCTTTACAGATGCTGGCGTTTCTGTACCTGTAACAGTGATTGAGGTTGATCCTAACCGCATCACTCAAATCAAAACGCTTGAAACTGATGGTTATCAAGCGATTCAAATCACTACTGGTGAACGTCGCGAATCTCGCGTAACTAACGCTCAGAAAGGTCACTTCGCTAAAGCGGGTGTTGCTGCTGGTCGTCTAGTTCAAGAATTCCGCGCTACAGAAGCTGATCTTGAAGGTCGTGAAGTTGGTGGTACGCTTACTGTTGAATTGTTCCAAGTAGGTCAAATTGTTGACGTAACTGGTACTTCTAAAGGTAAAGGTTTCCAAGGTGGTGTTAAGCGTTGGAACTTCCGTACGCAAGATGCTACTCACGGTAACTCTGTATCTCACCGTGTTATCGGTTCTACAGGTCAAAACCAGACTCCTGGTCGCGTATTCAAAGGCAAAAAAATGCCTGGTCACTTAGGTGCGGAACGCGTAACTACACAGGGTCTTGAAATCGTTGCTATCGACGTTGAACGTTCAGTTCTTGTTGTAAAAGGCGCGGTTCCTGGTGCTACTGGTGGCGACGTAACTGTTCGTCCTACTATCAAGGCCTGAGGGGAAATAAAGTGAATTTAAATACTGTTTCCGGCTCTGCTGTTGAATTATCTGAAGTTGCTTTCGGTCGTGAATTTAACGAAGCTCTTGTACACCAAGTTGTTACAGCTTACTTAGCTGGTGGTCGTCAAGGTTCGAAAGCTCAGAAATCTCGTGCTGACGTATCTGGCGGTGGTAAAAAGCCATTCCGTCAAAAAGGTACTGGCCGTGCACGTGCTGGTTCTATTCGTAGCCCAATCTGGGTTGGCGGTGGTAAAACTTTTGCTGCTCGTCCACAAGACTGGTCTCAAAAAGTAAACCGTAAAATGTACCGCGGTGCTATGCAATGCATCCTAGCTGAACTTGTTCGTCAAGATCGCTTAGTTTTAGTTGAAGAGTTTGCTGTTGCTGCTCCAAAAACTAAAGAATTGCTTGCAAAACTTAACGACTTAAATGCCACTCGCGCATTAATCGTTACTGATGCTGTTGATGAGAACTTGTATCTAGCTGCTCGTAACATTCCACACGTTGATGTGGTTGATGCGACTGCGATTGATCCTGTTAGCTTGATTGCGTTTGACAAAGTTGTTATGTCTGTAGCTGCTGCTAAGAAAATTGAGGTAGAACTCGGATGAACAACGAACGTTTATATCAAGTCCTTCAAGGACCTGTATTCTCTGAAAAAGCTCAAGTTTTAGGCGAAACTGCTGGTGTTCAAGTTTTTAAAGTTGCGACTGATGCAACTAAACTTGAAATCAAAAAAGCTGTTGAGCAATTATTTGGTGTTCAAGTTGTTAAAGTTAACACAACGATCACTAAAGGTAAGACTAAACGCTTTGGTAAAACTATCGGACGTCGTTCTGATGTTAAAAAAGCATACGTCACCCTGAAAGCTGGCCAAGATGTTGAAATGGCTGACTTGGGCGATGCCGCTGAAAGCGCAGCGGAATAAGGACGAAAACTATGCCTATTCAAAAATGTAAGCCAACGTCTCCAGGACGTCGCTTTGTAGAGAAAGTCGTTCACGACCATCTTCACAAAGGCGCACCATACGCTCCATTAGTAGAAGCTAAAAAGCGTACTGGCGGCCGTAATAACAACGGTCACATCACGACTCGTCACGTTGGTGGCGGTCATAAGCAGCACTACCGTCTAGTTGACTTCAAACGTAACAAAGATGGTATTCCTGCAACTGTAGAGCGTATTGAATACGATCCTAACCGTACTGCACACATTGCACTTGTATTGTATGCTGATGGTGAACGTCGTTACATCATCGCGCCTAAAGGCCTTCGCGCTGGCGATAAAGTACAATCTGGTAACGATGCTCCAATTCGTCCAGGTAACTGCTTACCGCTTCGCAACATGCCTATCGGTTCTACTCTTCACAACATCGAACTTAAAATCGGTAAAGGCGCGCAATTAGCTCGTTCTGCTGGTACTTCAGTTCAATTGTTGGGTCGTGACGGTTCTTACGCTATCGTTCGTCTTCGTTCAGGCGAGATGCGTAAAATTCACGTTGAATGCCGTGCTGTGTTAGGTGAAGTATCTAACTCAGAAAGCAACCTTCGTTCACTAGGTAAAGCTGGTGCATCACGCTGGCGTGGTGTTCGTCCTACCGTTCGTGGTATGGCGATGAACCCAGTTGACCATCCACACGGTGGTGGTGAAGGGCGTAACAAAGGTATTCAACCTGTAAGCCCATGGGGTCAAAAAGCTAAAGGGTACAAGACACGTACCAACAAGCGTACGACTAAGATGATTATTCGCGACCGTCGCGTTAAGTAACAAGTAAAGGAATCTGACAATGCCTCGTTCTCTGAAAAAAGGCCCATTCGTCGATGCGCACTTGTTCGCTAAGGTTGAAGCGGCTATCGCGGCTAATAACCGTAAGCCGATCAAAACTTGGTCGCGTCGTTCGATGATCCTCCCGGATTTTGTTGGTTTAACAATTTCTGTTCATAATGGCCGTAACCATGTTCCAGTAATCGTATCTGAACATATGGTTGGTCATAAACTCGGTGAATTCGCGCCAACTCGTACCTATCGTGGTCACGGTGTTGACAAGAAATCTAAACGCTAAGGTGCTATGATGGAAGTTACTGCTAAATTACGCGGTGCCGCTATCTCGGCACAAAAAGCACGTTTGGTTGCAGACTTGATCCGCGGCAAATCTGTTGCGCATGCTTTAAACATTTTAAACTTCAGCAACAAAAAAGCTGCTGTTTTAGTTAAAAAAGCATTGGAATCTGCGATTGCAAACGCTGAACATAATAACAGTTTAGATGTAGACGATCTTAAAGTTTCTACGATCTACGTTGATGAAGGCATGAGCCTAAAACGTATTATGCCACGTGCTAAAGGCCGTGCAGATCGTATTACTAAGCGTACTTGTCACATCACCGTTAAGGTAGGGGTTTGATATGGGTCAGAAGGTTCATCCAATCGGTATCCGCCTAGGTGTTGTGAAACGTCATAACGCTAACTGGTATGCGAGTCCGAAACAATACGCTGAATACTTGCTTAAAGATTTGCAAGTTCGTGAGTTTTTAAACAAAAAACTTAAGAACGCAATGGTAAGCAACATTCTTATCGAACGTCCTACTGGCGCTGCTAAAATTACTATTAGCACTGCTCGTCCTGGTATCGTTATCGGTAAAAAAGGCGAAGACATTGAGAAATTACAACGCGAATTAACATCTATTATGGGTGTTCCTGCGCAAGTAAGCATCAACGAAATCGATCGTCCAGACTTAGACGCGCGTCTAGTTGCTGAAGGTATCGCTTCTCAATTAGAAAAACGTGTAATGTTCCGTCGTGCTATGAAGCGTGCGGTTCAAAACTCTATGCGTGCTGGTGCTAAAGGTATTAAAGTTGAAGTTTCAGGCCGTTTAGGTGGTGCTGAGATCGCTCGTACAGAATGGTATCGTGAAGGTCGTGTACCTCTACATACACTTCGTGCGGACATCGACTACTCTTCAGTACGTGCTGAGACTACTTACGGTACGATTGGTGTTAAAGTTTGGGTATTCCGCGGTGAGATCCTTGGTGGCATGAAACAAGTCATGAACCCAGCTCCTGCTGAAGAACGTCCAGCTAAACGCGGTCGCGGTCGTGGTGAAGGTCAAGAGCGTCGTGGTCGTCGCAATGATCGTTCTGCTGAAAAAGGAGAATAATCCATGTTGCAACCTAAACGTATGAAATTCCGTAAGGTGCAAAAAGGCCGTAACACTGGTCTTGCGCATCGCGGTAGCTCAGTATCTTTCGGTACTATCGCGCTTAAATCGCTTGAACGTGGTCGTATGACTGCACGTCAAATCGAAGCAGCTCGTCGTACAATCAGCCGTCGTATTAAACGTGGTGGTAAGATCTTTATCCGTGTTTTCCCAGACAAACCGATCACTAATAAACCATTAGAAGTTCGTATGGGTAAAGGTAAAGGTTCTGTGGAATACTGGGTTTGTGAAATCAAACCAGGTAAAGTCTTGTACGAAATTGATGGCGTAAACGAAGAATTAGCGCGTGAAGCATTTATTCTTGCTGCTGCTAAACTTCCGTTCAAAACGACTATCGTTACTAAGACGGTGATGTAATGAAAACTAAAGATCTACGTGAAAAGTCGGTAGAAGAGTTGAAAGCTTTGCTTGATGAGCAACAGCTTAACCAATTCCGTCTTCGTATGGCGAAAGCAACTGGTCAATTGGGTAAATCGCATGAAGTTGCGTTAACTCGTAAAACTATTGCTCGTATTAAGACCCTCCTTACCGAAAAACAGGGGAACGGACAATGAGTGAGCAAACAGTTCGCACGTTAACAGGCAAAGTAGTAAGCGACAAGATGGACAAGTCTATCGTTGTTCTTATCGAACGCCGCGTTCAACACCCGTTGTATGGCAAATCAATCCGCCGTTCAACAAAATTACACGCTCATGATGAAAACAACACAGCTAAAGCTGGTGATGTTGTAACAATCAAAGAATGCCGCCCAATGTCTAAAACTAAGTCTTGGACTTTAGTTGAAGTTATTGAAGCAGCAGCTGAGTAATTAACGTTCTTGCATCATCGGTCAATTTCGAGTACTCTTTGAGCCTTTCGAAATTCTGACCGATGTTGCTCGGTTTTGGAGTAGGGCAATGATTCAAACCGAAAGTATGCTCGACGTAGCAGACAACAGTGGTGCTCGCCGCGTACAATGTATCAAAGTACTTGGTGGTTCACATCGTCGTTATGCTTCTGTTGGCGACATCATTAAAGTTACTGTAAAAGAAGCAATTCCACGCGCTCGTGTTAAAAAAGGCGACGTGATGAATGCTGTAGTTGTACGTACAAAATTCGGCATCCGTCGTGCAGACGGTTCAGTGATTCGTTTCGACGATAACGCTGCTGTTATTTTGAACAACAACAAAGCGCCGATTGCGACTCGTATTTTCGGACCAGTGACTCGTGAACTTCGTACTGAACAGTTCATGAAAATTATTTCATTGGCTCCTGAAGTTCTATAAGAGGCACTCATGGCTAAGATTAAAAAGGGCGATCAAGTAATTGTGATCGCAGGTAAAGAAAAAGGCAAACAGGGTACTGTATTGTCAGTTTCTAATGACCGCGTTCTTGTTGAAGGCTTGAACTTGGTTAAGAAGCATCAAAAGCCGAACCGTGCAACGGGTGCTGAAGGCGCTATCGTTACACAAGAAGCTACGCTTCATATCTCAAACGTGGCAATTTTTAATGCTGCAACCCAAAAGGCTGACCGTGTTGGTTACCAAGTAGTAGAAGGCGTGAAAACTCGCGTATTCAAATCTACTGGTGAATCAGTGGCGGTAGCGAAGTAATAGGTTGAATTAGGCTATGGCCAGACTTAAAACACGTTACAACGACGAACTTAAAGCTCAGTTACAAGAAGTATTGGGCGTTAAGAATGTGATGGAAATTCCACGCATTACAAAAATTACTATCAACATGGGTGTTGGTGCAGCTTCTGCTGACAAAAAACTCCTTGATGGTGCTTTAGCTGATATGCAAGCAATTGCTGGTCAAAAACCAGTGCTTACATTAGCGCGTAAATCAATCGCTGGTTTCAAAATCCGTGATGGTTGGCCGATTGGTTGTAAAGTTACTTTACGCGGCGAACGTATGTACGAATTCTTAGACCGTTTGATCTCTATCGCGATCCCTCGTATCCGTGACTTCCGTGGTTTCTCTGCGAAATCATTCGACGGTCGTGGTAACTACTCAATGGGTCTTAAGGAACAAATCATGTTCCCTGAAATCGATTTTGATAAGATTGATCGTATTCGTGGTATGGACATTACCATTACTACGACTGCTCGCACCGATGACGAAGGCCGTGCGCTTATGCGTGCATTCGGCTTCCCGTTCAAATAAGAGGTCGATATGGCTAAGAAAGGTATGATTAATCGCGAATTGAAACGCGAAGCTACTGTTGCAAAATTTGCTGCAAAACGTGCTGAATTAAAAGCAACGATTGCAAACGTAAATGCATCAGACGAAGAACGTTTCGAAGCGATGATGAAATTACAAGCATTACCACGTAATGCATCTCCAGTACGTCTACGTAACCGTTGTGGTTTGACTGGTCGTCCTCACGGTTACTTCCGTAAGTTCGGTCTAAGCCGTAACAAACTACGTGATACAGTAATGCAAGGTGATGTACCTGGCGTTGTTAAGGCAAGCTGGTAAGGAGCACTATAAATGAGTATGCAAGATACCGTTGCCGACATGTTAACACGTGTTCGTAACGCGCAAATGGCGAAGAAACAAACTGTTTCTATGCCAAACTCTAAGTTAAAAGTTGCGATCGCTAACGTTCTTAAACAAGAAGGTTATATCGCTGAAGTAGCGGTTGCTGATGCCGAAGGTAAAGCAACGCTTACTTTGACTTTAAAATATTTCGAAGGCAAACCAGTTATCGAAACTGTGAAACGCGTAAGCCGTCCTGGTCTACGTCAATATCGCGGTAAAGATGCACTTCCAAGCGTTAAGCAAGGTTTAGGTATTGCAATTGTTTCTACAAGCAAAGGCATCATGACTGATCGCGCTGCACGTGCTGCGGGCATCGGTGGTGAAGTTATTGCTTTTGTTTCTTAATAGGTGATTCCTCATGTCTCGTGTGGCTAAAGCCCCAGTAACTGTACCTAACGGTGTTACAGTTACTCAGAACGGCCGGCAGGTCGAAGTGAAAGGCACTAAAGGTACATTGTCTTTCAACCTGCATGCGCTGGTCGAGCTTAAACAGGAAGACGGTACTCTAGTTATTGCTCCAAAAGCTGAGTCGAAAGACGCTTGGATGCAAGCTGGTACTGCTCGCGCTGTGCTTAACAACCTTGTAAAAGGTGTTAGCGAAGGTTTCGAACGTAAGTTACAGCTTATCGGTGTTGGTTATAAAGCTGCGGTTAAAGGTAACGTTGTTAACCTTAACCTTGGTTTCTCTCACCCGATCGATTACAACCTTCCTGAAGGTGTAACTGCTGAAACTCCTACAGCAACTGAAATCGTACTTAAATCAGCTGACAAAGCTGCTCTAGGTCAAGTTGCTGCAGATATCCGTGGTTACCGTCCACCAGAGCCGTATAAAGGTAAAGGTGTTCGTTATTCTGACGAAGTTGTACTTCGTAAAGAAGCTAAGAAGAAATAAGGCGCGAGGTTCTTATGAACGAAAAGAAACAATCCCGTTTGCGTCGTGCGAAAAGCACACGCTTGCACATCCGTGCGTTGGGTGCGACTCGTTTGTGTGTAAACCGCACTCCGCGTCACATCTATGCTCAAGTTATCTCAGCAGATGGTGGCAAAGTATTAGCGCAAGCTTCTACTTTAGACGCTACTCTACGTGCTGGTACAACTGGTAACGTTGAAGCGGCTCAAAAAGTTGGTGCTTTAATTGCAGAGCGTGCGAAAGCTGCTGGTGTAACTAAAGTTGCATTTGACCGTTCTGGTTTCAAATATCATGGTCGTATCAAAGCCTTGGCTGATGCTGCTCGTGAAAACGGCTTGGAGTTCTAATCATGGCTAAAGTTGAACAAAACGAAGGTCTTGTTGAAAAGCTGGTAGCCGTTGATCGTGTTGCCAAAGTTGTTAAGGGTGGTCGTATCTTCTCTTTCACAGCATTAACTGTTGTGGGTGATGGTAATGGTCGCGTAGGTTTTGGTCGTGGTAAAGCACGTGAAGTTCCAGCTGCTATTTCTAAAGCACTTGAAGCTGCTCGTCGTAACATGATTACTGTTGACCTTGTTGACGGTACTGTTCAACACCCGATCAACGCTCGTCACGGCGCAAGCCGCATTTACATGCAACCTGCTTCTGAAGGTACTGGTGTAATTGCTGGTGGTGCTATGCGTGCAGTTCTAGAAGCTGTGGGTGTACGTAACGTACTGACTAAATGTTATGGTTCTACTAACGCTGCTAACGTAGTAAACGCGACTTTCAATGGTTTGCGTGATATGACTTCTCCTGAGAAAGTTGCTGCGAAACGTGGTTTATCAGTAGAACAAATTCAAGGGTAATCAATCATGAAAACGATTAAAGTTACCCAGACTAAATCTGCATCGCACCGCTTGAAAAATCACAAGCTTAGCCTTCAAGGTTTAGGTCTGCGTCGTATTGGTCATACTGTAGAAGTGCAAGATACGCCTTCTAACCGTGGTATGATCAACCAAGTATACTATATGGTTAGTGTAGAGGAATAAGCCATGACTCTGCGTTTAAATACAATTGCACCTGCAGAAGGTGCTAAACGTGACAACCTTCGTTTAGGCCGTGGTATCGGTTCTGGCGTTGGTAAGACTGGTGGCCGTGGTGTCAAAGGTCAAAACTCACGTAAGAGCGGTGGTACTCGTCCTGGTTTCGAAGGCGGTCAAACAGCACTTTATCGTCGTTTGCCTAAATTCGGCTTCACTAGCCAACAGGCATTGAAAACTGCTGAAGTACGTTTATCTGAGCTTAACAAAGTTGAAGGCGATATCGTTTCTCTTGAAACTTTAAAAGCTGCAAACGTTGTACGTAAAGATATGTTACGTGCTCGTATCGTACTTTCTGGTGAAATTACTCGCGCATTCACTATTCAAGGTGTTGTGTTGACTAAAGGCGCTAAAGCTGCTGTTGAAGCTGCTGGCGGTAAAGTCGAGGAGTAATCTCCAGTGTCTATGACTCCTAGTTCTACAGGTCATGTTAACATGATGAAAGGTCAGCCATTTCACGTGAAATATCGTGAAATTATTCGCCGAATGATGTTTCTCATTGGTGCGCTGCTGGTCTTTCGACTAGGAGCGCATATTCCAGTACCGGGTATCGATAATGCTGCCCTTGAGAATTTATTTAATGCAAACTCAGGCACAATCCTGGGTTTGTTTAATATGTTCTCAGGTGGTGCATTAGAGCGAATGTCTATTCTTGCTCTTGGGATTATGCCTTACATTTCTGCCTCTATTATTGTGCAGTTAATGTCAACGGTGGTTCCATCGCTCGAAGCTTTGAAAAAAGAAGGCGAGCAGGGTAAGCGTAAGATTAACCAATATACACGACAAGGAACGCTGTTCTTAGCCTTAGTGCAGTCGATTGGTATGTGTGCAGGTCTGATTAGTCAAGGGATTACCTTAACGTCAGGACTTGCTTTTTACATTCCAGCCGTCACTTCATTGGTTGCGGGTACAATGTTCTTGATGTGGTTGGGTGAGCAGATCACTGAACGCGGGGTAGGTAATGGTATTTCCATGATTATCTTCGCGGGTATTGTTGCAGGCTTGCCAACATTGGTAATGCAATCTTTCACCTCTATTGACAGCGGACAGTCAAGTTTAATTGGCTTAGCGATCTTCGCTCTGTTATCATTAGCGGTATTGGCAGCAATCGTGTTTATCGAGAAAGCGCAACGTCGTATTCCGGTAAACTATGCTCAAAAACAACAAGGTCGTCGTGTGTTTACCGCGCAACAGACACATTTGCCATTAAAAATTAATATGGCGGGTGTGATTCCGGCAATTTTTGCCAGCTCATTGCTTTTGTTCCCAGCGAGCTTAGGTCAGTGGGTCGGTAGTGCCGATCCTGATGCAGGTTTAATTAAGCGTGGCCTACAAGATTTGGCACTCGTTTTGTCGCCTGGACAACCACTATATTTGGTACTCTTTGGTGCGTTAATTATCTTCTTCTGTTATTTCTATACTGCGCTAGTATTTAGCCCGAAAGAAGTTTCCGAGAATTTAAAGCGTAGTGGAGCTTATGTGCCCGGTATACGCCCAGGTGAGCAAACTGCTCGTTACTTAGATCATATTCTCAATCGTTTGACCTTTATTGGCGCGATCTACATTACAGTGGTGTGTTTGATGCCAATGGTGCTACAAAGCTCATTTGGTATTCCATTTAGCTTAGGGGGCACATCGTTACTGATTGTAGTTGTTGTGGTGATGGACTTTATGGCTCAGCTACAAGCTCATCTCACCTCGCATCAATATGATAATCAAACCCTAATGAGAAAAACGACTGCTCATCCTAAGGGATAAGCGCACTTAGAGGTTTCATCATGAAAGTACAAGCTTCTGTAAAGAAAATTTGTGGTAGCTGTAAAGTTATCCGTCGTAATGGGGTTATTCGCGTAATTTGTAGCGCAGAACCTCGTCATAAGCAGCGTCAAGGTTAATCTAATCAAGACCTGTTGATTTCAGTAGGCTAATTAGGTTATTATCCGCCCCTCAAGATTTTTGTGGGGCGGTTGATTATCTCTACTGCCTTTTTGGAGAAAGTGAATGGCTCGTATTGCCGGTGTAAACATTCCGGATAACAAGCATGCTGTTATCTCCCTTACGTATATCTTTGGTATCGGTCGCCACACTGCTAAGCAAATCTTAGCTGCTGTTGGTATCGAAACAACTACTAAGATTCGTGAGTTGGACGATGCTCAGCTTGATGCGATTCGTGCAGAAGTTGCTAAGGTTCCTACCGAAGGTGACTTACGTCGCGAAATTTCCATGAACATTAAACGTTTAATGGATTTAGGCTGCTACCGTGGTCTTCGTCATCGTCGTAGCTTGCCTGTCCGCGGTCAACGCACAAAAACTAACGCACGTACCCGTAAAGGTCCGCGCAAACCGATTAAAAAGTAAGATTTCTGGAAGCTAAAAGATGGCTAAAGATACTCGCACACGCAAGAAGGTCACTCGTACCGTCTCTGAAGGTGTTGCACACATTCACGCGTCTTTTAATAACACCATTGTAACGATTACCGATCGTCAAGGTAATGCATTGGCTTGGGCCACTTCAGGTGGACAAGGCTTCCGTGGATCACGTAAATCAACTCCGTTCGCTGCTCAGGTAGCTGCTGAAGTTGCTGGTAAAGCAGCTTTAGACTACGGTTTGAAAAACTTGGACGTCCTTGTAAAAGGTCCTGGTCCAGGTCGTGAATCTGCGGTTCGTGCATTAGGCGCAGTGGGTTATAAGATTAACAGCATTACCGATGTGACACCAATTCCTCACAACGGTTGCCGTCCACCTAAAAAACGTCGCGTGTAAGGAGAAACATTCATGGCTCGTTATATTGGTCCAAAATGCAAACTCTCTCGCCGCGAAGGGACAGACCTGCAATTAAAATCTGGCGTTAAACCGTTTGACGTTAAGACTAAAAAACATGCTAAAGCGCCTGGTCAACATGGCGGCGCTCGTGGTAGCAAACAATCTGAGTACTCACTACAATTACGTGAAAAACAAAAAGTACGTCGTATGTACGGTGTTTTAGAACGTCAATTTAGTAACTACTACAAAGAAGCAGCTCGTGTTAAAGGCGCAACTGGTGAGAACTTATTAAAGTTACTTGAAAGCCGTCTTGATAACGTTGTTTATCGTATGGGTTTTGGTTCTACACGTGCAGAAGCTCGTCAGTTAGTATCTCACCGTTCAATCACTTTAAATGGTCGTCGCGTTAACATCGCTTCTATCCAAGTTAAAGCTGGTGACGTGATTGCAGTTCACGAAGGCGCTAAACAACAATTACGTATCAAAAACGCAATTGAATTAGCTGCTCAACGTGGTACAGCTTCATGGATCGAAGTAGATCATTCAAAACTTGAAGGTACATTCAAATCTGCACCTGATCGTTCTGATTTACCTGCTGAAATCAACGAAAGCTTGATTGTAGAATTGTATTCTAAATAATCCTTGAGGTAGCAATAATGACGCGTACTGCAAATGAGTTTCTAACTCCGCAAGCGATCAAGGTCGAAGCGGCAAGCGGGACCTCGGCAAAAGTTATTCTAGAACCCTTAGAGCGTGGCTTTGGTCATACTCTGGGCAATGCTTTACGTCGCATCCTTCTTTCTTCTTTACCTGGCGCAGCTGTGGTTGAAGTAGAGATTGAAGGTGTTGAGCACGAGTACAGTACTTTGGAAGGCTTGCAGCAGGACATCGTCGAGCTCTTGCTGAACCTAAAAGGATTGTCTATTAAGCTGTTCGATCAAAATGAAGCTTATTTAACATTAGAGAAACAAGGTCCTGGCGACGTAACTGCCGCTGATCTTCGTTTACCTCATAATGTTGAAGTGGTTAACCCTGAGCATTTGATCGGCACATTAAGTGCTACTGGCAATCTTAAAATGCGCCTTAAAGTTGCTCAAGGCCGTGGTTATGAGACTTCTGACTCACGCTTCCCTGAAGGCGAAACTCGCCCTGTAGGTCGCTTACAGTTAGATGCTTCTTATAGCCCGATCAAACGTGTGTCTTACACAGTGGAAAACGCTCGTGTAGAACAACGTACTGACCTTGATAAACTGATCATTGATCTTGAAACAAATGGTACTGTTGATCCTGAAGAAGCAATTCGTAAGGCAGCAACGATCTTGCAACAACAAATCGCGATTTTTGTTGACCTGCAAAAAGATCAAGCACCAGTTGCTCAAGAACCTCGCGAGGAAGTTGATCCAATCTTGCTTCGTCCAGTAGATGATCTAGAGCTTACTGTTCGTTCTGCTAACTGTTTGAAAGCAGAAAACATTTACTACATTGGTGATCTTGTTCAGCGCACTGAGGTTGAGTTACTCAAAACTCCTAACCTTGGTAAAAAGTCGCTTACTGAGATCAAAGATGTTCTGGCATCGAAAGGCTTACAGCTCGGCATGCGTTTAGAGAACTGGCCACCGGCTAGCCTCCGCATGGACGATCGCTTTGCCTATCGTAGCCGTTAATTAAGTAGGACTATCACCATGCGTCATCGTAATAGTGGTGTGAAATTAGGCCGTACAAGCAGTCATCGCAAAGCGATGTTCCAAAACATGGCTAATTCTTTGTTCGAGCACGAGTTAATCAAAACTACTGTGCCTAAAGCAAAAGAGTTACGTCGTGTAGCTGAGCCTTTAATCACTTTAGCTAAAAACGATACTGTTGCAAACCGCCGTTTAGCGTTTGCTCGTACTCGTTCAGCAGCAACTGTTGGTAAATTATTTACCGTTCTTGGCCCTCGTTACAAAGAGCGTAACGGCGGTTATCTACGTGTTCTTAAAGCGGGCTTCCGTGCAGGTGATGCTGCACCGATGGCTTACGTTGAACTAGTAGATCGCGAAGTTAAATAATTTCGCAAGAACTGTTCAGTTGTTCTAAAAAAGACCGGTGTTTCACCGGTCTTTTTTATTGTCTTTTTGTAACTAAAACTCTTCTAACAATTATTTTTCTAGATCATAAAATGCTGTTTAAGCTCAGTTAAGGATGAGCAATGCATCCACAAGTCATAGACACCGTTATTATTGGTGCTGGAATTTCCGGTATTGGTCTTGCCGTTCATCTAAAAAAAAATAACCCGCAGCAAAAATTTCTAATTTTAGAGGCGCGTCATTGCATTGGTGGTACTTGGGATTTATTTAAATACCCGGGTATTCGCTCTGATTCAGACATGGCGACATTTGGCTTTGCTTTTAAAGCTTGGAATAAAAATACTTTACTGGCTGATGCTGTATCGATCCAAAATTATTTGCAGGAAGTGGTTGAGGAGTATCAACTCAAAGCCCAGATGCAATTTAATACGCGTGTCATGCAGGCACATTATTATTCGGATAAAAAATGCTGGAAATTAAGCCTTCAAGATTCGACAGGTCGCTGCTCTGAAATCTGGGCGCAATTTGTGGTGGGCTGTACGGGCTATTATGACTATCAAAATCCCTATCAACCTTATTTTCAGGGTCAAGAAAATTTTCAAGGACAACTGATTCATCCGCAGCATTGGCCACAGGAGCTCGATTATAAAAATAAAAAAATCGTAGTCATTGGGAGTGGGGCGACAGCAGTGACTTTAGTGCCTGCCTTGGTGAAAGGCGGCGCAGCCCATGTCACTATGCTACAACGCTCACCTAGTTATGTCGTGAGTGTTGCAGCTGAGGATCGTTTATATCAAAGCTTGCGCGCTCAACTGCCAGACAAGTTAGCCTATCAAATTGTTCGCGGTCGTAATATTTTGACTCAGCGTAGTTTATATTATGTTGCGCAGAAGCAGCCTAGATTATTAAAAAAGTTACTGCTTAAGCAAGTTGATCGCCAATTACAAAATAGGCGAGATTTAAGGCACTTTCAGCCGCACTATATGCCATGGCAGCAACGTCTATGTGTAGTGCCTGATGGTGATTTATTTGCAACCTTAAACACTCAGCAAGCCACGATTATCACAGACGAAATTGCTGAATTGAGCCAACATGGTTTAATTTTAAAGTCAGGACAATATTTAGATGCGGATCTCATTGTGAGTGCTACCGGTTTAAATTTACAGGTTTTAGGTGGCTTGCAGTTGTATGTAGATGATCAGCCAATTGATATAGCTCAGCGTATGCTTTATCACAGTACTTTAATTAATGATGTGCCCAACTTTGCCCTTATTATTGGTTATATCAATGCCTCATGGACCTTGAAAGTAGATTTAGTTGCACAGTATTTATGTCGTCTTTGGCGCTTTATGCAAAAAAATGCCTACAGCCAAGTGCTTGCGAGCAGCGCCGATATACAGATGACTGAGCAGACCATTATGGACGGGCTGAATTCTGGTTATATTCAGCGGGCAAGGCATTTATTGCCTAAGCAGGGTAGTCATGCGCCTTGGTTAACTGAGCATAATTATTTTGCAGATCAAAAGCATTTGCGTAAAGCAAGCTTTGATGATGGCACTTTGTTTTTTAAGCACTGAACATCAGCTTTTAAATCGGTTACACTTAAAAATAGATCGTTACTGTTGGAAAATGCAATGCAAGAAATGAGTTTAGAAGAACGTAAGGTAATTTATCGTGCGCGTCGTGGGTTAAAAGAAATTGATGTATATTTCGATCCTTATGTGAAAAACTATTATTTACAAGCAGATGCTGAAGAAAAAGCCACCTTTGCTGCCTTGGTGGAACAAGAAGATCCGGATTTATTAGACTGGTTTATGGAGGTGTCTGAGCCACCACGTCCAGCAATGCGTGCCTTAATTAATAAGCTTAAACATTACGTTCATGGCTAACAGCTGCTTTCAACTGAAACGTAGTTATTTAGCGTTATGTTTTCAGTTTGTGCTTGCTTCAGTGATCATTGCTGTATTGGCAATGACACTGAGCCTATGGCTATTGGGCGCTGGCATACTGCTCTTGGTCTTAAGTTACTTATATTTTTATAATCAAGATCGCATCCTTCAACTTGACTATTTAGCCGAACAGGATTGGACCTTAAGCAAGCAAAACGACAAGCAGCAGCGTGATCAAATTAAAAAAATCATCGATCATGGGCTATATATTATTATATTTTTTCAACAACATCCGCCTTTAGCCATTTGGTGTGATCAATTGTCTTGGCAAGACTGGAAACGTTTAAAGGTATTGGCTAAGCTGTATTAGTGCGTTTTTTAAATAGCGGACTGCACAGTAAAATTGCAACTAGAATTAAGCTAAAGCCAATTAAACTTAAACCATCGGGCAACTCTTGCCAAAATACATAGCCCCAGATTCCAGCAAAAATAATCGCAATATAATTTACAGGGCCAATTTGTCCGGCAGGTGCTAATTTATAAGCATGTGATAAAAACAGTTGGCTAATATTGGCCAGTAAGCCAGCTGTAATGAGTAAACTTAATTCTAGCCCAGTATAAGGTCGCCATAACCAAAACATAGGTAACATTGAAATAAGTGTGCCAATCAAGCAAAAATAAAACACAATCCGCTCTGGTGGTTCAGTGGCTGTTAAGGCACGCACGGTAACAAAGGCCATAGCGGCCAAGAGGCTTGCACCTAAACCAATGCCTGACATCAGGTTAAATAGTCCACTATCAGGCTTGGCAACGCATAATACACCTACTAAACCTAGGCCTGCGGCAACTAACATACTGGGCGTGATTTTTTCTCTTAAGAATAACCAAGCAATCAGCGGAATAAAAATGGGAGATGAATAGGTAAATACCATGGCATCTGAAAGTTTAAGATGGGCAATGGCATAGAAAAAGCCATACATGGCAGTTAAACCGACCACAGAGCGCCAAGTGTGCATCCATAATTTTTCAGTTTTAAAGAAGCTTAGCCCCTTATTAATTAGCAGGGGTAGAAAAATAAATACACCAATAAAGTTGCGAAAAAACACAATGGTAGCGTTATCTACACTCTGTGATGCATAACGAATACAGACCCCCATCACCGAAAATAAAAATGCAGCTAAAGTCAGACAAGCCAGTGCTTTAATAAGTTGAGAGGAAGCAGGGGTAGGCATCAGGCAAAGATCGCGTAGTGTTTGCTTCAGTTTAACGCAACATGACAGCAGATTTGTATGTTCTTATTCGGCAAGTAGTTGTTCTAGTAATTTAATCTGCTGTTCTTTCAGGCGAATCAATTCATCAGCAGTTAGATGTTGCTGTTGTAAGGCTTCTTCTTGCGCGATGAGTTGTTGCTGAAGATCAAGTTGTTTAGCAATTTCTTCCTGTGCCAAGCTGGCGTCTTCTGGAATAGCCTCACTGAGTAATTCTTCTTCGATTAAAACTTGATTGGGAGTCGCTTGAAATTTAGGTACATCTAGTTTGGGTGTAGATGCAGGATTTACATCTGTCTTAAACAGTTGCGTTTGCTGTGAAGCGTCGTTGAGCGCAGATGGCTCAGTCTTTTGTTTTAAAAAGAGATAACTACTTACCGCAATACTGATTGCGGTAAGTAAAACAATCATCCACCAAAGTAGTGATGAACTTTGACGCTGCATACGATTATTTTTGGCGTGGTTTAAATTGAATCACACCAATTTCATCTGGAAGCTCAGGCATTTGCGGTTCTTCAACCTCAGTTGGGCGATTCTCTGAGTAGTCGCATTCAATACACTCAATCCATTCAGCATCGGCTGTTGTGAGCATCACAATACGGTCTTGGGCTTCACAGCGTGGACATTTAGCACCTGCAATAAAACGACGCTTCATGGTCATGATCCTCACCTTATCCTTAGAAATTGAAGCGTATTTTACGCGCTTTAAACCTTATTCGTCCAACCTTGATGACGTAATAGCGCTTCAATCTTAGGCTCACGGCCACGGAAATTGACAAAGGCATCTAAGGCGCTATCACGACCGCCTACAGCAAGTACGGCTTTACGGAATTCCTGACCGGTTTGGGTATTAAAAATACCTTCTTGTTCAAAACGATCAAAAGCATCACTGGCGAGCACTTCCGCCCACTTATATGAATAGTAGCCTGCAGCATAACCACCCGCAAAAATATGGCTAAAGCTATGTTGGAAACGGTTATAAGATACAGACGGCACTACACTAAATTTGGCTCGGATAGCATCTAAAGTATTTTGGATACCTTGTGCATCCAATGCAGGATTCGTTTGATGAATATTTAAATCGAATAAAGCAAATTCAATTTGACGTAAAGTTTGCATTCCTGATTGGAAGAAGCGCGCATCTAATAGAGATTTGAGTAAATCGGCAGGTAGAGTGTGCTGTGTTTCGATATGCTCACTAAGCAAGTTTAAGCTTTCCTGATCCCATGCCCAAAATTCCATAAACTGACTTGGTAGCTCAACAGCATCCCATGCTACGCCGTGCGTGCCTGCTACAGAGATATTATCTACCTCAGTAAGCATATGATGCAGACCATGGCCAAATTCATGGAATAAGGTGATGACTTCATCATGGGTCAGTAAGGCAGGTTGATTGCCAACCGGTGGGGTGAAGTTACACACCATATAGCAAATTGGTTTTTGTAAGCCTTGTTGGCTTTGCATACGTGAACGGAAACCACTCATCCATGCACCACCACGTTTGCCACTACGTGCATACAGGTCAAAATAGAAGCCACCTAGGACTTTCCCTTGATCTTCAAGCTCAAAATAACGCGCATCAGCATGCCAAACAGGTGCCTGACGTTCAACCACATCAATACCATATAAACGTTTCACAATGCTAAATAAGCCTTGCAAGATTTTTGGTGCTGGGAAATAGGGTTTTAACGCTTCTTGCGATAAATTAAATTGCTGAACTTTGAGTTTTTCTGAATAGAAAGTGGTATCCCAAGGCTGTAAATCTGTAATACCATCTGCTGCCGCAATTGCTTTTAATTCACTCATTTCTTGCGTTGCAGGCTGACGGGCATGCTCGGCTAAATCTTCTAAGAACTTTTGTACAGTCGCCACATCCGGCGCCATTTTGCTGGCAAGTGATAGCTCGGCGTAGTTGTTGAAACCCAGTAAAGCCGCCATTTCTTGACGCAGCTTTAAGATTTCTTGCATGACATCGGTATTATCAAATTCTGTTTGCGCAGATTGATCTGAAGCACGTGTGGTATAGGCCTTATATAGCGTTTCACGTAAAGCACGATCCTCTGCATAGGTCATAATGGCCAGATAAGATGGGAAATCCAGCGTTGCGACAGGTTGCTCAAGCTCACGTTGTTGACCATATTGCTTTAATAATTCAACGCTACTTTCTGGCAAGCCTTTGAGTTCATCATGACATAATGGCTTAAAATAGGCTTGCGTGGCATCTAAAACATGATTAGAAAAGTCAGATGAAAGCTGTGATAAACGTGCTGAAATTTCAGCATAGCGTTTTTTGGCTTGACCCTCTAAAGCCACACCTGAGAGTTTAAAATCGCGTAAGGCCAATTTAATCGCACTTTGTTGTGCTGCACTTAAATTCTGGTATTCAGCGGAGTCGTGCACTTGTTCAAAGGTTTGATATAAAACAGTATGTTGACCCAGCTCAGTGTAATACGCACTTAAGCTTGGTAACAGGCTTTGATAGAGTTCACGGGTTTGAGTATTGTTCATGACAGCATTTAAATGCGATAACACCCCCCATGCTTCACTCATATTGTTTTCGAGCTGATCAAGTTGTTCAAGGATGCTTAAACGCGCAGCTTGACTCTCAGGCACGCTGCTTAAATCTTGTAAGAATTGTTGACCTTGGCTAATGGCAGTTTGGATTTGTTGTTGTAATTGTTCAAGGCTGATTTGGTCGAATTTTGGCACTGGCAAAGTGGCCTGTTGTAATGTCATGTTTAAATTACTCAATTTTGTCTTAGTAGTAGATGTAGGGCTTATGTTCGATAAAATCAAGCCTGATCAACAAAAAGAGCGCCGTGGCGCTCTTTTTTATTTAGTCACTTTGTGACTTAGCATTGGACTTTTTCTTTTTTGCCTTTTTCTTTAACTTATCTTTAGCCTTCGCTTCAGATTTTCCTGCATGTTTTTTAACAGACTTTTTACTGTAGGCACTGGGTTTAGATTTTGACTTTTTCTTTTTAATGGGCTGTTCACCATCTTCGCCTGTATCGCCTTTGCTTGGACGTTCACTAAAGGTTTGTTCAGTGACTTGTGGGCGAGGACGTGGCGTAGCACGCGGTGCAGCTTTACGTGGCGCACGACTACGTACTGGGCGACCTGCATGACTTAATTGCTGTAACAGCTCAAAGTCAATTTTACGCTCTTCTAAATTGACCGCAGCGACTTTAATTTTCACTTCGTCGCCTAAGCTAAAGCTTTGACCATGATTTTGACCAATTAAACTTTGACTCATCTGATCAAATACAAAGAAATCATCACCCAATTGACTGACATGAATCATGCCATCGACATATAAATCTTTTAAGGTGACAAACAAACCAAACTCAGCCACAGCTGTAATATG
Source organism: Acinetobacter sp. CY17 (assembly GCF_059515825.1). NCBI lineage: Bacteria > Pseudomonadati > Pseudomonadota > Gammaproteobacteria > Moraxellales > Moraxellaceae > Acinetobacter > Acinetobacter sp. CY17. The sequence goes on from NZ_JCAKMX010000003.1 coordinate 63,537, forward strand.
ACCAACAAAATCTTCCCCAACATGCTGCTGCATATAGTGACATTTGAGCCATGTGGTCACAGAACGTGAAGCCTCATCGGCACGACGTTCTGTTGCTGAGAAATGTGTACCCGCTTCATCTAAAGCACCACCTGATAATGGCGATGGTTTATTTTTAAGATGGGCTTTAATGGCACGATGTAGCAGCAAATCTGGGTAACGACGAATTGGCGAAGTAAAGTGCGTATAGGCATCATAAGCCAAACCATAGTGACCCGCGTTATTTGGGCCATAATAAGCTTGCATCATAGAGCGTAATAACACGGCATGAATACTTGGTGCATCAATACGCTCTTTGGTCGCGTCAATTACGGCTTGATAATCAGCTTGGGTCGGTTGTTCTGGGAACGATAAACCGAGTAGTTTGACAAAATCACGCACTTTTTGAATACGTGAGAATTCAGGTGGCTCGTGAATACGGTACAACATTGGCACTTCATTTTTCAGCGCATATTCTGCAGCGGCTACGTTGGCCAATAACATACATTCTTCAATGAGTTTATGTGCTTCATTACGGCTACGTGGCAGAATTTGATTAATGCCACCGAGCTCATCAAAGGTCATATAGGTTTCAACAGTTTCAAATTCCATGGCATGACGTTCAGCACGTAGCACTTTGAGCACTTGATAGAGTTGGAACAGGGTGTTCAGTGACTTACGTACGCTACGGTCTTCGGTAATGGCTGTACTGTCACCATCAAAGTACTGTGCTACTTGGTCATAAGTTAAACGCGCCTTAGAATGCATCACAGATGGATAGAATTCATAACCCGTGACACGACCTGCACGTGATAGTTTTAAATCACACACCATACATAAGCGGTCAACGTTTGGATTTAACGAACATAGACCGTTAGAGAGCGCTTCTGGCAGCATGGGCAAGACAAAGTGCGGGAAATACACTGATGTACCACGCTCGACTGCTTCATCATCTAAAGGTTGACCTGGACGTACATAATGACTGACATCGGCAATCGCGACCACAACACGGTAGCCACCACCTGCGCGTTTTTCGGCATACACTGCATCGTCAAAGTCGCGTGCATCTTCGCCATCAATCGTCACTAAGGCTAAATCACGTAAATCGATGCGACCTTCACGGTCTTTGGCTGTAGGTTCTTTAAAACTTTCGGCTTCTTTAATAACGTCCTCAGGGAATTCGTAAGGTAAGCCAAACTCTAAAATCGTTTGTGGAATAATAATTTCAGTATCGGCTTTATCGGCCATCGACTGCACAATATGCCCAGTGGCAAACTCTTCCTTAGTCGGATACGTATCAATGGCGACGCGAATTGAATCACCTAGATTGACTTTGGCGTGTTCGATCAACTCTTTTTCTAAAGTAATCGGTTGATGGCTATTTGGTGCACTGGGTTGTACAAAGTATTCGCCATCATACATCGACACTTTACCAATGATTTGTTTAACGCGATGTTGCACCACATCGGTCACAAAGCCCCAAGCTTTACCTTTACGGTCAACCGAAGTTTGACGGACTTTGACACGGTCGCCGTTAAACACTTGGCGTAATTCACGTTCAGGTAACAATAAATCATCGTGACCGCTAATATTCGCAGTACCTAAGCCTTTACTATTGATATAGACAGTCGCTTCATGGGTCGGTTGTTCAGCAGCAATCTGGAACTTAAATCCATCCTTCATTAGCTGACCATCGCGTACCATTGCAATTAATCGGTGTTGCAGGGCATCAATACTTTTTTGATCGGCAATTTCAAACTGTTCCACCAGGTCAGCATGCGACTGTGGATTTTTTAATTGAGTAATCGTCTCTAGGATCAGAGTACGACTTGGAATGGGATTATCGTAACGTTCGGCTTCTGCCTTTGCTTCTGGATCGACCCAAGTTTTCATCATATCTTCAGTTTCTTATCAGTGGATGGCTTTAGCATAAGACATCACAGCCTAGACTGCACGTAATTGGCTGCAATAATGTGTTTTCGCTTTGTTTTTTTGTATAAACGGATAGTTTATAAACAGTAAAAGCTAAAAAAAATAAAAGATGGTTAAAAAATGTCTTGTTGGGTGATTTTTTTCACTTTTTTGCATGACAGTGCTTGCATGAAATGCATTTCCTCTATAATATTGCCACCACGTTACGGTGAGATGGGTGAGTGGCTGAAACCACATCCCTGCTAAGGATGCATACGGGCAACTGTATCGAGGGTTCGAATCCCTCTCTCACCGCCAACTTTACTTATGTCGCGCTCATAGCTCAGCTGGATAGAGCACTTGGCTACGAACTAAGGGGTCGGGAGTTCGAATCTCTCTGAGCGCACCAATAAGTAAAGATGAAAAACGTAAGTCTGTTAAGACGACACAAGTTACGCGCTCATAGCTCAGCTGGATAGAGCACTTGGCTACGAACTAAGGGGTCGGGAGTTCGAATCTCTCTGAGCGCACCAACTTGAACATTAAACCGCTTTAGCAGCGGTTTTTTTGTGCCTAAAATTTGACTTTGCTCTAATTTCCTAATTTCCTAATTTCCTAATTTCCTAATTTCCTAATTTCCTAATTTCCTAATTTCCTAATTTCCTAATTTCCTAATTTCCTAATTTCCTAATTTCCTAATTTCCTAATTTCCTAATTTTTAGCGATAAGCCCATGTTTTGGTAGATATTACTATTGTCCTATAACACTGTTTGATTAAACTCAGTTTATAGAGATTTAAAAATGTAGGGGGCAAGGAATGTTTCCACAACAAGCGCAGCTACAGCAGTTGTATAGCGATGGACAGCATCTATATCAACATTTAGATTTAGTCATTTATTTATCTAATAAACCTTGTTTTGTCTGCCAAGACAATTTAGATGGTGTAGTGGATGATTTTTATCAAATCAGCAGTGGCAAAAAGGTGAGTGTTTGTGCGGCTTGTAAGCCTAAATTAGTTAAAATTGCTTAATAAATAGCTAAAAAGTAGCAATTCGGCTGATATCTGTGCAGTTGATTAGGTTTTTGTGAAAAAAGGCTTCACAAGCTTTAAAACTTCTCTATAATACACCTCATCAAGACGTCGCGCTCATAGCTCAGCTGGATAGAGCACTTGGCTACGAACTAAGGGGTCGGGAGTTCGAATCTCTCTGAGCGCACCAATCTTGATAAGAATTCTGAAAAAACCGCACATTGATGCGGTTTTTTTACGTCTATTGTTTCTATCACGAAGCATCAACAAGCTTGAAATTATGGTGTAAGATTTGCCCATACTTTATTTGCTATTGATATTTCTATGTCGGACACTTCACCTAGTCTCTCGCTGCGTTATTACTTAAATCTAGAAGAATCACAAGATGGTTTTGCCCTTGCCACATTTGGCAAGAAACAAATCACCCGTTTTATTACCCCTTTGGTGAGTATTGCAATTTTAATCTGGGGTTTTTATTTAGGGATTGATGGCGTTGGTCGTTATTACGTGGCGCTGGGCGCATTTTTCCTCGTGTTACAAATGTTAATGCGCTATTGGTTTTTACCTATGATGTTTAAACGTCAATTTGTGAAATATCAATTTGGCAAAAGTGAACAAGGTTTAGATTTATACCAAGATCACGCGCAAATCTTTGCCAATGGGGGGACAAAGACCATTGCTTATAGCGATGTGGTTAATTTTGCGGAAGGTAAATTGACCTATATGCTTGAACTCAAAAGCCGTATGGTGGTGATTGTACCCAAACGTGCTTTTCGTGATGCGAATGAGCAGGCTATTTTTAGTAATACCTTTAGTAAAAAATAAGAGGAACTCATAATGACAACATCAGCTTCTAAAATTGTCTGCGTAGGACGCAGTTATGCAGCGCATGCCCAAGAGTTAGGGAATGCTGTACCTGATCAACCGGTATTATTTTTAAAGCCAGCCAGTAGTTTAAGTAATTTGGCACAGGGTATTACTTGGAATCAGGATTTAGGCAGTTGTCATTATGAATGTGAGCTGTCTTTACGTATTGACCAACCACTGTCACGTGTTACGGATAGCGCACAAGCTTTACACGCCATTGGTGCAATGACTTTGGGTTTAGATTTAACCTTACGTGACTTACAGGATCGATTAAAAGCCAAAGGTCATCCTTGGGAACGTGCTAAAGCTTTTGATGGTGCTTGTATGCTAGGTGATTGGGTTGATGTAGCCCATATGCCAGCATGGGATCAAATTCACTATACATTAGAAATTAACGATGAACTGCGCCAACATGGTGATACCGGATTACTGATTTTTAGTATTGCTGAGCTACTCAAAGACATCAGCCAAGTCTTTAGCTTAAATCCGGGCGATGTGGTGATGACAGGCACGCCTGCCGGTGTGGCAGCTTTACATAAAGATGATCAGCTTAAAATGACTCTTAAAGGCAAAGATCAAGATTTTGTTTGGACGACTTTTGTTAAATAATTAAATAAACATAAAAAAGGACTGCTTAGCAGTCCTTTTTTATATTAGTCACGCAATAAATGTGCAAACTTATTGTGTAGCTTTAATAATTTTGGCGGAATGGCAAAGTTGCAATAGCCTTGGGTTGGATTCTTTTCAAAATAGTTTTGATGATAATCTTCAGCAGGATAGAACGTTGGTACAGGGCTTAACTCAGTCACAATGTCTAAGCCTTCTGCTTTAAGGCTAGCAATCATCTGTTCAGAGGCTTGTTTTTGCTCATCGCTATAGTAATAAATCACCGAGCGGTACTGTGTACCTACATCTTCGCCTTGACGGTTTAACGTTGTTGGATCATGTGTTGCAAAGAACACATCGAGCAACTGTGCGTAAGTAATTTCAGTTTCGTCAAAATCAACTAATAACACTTCTGCGTGATTGGTTTCACCTGTACAGACTTGTTCATAGCTTGGATTTTCAGTCGTGCCACCAGCATAACCACTTGTTACTTTTTTGACACCTTGTAAGCGTAAAAATACCGCTTCCACGCACCAGAAACAGCCACCGCCAAATAAAGCTTGTTGCATGTTATATAACCCAAATTTTGTTGATTTATAAGCTTTAATATAAGCTTAATTTATATAAGTACAATCTGATCATGTAATCAAATGTACAAAAAGCCTGCAATAGCAGGCTTTTTTTTAGCGAGGTTGCACAGCGCTGCTAAATTGCAACAAGGCATTACCATTTTTGTCTAATAATTTGAGTGTTTTATTATACACCTGATAATGGGTGACTTTATTTAAAGCTTCTACATATTTTTCAGGTACATAGGTCTTATCCATACAGGCCATACGTGTAGTGGCAATTTGAGACAGATTTAAGGTATCACGCCCTGCGCTATAGCTGCCCATTAAGCGGTTACAGCCATCGGCCCCTGAAATACGACCATCAGTACTAAATTGTAAGCTTGGAATGTTGGTGGTGCTTGGCTTGGTGGTCACTTGCATGGCACCAATATGGGTGAGGATCCATGTACCATGTTTCAACTGCAATAGATTACTCTGTGTAATGGTTTCTGAAGGGCCTGTTTGAATTGGTGTGCTCGAACACGCAGTCATGGCCACTGTTGTGCCTAAAATAGCAACCGTGATTAATTTTTTTAACATGTTAGATACTCTTATTGTCGTGAATTACTTGCTTATCTTATGCAAATATAATGACAATGTAAGTAGAAATTACAAAAATTAAGGTTTAACTACACCTTGGCGCAACAGGGCAGAATATTGGGCACTCGTTAACTGTTGGCCATGAGTTTTAGGATTTACATGAGCCAGTTGATACCAGGTGGCTATATCAATATTAGGCTCAATTACTTTTAAATCATGTAAGTAATTGGGCAAATAGCCAGAAACCAGTAAGCGGTAATCGCTAGGTAGCGCTTGTTTGGAGACGGCCTGCACCATATCAAAAACTAAGGTGGTGCAGTTACTGGTCAAGGTGTTATACCACTTTGGGGTATGAGCCAATTGATCCGCTTTATGGAGATATTCTTGGAACAGCGCGCGACGTTCAGCTGCTGCCATCTTAACTGGAAAAAAATACACTTGCTCAGCACGGATATGACTACGGGTATAAATAATATCTTTTTCGTCAGCCGCAACGAGGCTGAGTTCAAATTGTCGAAAAAAGCCACCAATTGCAGAGAAGTCTTCTGTTTTTTCTTTACGGATTTCAATGGAAAAGGTAATGGGAGCAGCATTATAAAAATCAAAGCTGACGAGAGTATGGGCGATTTGAGGCCCCATCCAATAAGAGGTAATAATATTCACGCCTGAGATTTGACTTAAATCAAAGCGACGAGTTTCCCAGCGTTCGATATAACTGCCATCTGGCTGCCAAGCAAAGTTACGTACGTTATGCAAGCTAACTATATCGCCATGTTGTTCATAATGAAGTAAACGTGCAACTTCAGGGTTCCAATCGCGATTTTGCTGTGGTTCGAGCGAGATATACCAGCTTAAGGCCATGATAAACCCCAAGATATACAGTAACACATCCTTTTTACGGTTAAAAAAATGGGTGGCATAAACCCCAAGTACGCTTAAAGCAAAAGCCAACCAGATGCCAATCAAAACTCGAGAGAAAAATACGCCCAAAGGCTGTTGCACCCACAGCGCGATACACAGCCACAGCGATGAAAGCAGCACAAATAAACTAAAACCACTATGTAATAGCCAAGTCATGAAGGTTTTAGTATGTGGCTGGCGCATAGTCTTTAAGAGCTTCAAATAAAACCTTATTTTTGATAAGTGGCAAACTCAAAAGCAATGCCAGTTTTGTCATCAATATGTTGTTCTGACGCGACTTTCTTAAACTCAGATGGAATTTGCGGATAATGTGCATCACCTTGTACATCAAGTTGTACATGCGTCAGTTCTAAACGATCGGCAATATCTAAAGTTTGTTTAAAAATTTCACCACCCCCAATAATAAAAATAGTATTGGGTTTTTCTGAAGTTTTTACATCTGCGACAGCTTGCGTTAAAGCCTCTTCAATCGAGTAAGCAACTTTTGTGCCTGAGAATTGCCAGTTTTGATCACGGGTAATCACCCAATTAACACGCTTAGGTAAAGCTCGGCCCATAGATTCTAAAGTCTTACGTCCCATTACCACCACACCACCTTGGGTAATGGCTTTAAAGTGCTGTAAGTCTGCAGAAATATGCCAAGGTAAGTCGTTGCCTTTACCAATGCAATGCTGTTGATCCATGGCAACCACATGCACCACTTCTAAATTTTGAAATGCCATAACAACTCTTTCAATGCGTTTAAAGTTTAATAAAAATAATAGACACCATAGAATAAATCCCTCAACAATTGAGGGATTTATAAGCTAGCGCGTTTAAGTCTTAGACTGCAACAGGCGCTTTAATACCCGGATGCGATTCATAACCCACAATTTCAATATCTTCAAACTTAAACTCAAACAGATCTTTAATTTCAGGATTAAGTTTAAGTTGACACAGGCCCATTGGTTCGCGTGTGAGCTGTAATTGTGCTTGTTCAAAATGGTTGGCATATAAATGCGTATCGCCACCTGTCCAAACAAAATCACCTACATCTAAATCACAGACTTGCGCGATCATATGGGTCAGCAGGGCATAGCTAGCAATATTAAACGGTACACCCAAGAACACATCGGCACTACGTTGATACAGCTGGCAAGACAGTTTTCCATTATGGACAAAGAATTGGAATAAAGTATGACAAGGTGGCAGTGCCACTTGTCCAGCTTCATTAGGATTCCAGCCAGACACAATCAAACGACGCGAATTTGGATTGGTCTTAATTTCATTAATAAGCCATTTGATTTGGTCAAAACCATCTTGATTATAGCTGTTGTCGCTATTTTTAGTGGCACCAAAGTTACGCCATTGATGACCATAGACTGGGCCAAGCTCACCTTCAGGACGGCCAAAACGTGCAGTTTGTTCTGCTGTTGACCATTCATCCCAAATACTCACTTTATTGTCTTTTAAATATTGAACATTGGTGTCGCCTTTTAAAAACCACAACAGTTCAATCACAATAGAACGGAAATGAACTTTTTTAGTGGTCAATAAAGGAAAACCTTTAGCGAGATCAAAGCGCATTTGATGACCAAATACAGAACGTGTTCCTGTGCCTGTACGGTCGCCCTTATCGCCACCATTGTCGAGGATGTGTTGTAAAAGGTCTAAATATTGACGCATAGAACTCTCGGCTAATGTTTATTCATGCTATTTCAGGGGAAGTTAAAATAGCGATGCAATAAAATAAAAATAGGAATTAGCTAATGATACAGATAAGCCGCCTACATGCAAATGGCTTTCAGCATGTAGGTGGCTTGAGCAGGCTAGATCGTTCAAGTCTGAATGATAATTTTTTTTAACGATTAATTAAGATAAAAAAACGATTAATAATTTACCTTTTGCTACATACAAAAAATATTCAGTTCATATCTTTAAGTTTTAATTCAATGATTAATAATATGTTTTAAATAAATGTGGAGAATTTTAGGTGGTTTTTTAACCTTTTCTTACATTTTATAATATGAAAAAATGAATAAACATGGTTAACATGCCAGCTCCAAAATTTGTGTAAGCTCAATTTAGCTTAGGAAGGTGTCTGTAGAATGGTTTATGATCAAAGCGTCAACATGAGTGAAGTGCATGCTCCTGTCCAAGCCAATATTGTAATTCGTTCGCAGGCTGGTCAAACTCCCCCAAAGTCAATTGCAAAGCCGGAAAAGAATGTCTATAGCTTTAATGGTCAGCGTATTGATATCAATAAAATGACCAGTTTTTTGAAAGGTATTACCCGTCAAACCAGTACGCAAAAATGTGCACGTAGTGTGCGTTTAGCACTACAAGCGGCAGGTGCACGTTTCCAAAGTCATCCTGTTGCAGCTGCTGATTGGGGTTCGACTTTAACTAAGATTGGTTATCGCAAAATTAACTTGTCTTTTGATCAGCCGCAAAAAGGCGATATTTATATTATCGACCGTACTGCCAAAAACCGTTATGGCCATATTGCAGCTTATTCTGGTTCGGCTTGGGTGTCTGATTTTAAACAACGTAGCCATGCAGTGTATAAAAACCAAAACGTGAAATATGAATATTACCGTTTAGCGTTTTAATCGAAACGTCGGGCGCGATGGCTGTAAATGGACACCACAAACAAGCCAAGCACACTAAAGCCAATGGCTTGTAGCATCAGCGCCCAAACATGTTGTGTGGGTAATAAAAACATGAGCATCAGCCAATAAACGAGTGGCAAAATAAAAAATAGGGCATCAAAGCCTGCGTTATAGCGTCCTTTTTGTTGAAGCGTTAACTTCAATTGTCTGAATAGATGCAGCAAGGCACCTAAGCCTAAACTCATTAAGCTGAACACAAGGCTCAGTTCAGCCACTTTAGCGCACATATAAATCACTAAACATACCGCGACACAAAGGCCTAGCTTGATCTGTCGATGACATTGATCTGAATACCAAAAATCTAACATTATTCAGCCTTTTGATTAAGTAGAGAAAAAGGTGAAAACACACAAACTGCTAAAGCCATAAAGCCAATCCCTTGTGCACCTAAAATCAAAATATCGCCGTGTTTAAACTGCATAAAAATGAGGGCCATTAATAAGGCAATCGGAATCCAATGCAAGAGGCGCGCGAGTAAATGCGGTGTTTTGCTCAAGTGTATTTTGCAATAGCGACAAATTAAAAATACTAAGCCTGTGGCTACAAACAGTAAAATTGCACTGAAGTCTAATGGGGCTAGCAGATACAATCCGGCAGTCACCAAGGCTAAAACAGCCAATAGAATAAATTTACGCCCAACAGGCACACGCGGATCAAACCAAAACTCAAGCATAACTGGCCCAAAGCAATAAACGGGAGTTTAATGTAGCAAATTGGCATAAAAAAGGTGAAGTCATTGCTTCACCTTTTAATCTTGAAGGGCTACTGGTTAGCTCGTTTTGGCCCCCAATCATAGACGTTGTTCTTGTAGGCGTACCACATCATCCAAATTCCCACCAGAATCATAGGTAGGCTCAGGGCTTGGCCTTTACTCATCCAAGCAATAAATAATTGGCTGTTATCAGGTTCACGGAAGAATTCCATGATAAAGCGTGCTAAACCATACCCCATTAAAAATAACGCAGACACTGCCATACGCGGACGCGGTTTAGAACTAAACCACCACAGTAAAATAAATAAAATTAAGCCTTCAGCCAGTGCTTGATAAAGCTGTGAGGGATGACGCACCAACTGTAAGGGATCTGTAGGGAATACCATACCTAAAGGAAAGTCTGGATTATTTACGGCACGGCCATAGAGTTCGCTACCAATAAAATTACCAATGCGGCCAAACATTAAACCTGTGGGTACACATGGAGCAATAAAGTCCAAGGTTTGAAACCACGACATCTTGTATTTTTTACACCACAGTAACATGGCCAAGACCACACCCAAGAAACCGCCGTGGAAGCTCATGCCACCGGTCCAAACTTGGAATAACCACAGTGGGTCTGCCAAAAATTGCTCAAAGCCGTAAAAAAAGACGTAGCCGACACGACCACCGAGCACGACACCCAGTGCACCATAAAAAATTAAATCAGAGACCATATCTGCTGTCCAACCTTGACGTTGTTTAGCACGATAGGTCGCCAGCCCCCAAGCAAATAAGAACGCCAATAAATACATTAGTCCGTACCAATGTACTTGTAATGGCCCAATTGCGATGGCAACTGGGTCAATATTTGGATAGGTCAGCATGTAAATTCCTTGATATTGTTTTCGTTAGATTCTAGCCGAAAGTCTGGAAAAATGTTGTACATTCAATGTGTAAAGATTGGAGAGTATTGAATGTGTATCGTAGCTTTAGCATGGCAGGTGCTTGATGATACCCCCCTATGCCTGATTTCGAATCGTGATGAGTTTTATGCACGGCCAAGCCAAACCCTACATAGCTGGCCAGATCAGGACGTGATTGCCGGACGTGATCTACAACAAGGCGGTACTTGGATGGGGGTGAGCAAAACAGGCCGTTGGGCCGTACTGACTAATTTTAGAAATGCACATGATCAAAAAAGTTACCCGACTTCACGTGGGCATTTGGTCAATGATTTTTTAAATTCAGATTTAGCACCTATTCGTTTTGCTCAGCAGCTTGAAACTAAGCAATGTGATTATGCTGGCTTTAACTTGATCTGTGGTGATCAGCATCAGGCGGTGTATATGAGTAACCGTGGTGAAGCGCCGCAAATTTTACCAAATGGCGTATATGTGGTCTCTAATGGTCTGATGTATGAACCTTGGGAAAAGACCCGTCATTTGCGTAAACGTTTTACCCAAGAGCTGTTACCGTTGTTACAACAGCAGAAAACAGAGATAGAGTCTGCAGTCTGGGATATTTTAGAAGATCAGCGCCAAGTGTTACCAGAATTACTGCCAGAAACGGGGGTGTCTTTGGAAATGGAAGTATTACTTTCATCCACTTTTATTCAAAGTCCAAACTACGGGACACGCTGTTCCAATTTTTTACGTTTAAAAGATCAGACTTGGCATTGGAGCGAGAAAACTCAACACGGTGACGGTATAGGGCACATCAAGAACATTCAACAAGCCTTAATATAAAAAAAGATCCCTCATGTTGAGGGATCTTTTTTAAGTGATTCACTTAAGCTGGTTGTGCTGCAGCTTGAGGCTATTCTAAGCCTTCACCTGCAATTAAACCACCGTCTTTACGGGTAATGACCACTGTTGCTGAACGTGGGCGTGTACCGCGACCACGACTTAAATTTAACTCAGCAGGGTGATTATTTGGCCACGTGCCGCCCGGATGTTGCACGTTGACAAAGATTGCTTTGTAGTCAGGCGTCATGGTCACACCTGTGATTTCACAGCCGCTTGGACCCGTTAAGAAGCGACGTAGTTTTGAGTCATCCAAAACTGCACCAGCTGGAGTTAATTGCGTATTATCACCTGATTTTGCTTGCGCAATTTGTCCATCCCCAACTTGACCTGGTAGGGCTGCTAGCATCATACAGTTGGTTTCATTGGTATAAGCGCCATCATCGGTTTGAATCCAAAGCACACCGCGTGGGTCAAACCACATGCCATCTGGGCTTGAAAAGTCATTGGCATCCGTTAAACCTGATAAGTTGACATTGCTCAGTGAATCAGCTTCAGCACCAAATAAGAAAATATCCCATACAAAGTTTAATGCTGTGGTTGTATCGCCATTTTCGCGTAAACGAATAATGTGACCGTTAATATTGCCGCGTAAAGAAGTTGAGCCACTGTCGTTGTCAAAATAGTTACGTGGGTTGGCAGCATCAGTACCATAGCTATGACCACGGCTACCGTTGTTGGTCAAGGTCACATAAACTTCACCATTTTTTGGATTGACTGCGACCCATTCAGGACGATCCATCTTGGTCGCGCCGACAGCATCACCTGCCAAACGTGAATTCACAAGTACATCGGCTTGGTCAGCAAAACGATATTTGTCATAGTTTGCAATCAGTGGGTTATTGATTGAAAGTTCAATCCACTCACCTGTAGCAGTTTGTGTCGCTTCATTGAAGTCAAATTTTGCGACATATAACTTACCGTTATCCATGTACTTGTCACCTGCAGCATAGCCGCCGTTGACATCTTTAGCATCCCATTTTTGGTCTGAAACGAACTTGTAGATATATTCGCCTGTTGAGTCGTCACCCATATAAAATGCCAGGTTTTGACCAGAGATCGCACGGCTTGCACGGCAATCTTCATGTGCAAAACGACCGAGTGCAGTACGTTTTACAGGACGCTCATTGGCTGCAAATGGATCAATTTCTACAATCCAACCAAAAGTATTGGTCGAGTTACGGAAATCTTCTGCGGCTGTTAAATCAATTTCTTTACGTGTTAACCAACGGTCGTATTGGTATTCTTCATCGGCAACACGATTTTCAACGGTATGCCATGCATAGCTGCTTTTCGCTGGAATTTTGTAACGATTTAAAGAAACAATTTCCTGAGCGCTACGCTCGGTGTCTTCACGTGAGAAATATTGGTTAAAGTTTTCTTCTGTGGTGAGGTAGGTGCCCCACGGCGTATAGCCATTACCACAGTTGTTAATGGTACCTAAAGAGAAGTGACCTTCTGGACTTGTCGCGGTTTTAACTAAGTCACTGCCTTTTACCGGACCTGAAAAATCAATTGGTGTTGCAGCAGTGATACGACGGTTAAATGGTGAATTACGGTTAATTTCAACAATTTGTGTCGTCGGATTTTTCACAACGTGTACGATCGATACACCATGTGCATTAATTTCACGTATTGCTTCATCTTCACTACGGATCGCTTTACCTACTGTATTGTTTTCTGAGTGTAGGAAACGTGCGTTATTAATATATTCATGATTCATCACCAATAAACCTTCAGTTGATTCATTGGCATCATAACGGCTATTTTTCATGCCAAAGAAGGTCATACCATCATGGCATTCACCTGAACGTTTGGTAAATGACGCACCAGATGGCACATTATTGTCATCCCATTCATCTAGGTTTGGCGCAATTGGATCACCCATAGCATACAGTACACGTGCTTCATAGCCTTCAGGTACGCTAAACGCATTTAGGGTGTTTTTATCTACCGCTTTAAAATTTAAGGATGATGGTAGCTTACTTTCATCAAATACAGAATCATCTACAATTGCCGATGAATCATTGTCATCGCTACAGCCTGTTAATGTGGTGGCTAAGGTAATAGCAACAGCACCACCTGCTGTTTTTGTGATGAGTTCACGGCGGCTCATACTTTTATTAAATAGATCTAAAAATTCAGCGTTCCCCGAAGTGTTGCTGTCATAATCATCATTAAAAGGCATTTGTTCAGACATGTTATTTTCCTAGCGATTTAGTGCGTCGGTATTGGAATGGTTGAGCAACACCTTAAAGTGCTAATATGACAATCCGTTGAACAATGTATTGCAATCTGATGACATAAAAAAAGAGCAGACCAAGCTGCTCTCATTTAAGTTAAGTATTTATTTTTCTAGGAACTTACCTGCCATTAAGCCAAGCTCAAACAGCAGCCACATCGGTACGGCAAGCATAATCATAGACAGGGCGTCGGGCGGTGTGACGAACATGGCCACAAAGAAACATCCCACAATAATAAAGCGCCGATTAGCTGCCAACTGCTCTGTGGTCACCACCCCAATTAAAATCAGTACCAAAGTAATAATGGGAATTTCAAAGGTAAGACCAAAAACTAAAAACAGTTTTAAGCAGAAACTGAGGTAACTATTAATATCGGTCATTGGTGCTACAGTTTCAGGTGCAACACTCATAAAAAAATGTAAGATTGAAGGCAATGCAACAAAGTAAGCAAAAGCAATACCACTATAAAACAGCACAATACTACTGATCAGTAAAGGTAGAGCTAAGCGTTTTTCCTTGGCATACAGTGCAGGTCGTACAAAATCCCACAACTGATAGATGATAAATGGCATGGCCAACATCAATGCGACAAAAAAATTCAGCTTAAAGGGTGCCATAAAAGTTGCCGTCACATCGGTGGCAATCATCGATGAGGTGCTTGGCATTTGAGCACGTAATGGCTCAGACATAAACTGATAGGTTTCGTTGGCAAATGGCAATAAGCAGAAAAATAGCAGCAATAAAAGGCCAACAATTTTAAATAAATGCCGACGTAGCACAATGAGATGCTTGGTGATTGGCATCTCATGGAGTTGTTCAGCATCATCAAGCGGCTGTGAGTGTGTCGTCATACGGCCACCTTATAAACATTGTGTGCTTTTTTATATTGCATGGGTGCAGGCAGCATTGGCTCTTGACAAGGTACATAAGCCACTTGCTTTGATACCTGAGATGCTTGTTCTGGCTCAATCAGGTTAACTTTTTGTTGTTCGATCGTCTGCATTTGCGCTTGCATTTTGGCTTCAAGCTCTTGAATTTTTTGCATCTCTTGCTGCATTTGCTCACGCAATTCAGACAAGCGTAATTCACGATCAATGTCGGTTTGTACATTGCTAATTAAACGTTTAATTTTGGCGTAACTTTTACCGGCAAAGCGTGCAGCTTGTGGTAATTTATCTGGCCCTAGCACCAATAATGCAATGATGCCGAATAGCAGCAACTCCGCCATTCCAATATTGAGCATGACAAGACATCCAGATTAATGTTTATGGGTAGAATTTAAATTTTGAGTGTTGTGTTCTAAAGTGCGTGGTTCGTTCAGCTGAGTAGCTGTAGCCTCATCATCACGAATAGATTTTTTAAAGTCTTTGACTGCACCGCCCACATCTTTACCTAAGTTTTTAAGTTTTGATGTACCAAACAGCAGTAACACGACAATTGCAAAAATAAGGACATGCCAAATTGATAAGCCGGCCATAAGATTTCCCTCGAATTATTCTGTGCTTATCTCAACAGCTCTATATGACAACACGGTGACGTTTATATTGCAGTTTGAAGAAAATCCTGCAAAGTCAGCTTAAATGAGTGTGCTAGCATGAGCCATCGCTTGCTCTGAGCTGTTGTGTGATGGCGTTGATTGTTCCGATTTTTGCATTTTTAATGGGCTATTTGGCTGTAGAACAGCTTAAACCGCTGCGACCTTGGTTAGCCGCAAGTCTAGCGCGGGTGTTGATTCCTATACTGATTATTTACAACATGGTGTTTTATCAACAGGGGAGTATGTGGCTAGTTGGCTTAAGTTTTGTAAGCTCGATCATTTTCTTTCTTTTCTTTTATTTTACGCAAAAAGATAAATTACAGGCGCTGTGTTTAAGTTATTTAAATGGAGCGTGGTTAGGCCTGCCTTTCGCCTTAGCACTTTTTGGTAAAGAAGCCACCAACACCATTGTGGCGCTGTATATTGGCGGCTCGTTGTTTGGCAATATTTGCGCAGTGATGGCAGTCAGTAAAACTCAGCAAAGCCCAGCTTTTATCATGAAAAATGTGCTGCAATCCCCGCCAGTCATTGCCTTAAGCATTGCAGGGATTTTGTCTTTTTGGGATTTAAGCGCTTATCAACATACATTCGTAATTGATTTAGTCTATCAAGCCAATAAATTTTTGGTGACCTTTGCGGGTATGTGTGTGCTTGGTATGTGGCTGAGTAAGGTCAAAATTCAAATCAGTGATTTAGTTTTAAGTCTAGGTTTGATTTTAATACGCATGTTGCTGGCAGCTGTAATCTGTATAGCAGCCTATTTTATGTTACCGATTCCACATGTGGCTTTAACCTATGCGGTCATTTTTATGTTCTTTTGCCTACCGCCAGCGGCCAATATTGTGGCATTAGAAACCCATTATCAGGGTACAGGGCACTCAGCCAAATATATTGCCTCAGGCACGATTGCCAGTGCTTTCATTATTAGTCTTTACGGCATCGTGCTGCATAGTTTGAGTATTTTAGATTAAAGCTGCGCCCGAAGACGCAGCGCATGTCTTAATGGCTTAAAGATGCACGTAACAGTTGCATGGCTTGACCACGATGGCTGATTTTGTTCTTTTCATCTTTGCTCATTTCTGCACTCGAAATCCCTAATTCCGGTAACCAGAACAGGGGATCATAACCAAAGCCATTGTCACCACGCGCTTGTTCTAAAATTTCGCCCTGCCAAATGCCTTGGAAAATTTGGGGTAAAGGATCATCGGCATGTTCAACCAGAGCCAAGACACAAACAAACATACCATCAATTGCTTGGCCATCTTGGCGTAATGGTTTTAAGTCGGCTAATAACTTGGCATTATTGGCGGCATCATCACCGTGCTCACCGGCAAAACGCGCTGAATAAATACCGGGCGCACCGCCTAAAATGGGTACACACAAACCTGAATCATCGGCAATCGCAGGTTTACCAGAAATACGTGCGGCATGACGGGCTTTAATAATGGCATTTTCGACAAAGCTTAAGCCGTCTTCAATGGCATCTGCAATGTTGAGTTGACCTTGTGGGATTACATCTACAGGCAAATTTAAATCGCTAAACATTTTTTCAAACTCAGCAATTTTACCTTTATTGTTACTGGCTAAAACCAATGTGCCTTGTGACAGCCATGCTTGATTGGACATGCTAAAACTCATGTTATAAAAATTTGCTTTAGTGTACCTGATTTTATCTAAGCAATAAAAAAGCACCCGAAGGTGCTTTTAGTTTATAAACCCTGAATCCAGCGATCAGCACGGTCACGTGCTTGGCGGATTTGCTCTTGAGTTAAATTGGCTGCTAAAGCAGTTTTTTTGCCTTCAGATAAGCTAATCACTTTATTATCGAGCATGCCGTCACGGGTAGAGAGTTCATACCATTGATAAGCACCAATAAAGTTACGTTTTTTCTCATCCAGCATGGCAAGGTTAAAGCTGGCACGATTATCGCCACGGCTGGCGGCTTTTTCTAAATATTGACGCCCCAAAGCTTCATTTTTAGAGGTGCCTTTGCCATCAATCAACATACGTCCGACATTGAGCTGAGCCGCTGTTAAACCCTGATCGGCAGCAAGTTTATACCAAGCAAAAGCTTGCTTTTCATCTTGCTTAACGTCTTTACCGTATTCATATTTGGTGCCTAAATAAAACTGAGCACCAGCTTGCCCCGATTTTGCGGCTTGACTTAAGCTCTGCACATCCATCACTGAATAACGTGCTGCTTGATTGGAAATGGAGTTGCTTGGTGAAACATAATCTGCATTGGCTTGCAGGCTAAACAGTCCCAAAAATAAACCACCAATTAATATTTTTTTCATAGAGCGCTCACCCGATAAATTGCGACTTCACCAAACAAGTTCGGGATATGTTTACTCAGCAAACTACCTTGCTGATCCCCATTTACGGCGAGTCGATTAATGATTCGAATATTATTTTCTTCGCATAATGCTTCAAAATCACGGAAAGTACACAAATGAATGTTGGGCGTGTTGTACCACATATACGGTAGCGCATCAGAAACAGGCATTTTACCTTTTAGTGCCAAGAAAGAACGGGTCTTCCAATGGGCAAAGTTAGGAAAAGTAATAATGGCTTGTTTACCCACACGTACCATATCGCGTAATAACACGTCTGGCGCATCCACTGCTTGTAATGCTTGAGCCATGACCACGTAGTCAAAAGATTGATCCGCGAAACGACTTAAGCCAAGATTTAGATCTTGTTGGATAATATTTAACCCGCGACTAATCGCAATTGCAATCTTTTCTTGGTCAATTTCCAGTCCATAAGCGCGGATATTGTGTTTTTTGCTCATATGTTCGAGCAATTCACCTTCACCACAACCCAAATCTAAAACGCGCGAACCCGGCTTAATCCACTTTTCGGCAAGTTGTTGATCAATACGCATTACACGCTCTCCTTGGTTGCTTGAAGATGTTCCTTGCCACCTAAGAAGGCACGTAACGATTTCACATATAAAGGAATAGGGAACAAGAATGAGTCATGCCCTTGCTCAGCATCAATGTCTAAATAGCTGACAGGTTTATTGTTACTAATTAATGCATCAACGATTTCTTGGGAGCGGGCAGGGGTAAAACGCCAATCCGTAGTGAAAGACACCAATAAGAACTGACATTTGGTTTGTGCCATGGCTTTGACTAAAGACTGCTCATATTCACGCGCAGGATCAAAGTAATCCAAAGCTTTGGTCATAATCAAATAGGTATTGGCATCAAAGTTACGGCTAAATTGCTCGCCTTGATAACGTAAATAGCTTTCGACTTGGAACTCAACATCAAAACCATACATAAATTTGCCTGACTTTAAGTCGCGACCAAATTTCTGTTTCATGGCTTCTTCAGATAGATAAGTAATATGACCCACCATACGAGCCAAAATTAAGCCACGTTTTGGGTAGCTATCATTCTCGAGATAACGACCATCATGGAAATCTGGATCGGATAAAATCGACTGACGCGCTACTTCGTTAAAGGCAATATTTTGTGCCGAAAGTTTAGGTGCGCTGGCAATAATCACGCATTTTTGCATACGCTCAGGATAATCGACTGTCCATTGCAGCGCTTGCATACCACCTAACGAACCACCAATTAAGGCGTACCATTTACTAATCCCTAAACGGTCTGACAACATGGCTTGGGTTTTGACCCAGTCACGTACCGTAACCAATGGAAAATCTGGGCCATAAGGACGATTATCATTTTCAGGGTTTTGTGAAGTTGGACCAGTAGAACCATGGCAACCGCCAATGTTGTTTAATGCCACAACAAAAAAATTATTGGTATCAATAGCTTTGTTTGGGCCAATACATGCATCCCACCAGCCCGGCTTTTTGTCATCTTCATGATGATAACCCGCAGCATGATGATGACCAGACAAAGCATGGCAGATCAAAATTGCATTGGAGTGATCGGCATTTAAAGTACCGTAAGTTTCAACCATTAAATCAAAACGTGGTAATACGCGACCACATTCGAGCTCTAACGGCTCTTCAAAGGAAAACTTTTGTGGGGTAACAATACCCACGGAGTCAGCTGGGAAAGACACGGGAATAATTCGCCTTAAATCTTTAGAGTAAACGCAGAAAAGGATACCACTGGGGTATCCTTGCATAAAGGGCTTTATTGTTGTGCGTTAAACTGCAGCAGCAACCACTTGCTCTGTGCTTAACACGCCTTGTTCAATTAAGCGGTTGGTGCAGGCAATAATTGCTTCAATTGAAGAAGTGACAATATTGTCATGTACACCCGCGCCAAATGCCGATTTACCTGTACCTTGCACTTGTAGCTCAACTAAAGCCAAAGCTTTGGCATGTGCACCGGCACTAATGCTACGTTCTTCGTAGTTTAATACGTCAATTGGCAACTGTAGTGCATTTAAAATGGCAGAGATTGGGCCATTACCTTCACCACGAAGTTTTTGCACGTTACCATTCACCTCTACATCAAGCTCAATGACTTGCTTACCATTTTCATCAGATAACTTGTAGTTTTTGGTCGAGTAATGCGCATCTTTAGCTGCCACATAGGTCTTTTTAAACAAGTTCCAAATTTGTTGTGCGCTGACTTCAATGCCTTCATCATCGGCAACTTGTTGCACCACTTGTGAGAATTCAATTTGTAAACGACGTGGCAAAGTCACGTTGTAATTTGATTCTAACAAGTAAGCAATACCACCTTTACCAGACTGTGAATTGACACGAATCACCGCGTCATAGTCACGCCCTAAATCTTTAGGGTCGATTGGTAAATATGGCATATCCCAAATTTCCTGATCTTTTTGGAACTCAAAGCCTTTTTTAATCGCATCTTGGTGTGAACCAGAGAAGGCTGTGAAGACCAAATCACCAGCATATGGGTGACGTGGGTGTACAGGTAAACCAGTACATTCTTCAACGGTGGCAATGATTTCATTAATATTTGAGAAATCAAGATTTGGTGCCACACCTTGGGTATACATGTTTAGCGCAATCGCTGCAACATCAACGTTACCAGTACGCTCACCGTTACCAAAGACACAACCTTCGACACGGTCAGCACCTGCCATAATCGCAAGCTCAGAAGCCGCAATACCACAGCCACGGTCGTTATGGCAGTGAACCGAAATGATCACGCCATCACGACGCTGTAAATTACGGTGCATCCATTCGACTTGGTCGGCATAAACGTTAGGCCCAGACACTTCCACAGTAGCTGGTAAGTTTAAAATGACTTTATTGTCAGGACTGGCTTCCCAGATTTCAGTTACAGCATCGCAGACGTCTTTAGCCACTTCTAATTCAGTGGCTGAGAAACATTCTGGTGAATATTGGAAAACAAACTCAGTTTCAGGTTGTTTAGCGGCATATTCTTTGACTTTCGTTGCAGCATTAATCGCAAGTTGCTTGGCACCCGCAATATCTACATTCAAAACTTTTTCACGGAAAGTCGGTGAGTTTGAATTATAAATATGTACGATGGCACGTTTGGCACCTTGCAATGATTCAAAAGTACGTTGAATTAAATGGTCACGCGCTTGGACTAAAACTTCAATATAAACGTCATCTGGAATATGACCTTCTTCAATTAATTTACGCGTGAAGTCAAAGTCAATTTGAGAAGCGGATGGAAAACCAATTTCAATATGTTTAAAGCCGATTTTTACCAACATCTGGAACATTTTGAATTTTTTCTCAATATCCATTGGCTCAAAAATCGCTTGATTACCGTCACGTAAGTCGGTACTCATCCAAATTGGCGCTTTTGTAATTTCGTTATTTGGCCATTGACGGTCAGGTAGATCAACACGTTGATACATGCGACGGTATTTTTTACTTGGATCAGCCAACATCATGAGATAACTCCTTGTGTAAGGATCATTGCGCTGCTTAAAATACAATGATCATTACTATATAGATTGTGTCTATTAATCTGTTTTACAAGGTGGAGGTTTGAAGCGGTTTCGTAAAAAATCTGAATAAATTTTACGACTTAACTTTACCTTTTTTTCTACCTTATAAATCTATAACTTAAAGTTTAATCCAGTTAAACCGAAAAGTTTTTGCTTTTTCTATGGATTTTAGTCGTATGGTAAAAAAGCTTTTCTGATAATAGTTAAATTTTGGTAAAAATTTTCATAGATCAAAATATTATCTGCGTTGATTTTCTTGATATGGCAATTTAGGCTAATTTTTATTAAACATTTTGCCATAACAGCGAACATTTTTGTCAATCTTTAAGTTGCATGATATGTCTGAATAGATGGCTAACTTAAACAGGGGGTTAAATCTCAGCCCATTTACGCATGAGGTTATGATAAAGATTGGTCAATTTCATGACCTCAGCATGTTGATCACCCAGTTCTAGACGTAGGCTTTGAATACTTTTATCCAAGTTAAACAACATGTGGCGGTTTGCATCATCACGAATCATACTTTGTAGCCAAAAAAATGACGCTGTACGGCAACCTTGGGTCACTGGTGTAACTTCATGCAAACTGCTCGCTGGATACAAAATTAAATCACCCGCAGGGAGTTTGACCTCATGGTAGCCATAGCTGTCCTCAATCACCAAGTCACCGCCTTCATATTCATCTGGCTCACTTAAAAACAGCGTGCAAGATAAATCGGTGCGTAAGCGTTGTTGGCTGCCGCGAATACGGCGAATGGCATTATCAACATGAAAACCGAAGCTTTCATTGTTTTCATAGCGATTAAATAAGGGCGGAATAATATCCAGCGGCAGGGCAGCCGATAAAAATAAGGGATGCTGTCCAAGTGCTTCTAAAATAACCGTACTTAACTGCTGGGCGAGGGGATGATCTTCTGGAAGTTGTTGGTTGTGCTTAACAGTCGCTGACAAAGTGCCTGCAGTAACCTTGCCATTGACCCATGCAACTTTGTCCATTTCTTGACGGATAAATTGAACTTGTTGTTTGGTTAAAATGTTTGGAATATGGTGTAGCACAGTATTGTTCCACGCAGCATTGAATGTTTATGAATTACAAATCACATCGCTTCATAAAAGAGGCGATGTGATGGATCACATATTAATATTTAAAGTTTAATGATAATACTGCGTTACGACCTTCAGCTTCAGTGCTGTAATGTGGTGAGCTAAGTTTGGTGAAGTAACGTTTGTCCGATAAGTTGTTAAGGTTTAACTGTAAATCGACATTTTGATTTACATTGTAGCGTGCCATGGCATCAAAACGTGTATAGGCTGGTGCCCAGCGGTAGTTGGTGTTATCGGCATAGACTTTGTCCATATAAGTTGCACCTGCACCTAGCGTGAACTGTGAAGTGAAGTCATAGGTAGTCCAAAGCGTTGCACTGTGTTTAGGAGTTGTTGGTGTTTGATTGCCGTTTACAGAACCAGTCGGTGAACCTGATACATAGCCGCCATCAATAATTTCCGCATCCAAATAGGTATAGCCCGCAGATACAGCCCAAGCATCAGTAATATTGCCATTGATACCAAGTTCCACACCATCAACACGCGTTTCACCAATGTTACGGCTAATACTTTCATCATCGCTTACACGGGTATTGGTTTTCTCTGTACGGAAGATTGCCGCTGTGAGGTTGGCACGACGATCAAATAGATCCCATTTGGTCCCCAGTTCCATAGTACGCACTTCTTCAGGCTTTAAGTTTTGTGATGTAACAGAAATACTTTCTGAACCATCACCAAAATCACCGACTGGATTTGAGGCCGTCGCAAAGCTTGTGTAGATCGCAGCTTGTTCAACTGGTTTATAGGTTAAACCAATTTGATAGTTAATAAAGTCATCTTTATTGCTGACTTTGACTGGAGTAGATGAACCACGTTCAGTCACAGTACCTCGGGTATCAAACTCATCCCAACGCACGCCTAAATCCAGTAACCATTGAGGGGTAATTTCGATATTATCCAGTAAGTAAACAGAGCTTGAATCGGTGTTAATATAGGTTGTTGCACGATTAGCTGTAATAATGTCGTTAAAGGCATCATGTGAATTTGGTGTATATAAGGATGTACACCAACCATTGGATGCAGCACCTAAGCCCAATTTACAAGCATTGGTGTCGATAGCTGAACCACTGGCTGAGCTGATGCTATAGTTACCTTTGTCTGTTTCTTGTTTGCTGTATTCAGCACCCATATTGAAATTATGGCTGAATGTACCAGTCTTGAATTTACCTGTTAGTGCCAGTTGGTCGGTAAAGGTCGTGGTGTCAGTAATGCGTGAGTTAGCACGACGCCATACTTGACCATTCGCCACATTACCTTTTGAATCATCAGGCTGTGTCCAGATGTAATCATTTTTAGAACGGCTATATACCGCAGTATTGCTCAGCATGAACTGATCGTTGAGATCATGTTCAAGTTTTAAGCTACCAATATGGTTCTCTTGTTTTTGGAAATCACGCGCTAACCAACCGTAGTAAATCCCTTGTGGCACTGCTACAGGTTTACCATAGGTGCCATTTTTACCTGTAATTGGATTTTTAGTGTAATTAAAGGGCACACCAGAATCCGGCGTATCATCGGATTTCAAGTAGTAATAACTTAAAGTTGTACGTGTTGGGCTACCCAAACCAAAACTTATGCTTGGCGCAATACCTGCACGCTTATATTCGGCACCATTAGCTTGACCGGCTTTTTCATTTTGATGACCGAGTACAGCCACACGTGATGCAATGCCATTGCCAAAATCTTTATTGGCATCCAATGTGACACGGGCATAGGCATCTGTACCACCAGCTACGGAACCTTCTAAATGATCGCCAGCTTTGGCAACTTTAGAGACCATGTTGATGCTACCACCTGTGGTGCCTGCACCGCCCAGTGCTGAAGCAGAACCTTTGGTGACTTCAACTTGTTCAACTGCAAACATGTCACGGTTTTGTGATGTGGCACTGCGCACGCCATCGACATACATAGAGCTTTCAGAATTATAACCACGAATAAATGGACGGTCACCATTTGGATTGCCGCCCTCACCAGCACCTAGTGTAATACCCGGTACAGTGCGTAGCGCATCAGCAAGGGCAGCGATTTGCGTATCTTGCATGAGCTGTTTTGAGATCACTGCAACAGATTTAGGGGTGTCGAGTAGGGGAGCGACAAATTTAGAATTTTTAGATTGATCCACTTTGAAGCTTGCTTGAGATTCAGCCTCCGCTTGAGTGTGAATTGTATCTAGGGCGAGGTCTTCTGCCATGGTTGCGCTGGCCATAACAGAAAGCAGCGCCGATGAAACAATTTTCTTACGGTTTTTGATAAAGGCCATGTGTTACTCAGCAAAAGCAAATATTATGTTTGCGAATAATAATAATTCTTGTTATTTCTCACAGTAATCTAAAATTGGAAATGTCGATTCTCAAATTAAGATAAAATGGCAAGTTAAATGTAATAATGTAACAAAATATAAATAAGTCTTTGTATTTAATAAAAATAGAAAAACCCTGCATGAGCAGGGTTTTTGATTGGGATTTTTCATTTAAAGCTTTAACGCTTAAAACTTAAAGGTTGTACTTAATTGTACGCGACGACCTTCTTGAGTATTTGTATAGCGATTATAGAAAGCATCTTCTGTGGCAACATATTGATAGTCAACAAAATCAACATCAAAGATATTATAAAGCGCTAGACCAAAGTCAAGATGATCATTGAATGAGTAATTTGTGCCTAAATGCCATTGTGTAAAGCCTTTATAGTCACCTAATACATTTTTCACATTGCCTTCTTCACGAATTTGACTACTACGGTATTCCCCACGTAACCATAAGGATGCGTTATCACTTGGTTGGTAGTTCACTAAAATATTAGCCATATGCTCTGCATTGTCGACATCATCAAGAGTTTGACCTGCTGCATTGGTGAGTTCACCTTTGGTCCAAGTATAGTTACCTGAAGCTTTCCATTGGTCATTAATTTGATAAGCCACAGCGACTTCAACACCATGTGATTCTGCTTCTTCAGCATTATATGGGCGGGCTAAAGTTAAATTACGGTTAGCAGCAGTATTCCAATCAATTCCCCATTCTTTGAACTTTTCATCACATGCTTTAGCATTACCGGTACAGTCAAATTCAATTGGGCGACCGTTATAGCTTGTGTTTTGTACATAAGTACCATCTGCAGTTAACTTATCAATATCTGCTTGACGGATGAAAGTCAGTGCGTAGTTTGCACCAGAGGTAGTAATTTTATCTTTGGTTTTATTTTGGAACGCTGTCACGTTGGCATTAAAGCCTTGTTGGTTATCAAAATAGATTCCCAATTCCGTACTTTTACTGGTTTCAGGCTGTAAATTAATGTTGCCTAATACTGGTGAGCGACCTTGGCTAGCAACGTTAGAAAGACCTTGGGTAAGCTGTTCTAAACGTGGAACTTTATAACCTTCTGCATAACCACCTTTGGCAGTCCATTGGTCATTCATATTCCAAACTAAATAAGCACGAGGCGTAAAGAAGTCACCAAAGGTACTATGATCATCAAAACGACCACCTAGGGTTAAATTTAAGTGCGGTAAGATGCTCCATGTATCTTCTACAAATAGACCATATTGATCAAAGCTAAGCTCTGGATTTGCACGACGAATCCCATCTTTTTGGCTGGCTTCCCACCATTGTGCACCAATAGTCAAATTATGGTTTTCAAAATGTTGTGTGGTAAATTTAGTATCGAAATATATGTCTTCACTGCTGAGTTTACGATTAATAAAGTTTTGATTTTCAGGTGCACTGAGCATACCTGCTGGTAATAAGCGACCAACAGTTTCAGTTTCTACACGTGAAATACTACTTTCTAAACGACCTAACTCGGCTTGCCATTCATGTGAAATATAAGCTTTGGTGCGTTCATATTCTTGGCTGTCTGCATAACCTTGTGTGGCATTGGGTGCTAGCGGATTACCTGTAGTATCTAGATAACTCCCTAGTTGACCACGGCTGTTATCAAACCACTGCTGCGTATTTTCAAAATCGATGGCAAAGCTATGCTGTTCAAATGGAGTAAAAGTAAGACGACCACCAAAAGTTTCAATATCAGATTTTGTTGGGCTATTGCCTTGACCTAATTGTTCCGTACCATTTGCATTTGGCACAGTAATATAAGATTGTTGTCTTTCTGCTTTACGACCACGTAATTGTAAGCCAACTAAGTCCTGAATTAATGGGCCGGAAGTAAATACTTCTGCTGCATATTGATTACCAAAAGGTGAGCTATTTGGTAACAATGTACCGTTTAATGTGATGGAACCTGTCCACTCTGATGATACTTTTTTAGTGATGATATTAATCACCCCTCCCATAGCATCAGAACCATAAAGTGTAGACATTGGCCCACGAATGACTTCAATACGTTCAATTGCTGAGATGGGCGGAATAAAATTATTATTTGATTCAGCAAATCCATTTGGTGTAATGCTGCCCACGCTATTTTGACGTTTACCATCAATCAAAATTAACGTGTATTCAGCAGGCATACCACGCATACGGATATTTAGCGTTCCCGTTTTACCTGCAGCTGGGCTGATATCTACGCCCTCAACGCCTTTAAGCGCATCTGCTAAAGATGTAATACGTTTAGTTTTGAAATCTTCGGTATTGAGTACAGTAATAGAAGCAGGCGCATCTTTAATTTTTTGTTCATAGCCCGCAGCAGAGACCACAATGGTTTCGAGTTGTTGTGTTGTGGGCTGTACCGTATTGGCTACTACTGGTGTTGCTATAATCCCAAGAATCGCGAATGTAAGAGGGCGAAGATTGAAATGACGCATAGCTGAATTTCCGTATCTATTGAGTGCGTTCTAGAGCAGTTGCTCAAAATTAACCAAGATATTAGTGATAATATTTATCATTTGCAATCAAAATAGTACAAAAAATAAGGGTTCATCGCAGCAAAATGGCCTTGAAAATTAAGAATCCGTCTCAATTAAATAGAAAAATTGCCCCTGAAAAAATGCGGTTTTGTATATATTGAAATGTTGGCATATAATGTGGCACATTTTTTTTAAACCCTTTCACTAAAATATCGAGGAAGCCATGCAAGTAACTTCTGAAGCGGTTTCGGGCGTTGCCCGTCGTTTAAATGTATCTGTACCGACGAGCCGTATTAACGAGCAGTTTGAAGCTCGCTTGAAACGCACTGCCAAAACTGTAAAGATCAACGGCTTCCGTCAAGGTAAAGTGCCTGTAAACGTTGTACGTCGTGAATATGGCGCGGGTATCTACCAAGAAGTTGTGAACGACATCATTCGTGAAACAGTTTTCGAAGCAATCCAACAAGAAAAAATCAATGCTGTTGGTATGCCAAACATTGAAAAAACTGAGATGAAAGACGACGCGCTTGTATACGAAGCGACTGTTGAAGTTTATCCAGAAGTTGACGTTAAGTTTGAAGGTTTAGAAGTTGAGCGTAAAGCTGCAACTGTAAACGACAAAGACGTTGATCAAATGATCGAAAACCTACAAAAGCAACGCGCAGGTTGGGCTGACACGAAAGGCATGGCGAAAAAAGACATGCAAGTGACTTTCGACTTTGAAGGTTCAATTGATGGCGAGAAGTTCGAAGGCGGTTCTGCTGAAGACTTTAAACTTGTATTAGGTTCAGGTCGTATGATCCCTGGCTTCGAAGATGGCATCATCGGTATGAAGAAAGGCGAAGAGAAAGTAATCGAAGTTACTTTCCCAGAAGACTACCAAGCTGCTAACCTTGCAGGTAAAGCTGCACAGTTCAAAATCACTGTGAAACAAGTTGAAAAACAAAAACTTCCAGAAATTGATGCTGAATTCTTAAAAGTATTTGGCGTTTCTGAAGAAGAAGGCGTCGAAAAACTTAAAGCTGACGTACGTAAAAACATGGAACGCGAAGTGACTAACGGTCTGCGTAACCAAGTAAAAGGCGCAACTTTTGATGCACTTGTAGCTGCGAACGAAATTGAAGTTCCAGAAGCAATGTTAACGCAAGAAATTGACCGTCAACGTCAACAAATGATCCAACAGTTTACTCAGCAGTTTGGTGCTCAAGGTGCGAAAGCATTTGATTCAAGCATGCTTCCTGATGAATTGTTCAAAGAGCAAGCTGAAAAAGCGGTTAAACTTGGCGTATTAGTGAGCAAAGTATTAGCGGACTCTAAATTAGAAGTTGATGCTGCTCGTGTAGATGCTTATATCGCTGACATGGCATCTTCTTACGAAGATCCAAACGAAGTGATCGAATACTTCAACAATGACAAACAACAACGTGCGCAAATCGAAGCTGTTGTTTTAGAAGACCAAGTTGTAGATTTCATTTTAGCTGCTGCTAAAGTAACTGAAACAACTGTAAGCTACGAAGACTTATTGAAAGAGCAACAAGCTCGTCAACAAGGCTAAGTTTTAAGCTTGTAAAAAAGGCGCTCATAGCGCCTTTTTTTTTGCAATTTGTGGTTTTGTCATCTTCACAAAACTTATGCAAAAAACAGTAATGATTTATTTGTGAATCTTTTGCAATTTAATGAATTATCCCTCATATTGTGACTATGAGTGCAGTAACAAAAAATTTTAGGAATAATTAAACTTATGTACGTTCCAACTATTGATAACGCCTTAGTCCCAATGGTGGTAGAACAGTCATCGCGTGGTGAACGTTCTTTTGATATTTATTCACGTTTATTGCGTGAGCGGGTTATTTTCTTAACAGGACAAGTAGAAGACAACATGGCCAACTTAATTGTGGCGCAAATGTTGTTTTTAGAAGCTGAAAACCCAGATAAAGATATTCATTTGTATATCAACTCTCCGGGTGGTTCAGTGACAGCTGGTATGGCAATTTACGATACCATGCAGTTTATTAAACCTGACGTTGTGACTTATTGTATGGGTCAAGCAGCATCAATGGGCGCATTTTTACTTAATGCTGGTGCGAAAGGTAAACGTTACTGCTTAGAAAACGCGCGTGTCATGATTCACCAACCTTTGGGTGGTTTCCGTGGTCAAGCTTCGGATATCGAAATCCATGC
This sequence comes from Acinetobacter sp. CY17, assembly GCF_059515825.1. NCBI lineage: Bacteria > Pseudomonadati > Pseudomonadota > Gammaproteobacteria > Moraxellales > Moraxellaceae > Acinetobacter > Acinetobacter sp. CY17. The sequence continues at coordinate 92,933 of NZ_JCAKMX010000003.1, forward strand.
ACGCGAAATTTTATTTATTAAAGAACGCCTAAACCGTTTAATGGCTGAGCACAGTGGTCAAGATTACGAAAAAGTAGCACGTGATACTGATCGTGATAACTTTATGACTGCTCAGCAAGCAAAAGAATACGGCTTAGTGGACGAAGTGTTAAGCAAACGTCCATAAGTTCTTCCCTTTTAGATATTGGAGTGAATATGTCCGAACATCCTCAAGGACAAAAGCATTGTTCATTTTGCGGTAAAACGCAGTCTGAAGTCGGGAAACTGATTGCAGGCGAGGACGCGTACATCTGTAATGAATGTGTGGACGTATGCTTAGATCTCGTACAAACCAGCCAGCAAGTTGACGCTGGTGATTGGGCGAGCAAACCATTACCAAAACCACATGAAATTCGCGCTGCGCTTGATCAATATGTGATTGGTCAAGATGTTGCCAAGAAAACCTTGTCGGTTGCGGTATATAACCACTACAAACGCTTAAAAGTGACCCATAACGGTCAGAAAAAAGATGATGCAGTGGAAATCGCAAAAAGTAACATTCTGCTTGTAGGTCCTACAGGTTCGGGTAAAACTTTATTGGCGCAAACCCTTGCACGTTTACTGGATGTGCCGTTTGCAATGGCAGATGCGACTACATTAACCGAAGCGGGTTATGTGGGTGAAGACGTTGAAAACATTGTACAAAAGCTCCTACAAAAAGCTGATTACGATGTCGAAAAAGCGCAGAAGGGTATTATTTATATCGATGAAATCGACAAAATTACCCGTAAGTCAGAAAATCCATCGATTACGCGTGATGTTTCTGGTGAAGGTGTACAGCAAGCATTGTTAAAAATGATTGAGGGTACAGTTGCCTCTATTCCACCACAAGGCGGTCGTAAACATCCACAGCAAGAGTTTATTCAGGTCGATACCTCAAATATCTTATTTATTTGCGGTGGTGCCTTCTCTGGTCTTGAAAAAATTGTGCAACAACGTCAGGAAAAAGGTGGCATTGGTTTTACTGCAGAAGTGCGTAAAAAGGATGAAACCAAAAAACTGTCTGACTTGTTCCGTCAAGTTGAAGCAACCGACTTGGTTAAATTTGGTTTAATTCCAGAATTTATCGGTCGTTTGCCTGTTATTGCGACTCTAGAAGAGCTAGATGAAGATGCATTATTGCAAATTCTGACAGAGCCTAAAAATGCATTAACCCGTCAATATAAATATTTATTTGAGATGGAAGATGTAGACTTAGTTTTTGAAGAGTCAGCTTTGCGTGCGGTAGCCAAAAAAGCCTTAGACCGTAATACAGGTGCACGTGGTTTACGTTCAATTTTAGAAAATGTACTCCTTGAAACCATGTATGACTTACCGAGTCAAACTGATGTAGGCACAGTTGTCGTAAATGCTGCAGTCATTAACGAGGGCAGTAAGCCTGAGTTTAAAGCTGAGCGCCAAGCCACAACTGAAACTGCTGATGAAGCAAAAACGGACTTAAAATTAGTCAATAAAACCGCCTAATTTTAAAGTTTAAAAAAACGTGCCAATGGGCACGTTTTTTTATTTAGGCTGGTTCATCAATTTTTCTAGAGCTTTGTTTTGCATGACATCTCGACTATTATTTTTGACCTTATCTTCAACTGAGAATTCAACATTCTCGCTGCGGGCATTAACATTATATTTGTATAAAAAAGCGTTGCTTTCATCAATGGCGCGTACATCAACAAAAGGTGTGCTGTAGTTTTTTAAAGTTAAGGTGAGAGTTGTATTGGGTTTAATGACTTGATTTTCGGAAAGTAAATTATCTTGCCATGTTCCACTATTACTTGGACTGACATAAATTGCCTGAAGATTTAACAAGGTTTGATTATGAATTCGCAGCATTAAATCTGCGGCATGGGTGCTTAAACTTAAGCACAATGTACAGAATAAAACCAGTAGCTTAGACATCTTACTGCGCCCTTTATCCGATTGGTGAGTTTTATATCTTATGCTTAAAAAATGATCAATTCTATTTTTATCAGATAAAAGGCACAGTGCTTAACTAGCCAGACTTTTATTTTGAATTGGGAATAATTTTAGGGAGAGATGAATTTATAATGCGATCTTGCGCTTTAAAATAAACTCGGTCTGTTTGTGCATTTACTCGATAGCGATAGTAAAAATCTCCTTGTGCATCAATAGCGCGAATATCAAAGTAGGGGCTATCGTAATCGGTGAGAGTGAGGCTGAGCTGTCCATCATGTTCTAAAAATTCATTTTCATCGAGTAAATCCTCTTCCCAAGTTTGATCTTGTACATTACTAACATAAATATAATGCAAATCTTGCTGGGTTTGGTTGTGAATTTCCAAAATGTATTCTTTTGCCCACACACAACAGCTCATCGGTAGTATAAGCAAAGCAATGATTAATTTTGCCATGGTTGAAGCGCCTCAATCCTTAAAGCGTTAGGATGAGTGTATGACGAAATCTCAATATGGATGGTTATATTTAAGTAAAAAAAAAGCGCCTCTTTAGGCGCTTTTTTTACAGTCAATTATTGCGCAGCAGCATCAACCACTGGAATCTTACCAATTTTTGCTTGCCAGATTTTTGGTGCAGTGGCATGTACAGAAGTACCATTTACGTCAACTGCCACAGAAACAGGCATGTCTTTCACCACAAACTTGTAGATTGCTTCCATACCAAGATCAGCAAAGGCAACCACTTCCGCTTCACGGATTGCTTTCGATACTAAGTATGCCGCACCACCTACAGCCATGAGGTAAGTCGCTTTATTGTCTTTGATCGCTTCAACCGCAGCAGGACCACGATCCGCTTTACCGATCATACCGAACATGCCAGTTGCTTCTAAAACTTGACGGGTGAACTTATCCATACGCGTTGCGGTTGTTGGACCTGCAGGACCTACAACTTCGTCGCCTACTGGATCAACAGGGCCGACGTAGTAGATGAACTTGCCTTTAAGATCAACTGGCAGTTCTTCACCGTTGTTAAGCATGTCAACCATACGTTTGTGTGCAGCGTCACGACCGGTATAGATGGTGCCGTTAAGAAGCAATGTATCACCTGGTTTCCAAGCATTCATTTCTTCTTGGGTGATGTTGTCTAGGTCAACACGTTTAGAGGTTGAAGAATCCCAAGTCACTTCTGGGTAGTCTTCAAGTTTAGGCGCGATGATGTTGGCAACACCAGTACCATCAAGCGTGAAGTGTGCATGACGCGTCGCAGCACAGTTTGGAATCATACCGACTGGTTTGCCCGCAGCGTGACATGGATAATCTTTGATTTTGATATCAAGAACAGTGGTTAAACCACCAAGGCCTTGCGCACCAATACCAAGCGCGTTTACTTTTTCGAAGAGTTCGATACGAAGTTCTTCAAGTTTAGACTGTGGACCACGACGAAGAAGTTCGTCCATGTTGATCTCTTCCATGAGTGCTTCTTTGGCAAGCATCATGGCTTTTTCAGCAGTACCACCAATACCAATACCGAGCATACCTGGTGGACACCAACCTGCACCCATGGTTGGTACAGTTTTGAGTACCCAATCCACGATTGAGTCAGATGGGTTTAGCATCGCAAGTTTAGATTTGTTTTCTGAACCGCCACCTTTTGCCGCAACAGTGATATCTACTTTGTTACCTGGAACAAGTTTGTGGTAGATCACCGCAGGGGTATTGTCTTTGGTATTTTTACGACCAAAAGCAGGATCAGCAAGAACAGATGCACGAAGAACGTTTGAGTTTTCTAAGTAACCTTGGCGTACACCTTCGTTAATCGCATCGTCTAGGCTCATGGTTAAATCAAATTTAACATCCATACCCACTTCAACGAATACGTTGACGATACCAGTATCTTGGCAGATTGGGCGGTGGCCTTCTGCACACATACGAGAGTTAATTAAGATTTGTGCAATTGCATCTTTAGCAGCTTTGTTTTCTTCACGGTCATACGCACGGCTCATCGCTTGGATGAAGTCTTGTGGATGGTAGTAAGAAATAAACTGAAGCGCATCTTTAACCGATGTGATCAAGTCATCTTGCTTGATAATAGTTGTCATATCAAATATCTCTTGAGCGGGCTGTTAGCTAGCGGGCTAAATTATAAGACAAAAAATTGCTGCTGTGGGTGTTTTGGGCGAAAGTTTAATAGCTAGCCCTATAGAGATGAAATTACAAAAAAAATGTCATATTAAGTTCAAAAAAATGTCATAAAAATATAAAGTAAAATCTTGGATTTATAGTAAGTATTTGAATTATATTAACTTAGACTAAATTTGGGCTTATGTTTCATTGTCATATAACTGTCATAAAACTTTTGGATAATGGCAGCCATTCAAGTTAAGGTGTTTCTTTCATGACAGTTACAAGTATTCTTATGGTTGTTGGTTTTAGTGTTTATATCGCAGCAACGTGGATGTACGGTCAAAAAGAAGATCAAGCTTAAGCTTTATCTTCTTTTTTTAATTTGATAATAATAAAAATCGTCACAATCTTTTCTGTTTAGTCCTCGTTTTCTGTCTCTATTTCGCGTTATGCTGCTATTAAACACCTCATTTTTAAAGGTGATGCTATGCGTAAAATAATCTCTATTTTTATCTTCATATTGTGGCTTAACCCAAGCTATGCCGAGCAAACCCCAACTCAAACCAAAGAACAAGCAGCAGCGCCAAAGCCTACGATAAAAGAGCAACCGCATCCAACGCCTATTCATCCGTGTGCGCCGCTTGAACACTGTATGCCACCAAGCTATTAAAATAAAAAAAACCATCCGATACGAATATAGGATGGTTGCGCGGAGAACAGGGTAAAGCCGAAGCTTTGATTAAACCGCAGCTAAAGCATCAACTGTGGCAGCGGCTTGTTGTTCGGCTTGAATGGCAGTTAGCGCAATGGTAAACACAATATCATCGACCAAGGCACCACGCGATAAATCATTTACTGGTTTATTTAAACCTTGCAGCATTGGGCCAACACTCACCACATTGGCAGAGCGTTGTACTGCTTTATAGGTGGTATTACCTGTGTTTAAGTCTGGGAAAATAAAAACATTAGCACGACCCGCAACATCTGAATTTGGTGCTTTAGAACGACCTACGCTTTCAACAGAAGCTGCGTCATATTGTAATGGGCCATCAATAAGTAAATCAGGACGACGCTCTTTGGCAATACGGGCCGCTTCTGCCACTTTCTCTACATCGGCCCCTGCGCCTGAAGTACCTGTAGAATAGGAAATCATGGCAATACGCGGGTCAATACCAAAGGCTTTGGCTGAATCTGCTGATTGAATTGCGATTTCTGCCAATTGTTCGGCATTTGGATCAGGATTAATTGCACAGTCGCCATACACATACACTTCATCTGGCAGCAGCATAAAGAACACGGATGATACCAATGAATAATCAGGTGCTGTTTTAATCAATTGGAATGCAGGGCGAACCGTATTAGCCGTGGTATGTACCGCGCCTGAAACTAAACCATCCACATGATTAAGCGCAAGCATCATGGTGCCTAGCACCACAGTATCTTGTAGTTGTTCATCAGCCTGCAAAGCATCGAGTTTGCCTTTACGTAAGCTCACCATTGGCTCGACATAGTCAGCGCGAATTGTATCTGGGTCGATAATTTCTAACCCGACAGGCAATTCAACACCGCGGGCTTTGGCCACTTCAGCAACAGCTTCAGGTTTAGCCAGTAATACACATTGGGCAATGCCACGTGCCTGACAAATAGCAGCGGCTTCGATGGTACGTGGCTCATCGCCTTCAGGCAGCACAATACGTTTTTTGGCATGAATGGATTTTTGCACCAATTCATGGCGGAAAGCCGATGGAGATAAACGCGGTTTTTGCGTATTACTGACTAACTGGTTAATCCAATCTGGATCTAAATGGCTGCCGACAAAATGTGTCACTTGCTCGGCACGACTCGTATCATCTTGTGGAATTTCATTACAGAAACTACGAATTTTTTGCACTGTGTCAAAAGCAGATAGATTGGTGTGCAGAATAGGTAAATCTGACTTATGGCTTTGGCAGAAGTTTAAGATTGCGGTGCTTGGTGCTTGTTGTTCTGTTAAGACCACGCCTGCTAAAGGTGTACCGTTTTGATTGGCCAATTGGGCAGCAAGTAGGGCATCGACACGGTCTGCCGCGCTAATGATCAGCTCACCTGCGACAAATTTTTGTAGCTCATTGCCAATATTGCCGCTAATCAGACTGCTATTTAGCACGCGGCGCTGTGCTTCGCCTTGGTTAAGCCAAGTGGCTTGAATATGCTGGGCTAAATCAGAAATCCGCGGCACGCTTAAAGTGTTGCTAAAAGGCACCAAACCAATAATCGGTAGCGTTTTGTTGCCAATATGCGCGTGACTGCGTTGTAGGGCTTGGGCAAAATGAGCAGTTTCAGCCACTAAGCGTAAGCTTGGATCTAAAGTCACAGGAATATGCGCATCATTTAAACCTTTGGTACGCATAAACAGTACGCCAGCGGCACGATCTAAAGCAAAATGACGTAACTGACTTTGTACTTGATCAGCAGTATGTTTGGCATCGTTTAAGTCTGCATTGGAGACAATCACAACTTTGGCATCTAAAGCTTGGGCCAATTGTGCATTGAGCTGACTGGCAAAACCATCACGCCCATTAGGCACAAGACCTTCAGCAATAATGATGTCATGTTTTTTGCTGATTTCACGCTGTAAACGTACCGCATCTTCAAGCAGCTCATCAATTTGACCTGAGGCTAAACGCGAGGTAAGCGCTGCATAAGAAATCGGTTCTACAGTGTCGCTTTGGCTAATATGACGATAAAGCGCGGTGCTGCTGTCGCTTGAGGCATTGGCATCTTGTGAAAAAGCTTTTAAAAATCCTGCTTTAATGCCTTGGCATTCTAAAGCATAAACAAGACCTAAACAGGCTGAGGTTAAACCTACGCCTTCTGCGGTTGGAACAAGTAAAATCGTTTTCATCTTTATATCTATCAATTTTAAGTGATGGCCAGATGGAGTAGGGCTTAAGCCACTACTGCATCTTGTTCAATCTTTTTTGTTGTGGTCAACTCAGTAACAACATGCTCAGTTTCTTTGGCAATGCGACCCTCTTCATCGGTTGGTACTACCCAAATTTGTGGGCCTGTACCCGCATCAATACGACCTTCTGTACCACGTTTTAAGTTATTGTTGGCATCTAGGCTTAAGTTAAAACCAAAGTGCGGTAGGTAGCCTAAAGTTTTTTCACGGATATAAGCTGAGTTTTCACCAATACCGCCAGTGAAGAACAAACCGTCTACGCGTGGTAAACCACAGCTTAAAGCAGCTAAAGATTTAGCGAGGCGGTAGCAGAACACTTCAATGGCTAAAGTGGCATCTTCATTGCCTTGCTCAGAAGCTTCAATCAGTGTACGCATGTCATTGGATAAATTAGACAAACCTAATAAGCCTGATTGGCTATTGAGCATTTTGTCAATTTTATAGATATCCCAACCTAAGTTGGCTTCTAAGAAACGGTGTAAACTTGGGTCTACATCACCACTACGTGTACCCATCACTAAACCTTCAAGTGGGGTTAAACCCATAGAGGTATCTACTGATTGACCATTCCAAATTGCACAGGTTGAGCTACCATTGCCTAAATGTGCTGTTAACCAACCACCTTGTTTAAAACTACCTGCCAGTTCTGAACCGCGATCTGATACATAGGCATGGCTGGTACCATGGAAGCCATAACGACGCACGTTATGTTCGGTGTATAAGAATTTAGGAACCGCATAGCGATAGGCATGTGCTGGCATGGTTTGGTGGAAAGCGGTATCAAATACCGCCACTTGTGGTAAATCTGGGAATAAACGTTTGGTCGCTTCAATCCCGACTAAATGCGCAGGATTGTGTAATGGCGCAAGTGGTGTTGCTTGACGAATTTTATCGATGATGTCATCGGTAATTAGTTCAGCTTGAGTGAGTGTGCCACCGTGAACAATACGGTGACCAATGGCATCTGGCTTATGATTGGCAAGACGCGATAAACCCACTTCTAAGGCTTCTTTGTGGTCAGCATTTGGAATTTTGATGTCAACAGGTTCATTCCCTAAAGTCACACCTTTAATACGCGCTTCAGGCGTACCTAAGTTTTCAGCAAGGCCATGAATTCGGAAGTTTTGATCTTTAAGCAATAAAGCAAATTTAATGGAAGAAGATCCGCAATTGATAATAAGAATTGAGTTAGGCATGGCGTATTCCTTGACTTGCGATTTTAGTATTAGCTTGTTGTCATCCTCATGATCAAAAATGCTGATTTCTTGATCATGTTGCTAGTTGTATCATGCTTGTTTTTAGACTCATAGATAGACTTTAGGTGATTAGACTTAAGGCTTATCGACGCCATGCTTAATCATAATTAATATTTATTGGTTAAAAGTTTTCATTTTCTCAGGAAATGAAGATACAGCCCTTAGGCGTATTTTGTATGTAAAATAGACAGAATGCGTCATTTTTTTGCTAAATTTTCATTTTTAGCCGCTTCATTACGTCTAATCAAAACATAAGCCAATAGCGTGACCATAAAAAATACCAACATCATCCATGCTAAACCTTGTAAGGTCTCGACAATGGTACGATAAATTTCTAGTACCCATCTTTCTTGCGTCAAACTGATGATGGTGGCTTGTTTTTGATCAATATCGTAATGCATAGGTGTAATATATTTTTCCATATCATAGATACGAATTCCTGAGGATGTACCCACCACAAGACCCGCAAAGAAGGTGTATTTACCCCATGCTGTATAAATAGGGTCTTGGATAATGCGCGCTAAGATGGATTCAATTGAACTTTTAAAGAGTCGCATGATGCTATAAGACAAACCAAGCGCCAATACAAAGGTCACAATCACTAAACTGTAAAACATGCTGCTGATCCTGTACTTTTTTATGGTTATGCCATGAAAGTGAAGTTATGACTGTTGAACAGAAGTAAAAAAGCCCGCAATTGCGGGCTTTTTTTTAAAGATGGATTACTGACGAATTTGTCCGTCACCAAACACCACCCATTTTTGTGATGTTAAACCTTCAAGACCCACTGGGCCACGGGCATGAATTTTATCGGTTGAAATACCAATTTCAGCACCTAAACCATATTCAAAACCATCGGCAAAACGTGTTGATGCGTTAATCATCACTGAGCTTGAATCAACACGCGCTAAGAATTGACGTGCAAGGCTAAAGTTTTCCGTAATAATTGAATCGGTATGATGTGAGCCATATTGATTAATATGCTCAATCGCTTCATCCATACCTGATACCACTTTTACCGCTAAAATTGGCCCAAGATATTCTTCATACCAATCTTCTTCTGTTGCAGCAATAACGCTGTCACCTAAAATACGACGTGTGATCGGGCAACCGCGGAGTTCAACTTGTTTCTCGGCATAGAGTTCGGCAATCCGTGGCAAGAATTCTTCGGCAACTTTTTCATCGACCAATAAACTTTCCATGGCATTGCATACGCCATAACGATGGGTTTTGGCATTTAAAGCAATCGGCAGGGCTTTTTGTAAATCGGCTTGTGCTTCTACAAATACATGGCAATTACCATCTAAATGTTTGATAACTGGAATACGGGCTTCTTCAGTAATACGTTCGATTAAGCCCTTACCACCACGTGGCACGATCACATCGACATATTCATTCATGGTAATAAGCTGACCGACCGCAGCACGGTCAGTGGTGTTAATCACCTGTACCGCATGTTCAGGTAGACCTGCTGCTTTTAAGCCGTGTTGTACCGCACTGGCAATGGCTTGGTTGGATTCAAGTGCTTCTGAACCACCGCGTAAAATAATGGCGTTACCTGATTTTAACGCTAAAGATGCAGCTTCTAGGGTCACGTTGGGACGTGACTCATAGATCATGCCCACAACACCTAAAGGTACGCGCATTTTACCAAGTTGAATGCCTGAAGGGCGGAAGGCTAAATCGGTAATTTCGCCAATGGGGTCGGTTAAGCTAATGACATCTTTTAAACCCTGCAACATACCGTCAAAGCGTGCGGGGGTAAGTTCTAAACGATCAAGTAGCGCGCTATCTAAGTTATTGTTATGCGCTTTGGTCATATCAATGTGGTTGGCTGCTAAAATTGCGGCTTCATTGTTTTTGAGAGCCGTATAAATTGCAGATAACGCAGCGTTTTTGCTTTGGGTAGACGCACTCGCTAACATGCGTGATGCTTGGCGTGCTTGTTGTCCTACCGTTTGCATATAATGTTCAATAGAATCTTGCATAGCGGTTTGATCAGTTAAAAAATACCCATTGATAGTAGCAGGTCTAGGGATTGAGATTGAAGTATTTCGTGAAAAATTATTGCGATACATTTACTTATAAAAAAAGGAATAGCATAGCTATTCCTTTTAAGATTACACTGCTGCGTTTTTAAAGGTCGTGATGCGATCATGTACTTCACGCCATGTTGTACCTAAATCGAGTTCTGTATCAATACTAAGCTTTGGAATATCACCACGCATACGTTCTAAACGCGCTTGGTTTGGCAGGGCTAAGTGTTCAATCCCTTGTAATGCAAGCAATTGTGCAGCACGGTCATTACAGACTAAGCCCATGTCACAACCGGCTTTGAGTGCCGCTTGAATACGCGCATCAGCACCGCCAGCCACACATGCCGCTTGCATGCTTAAGTCATCTGAGAACAGTACCCCATCAAATTGCAGCTTTTCACGCAAGATACGTTGTAACCAAAATTCTGAAAAACCAGCTGGATTAGCATCGACTTTTGGATAAATTACATGTGCAGGCATTAATGCATCGAGTTGATCTTGTAACTGCACAAAAGTTTGCATATCGTGTGCTTCAATTTCGGTAAAACTACGTTCATCAATCGCGGCAGCGACATGAGAATCGGCTTTTACAGAGCCGTGACCGGGGAAGTGTTTACCTGTACTGGCCATGCCTGCACGGCGCATCCCGCTTAAAAATGCTTTAGCCAGCGCAATAATATCTTGTGGATTTTTGGCAAAGGCACGATCACCAATCACATCACTAATGTCATTAATATCTAAAACTGGGGCAAAACTAAAGTCGATACCAACAGCTAATACTTCAGTCGCCATCAGCCAACCACATTCCTCGCAAAGCTTTAAGGCACGTTCAGGATCGGTTTGATATAACTCACCAAAACGTCCCATGGCAGGTAATAAAGTAAAACCACTTTTAAGACGTTGCACGCGACCGCCTTCTTGATCGACAGCAATTAAAATATCAGGACGAATTTGGCGCATATGATCAGTCAAAGCACGTACTTGGGCTGGTGATTCAATATTGCGTCCAAATAAAATCATGCCACCCACTTGTGGGTGTTGTAACAGTTCAATATCTTCTGTATTTAATGTTGTGCCTGCAATATCAAGCATCAAGGCGCCGATCATAGCGATGTCCGTGTTAGAATTTTCAAATAAATAGAACTGCATTGTGCAATGATTTGCTACAGTTTGTCAGCACAGATTATGATAAAACTACACGATAAACACAGATTGAATCTCGTAGCATATGTTGCATTCGTTTGCAGTCATGCCTGATCCAAAAGAAGGAAAACTTTATAAATTATGAAACTTCAAACCATCGCGTGTGCAGTTGCCGTTGCAACTGGTGGATTCTTCTTCACTCATGTGGTCAGTGAAGCGCTTGCAGCCAATGAAACGAGTGTGAGCCAAGCGGCAAACCAAATTCAGCCTACCCAAGAACAAGCTTTAGTGACGCGTCAATTGGCAACATTGGTCGATCGTCAACATTATTTAAACCAGCGCTTAGATGCGGATACGTCTAAGCGTATTTTTGACTTTTATATCGACAGCTTAGATGCAGATCACTCCTTATTTTTAAAAGATGAAGTGGCAGCATATAAGCAAAAATATGCGGCCAATTTAGGCGCTGCTTTAAAAGCAGGTGATTTAAGCGGGCCTTACGAAATTCATGCGCTGTATCGCGAACGTTTAACTGAGTTTTATCAGTTTATGTTGGCAGAACTCAAAAAACCGCAAAACTTAAAACAAAAAGGCGTGTTTATTGATACCGACCGTGAAAAAGCGCCGTTCTTTAACAGCAAAGCTGAGCAACAAGCTTACTGGCGTAAAATGTTGGTCTCTCAGCTGATTAACTTAACTTTAAGCCGTGAAGAAGAACAAGCCAAACAAAAGGCTTTAAAAGAAAATCCAAGTTTAGCCAATGGACAAGATCTGTCTGGCCCTGAAGATTTAAGCCCAGAGCAGACCTTAACCAAGCGTTATACTCGTCAGTTAGAGCGGGTCAGTCGTCTCAAAAGCGATGATGTGTTAGATAAAGCCCTCAATGCCATGACCTTGACTTATGATCCACATAGTAACTATTTCCCACCGCTAGATGCCATTGAGCTAAATCGTCAAACCTCTTTACAGTTAGAGGGGATTGGGGTCTCGATCCGTCCAGATCGTAGTAACGAAGATTACACCAAGATTGAAACCATTGTAGAAGGTGGACCTGCGAGTAAATCAGGTCAGGTCAAATCGGGTGATCGGATTATTGGGGTTGGCCAAGAAGGCGAAAAAATTATTGATGTGATTGGTTGGCCAAGTAAAGAAGTCGTGGGCTTAATTCGTGGTAAACGTGGTACCAAAGTCAATTTACGTTTATTAGGGCCAGGGGCTTCTTTAAGTCAAGCACGTGTGGTGACTTTAACCCGTGATGTGATTCAAGAGGAAGATGCAGGGGTACGTAGTCGTACGGTACAAATTAGCCGTGATGGCAAGCAACATACTTTTGGCGTCATTGAGATTCCATCATTTTACTTAAACTATCGTGCGCGCCGTGCCGGTGATCAATATCGCTCAGTTTCTGAAGATACCAACAATGCTTTAAAGGCACTGGCGGCTCAAAACGTGGCCGGTATTATTATTGACTTACGTAATAACCCCGGTGGTTCACTCGAAGAAGTAGCACGTATGCTAGGGCAAGTGATTAAATCGGGTCCGGTGGTACAAATCCGTGATGGCAATGGCAATGTCAGTGTCTTTGAAGACAATGATGGCGGGCGACAAACCTATGCAGGTCCACTTGCGGTGATGATTAACTTAGCTTCAGCATCGGCCAGTGAAATTTACTCAGCTGCGATTCAAGATTATGAACGTGGTATTGTGATTGGTAGTCCAACCACAGGTAAAGGTACGGCACAAGTCCAACTGGATAGTTTGGCCTATGGTCAAGCCACGCTTACCCAGCGTAAGTTCTACCGTATTACTGGGGGAAGTACCCAAAATAAAGGCGTGATTCCAGACATTAAATTAGTTGATATTTACAATGAAGAGTTTGGTGAACGTAAGGCCAAAAATGCACTTGAGTGGGATACCATTGCCACTGCGCCATTTAAACGTGAAGGGTCGGTGCAGCCTTATGTTGCACAGCTGGCGAAAAGCTCACAAGTACGTGTGAACCTTGATCCACAGTTTAAATATCTAGAGCAGCGTAAAGCTTTGGCCAAAAAAGCTGAAGAGAAAAAACGTGTGGTGCTCGATTTAGATCAACGCCGTGCTGAACTGCTTGATTTAGAGCAAAAAACACTGGCGGCTGAGAATGCTCGCCGTAGTGCTACAGGGCAAAAACCTTATAGCAATTGGGAGAGTTATCAAGCCTCAATTGAAGCTTTAGCAGAAGCACGTGCCAAAATGAAAGTTGCACAGCGTCCAGCTCTGCCTGAAGAAGAGGTCTTTGTAATTGAGTCAGCACATGTACTGTTGGACTATGCTGCATTGCAGAAAAAAACACCTGCTAAAAACTAATCTTTAATTACGTATTCTAAAAAAGTCGAGTTTGCTCGGCTTTTTTTGATTTTAAGCAATAAATTGGAGTAAAAACTCTAATAATGCCTAAAAAAGCGGCAAATCCGTGCCCTCAATAATCGCTTGCTACTTGACCTCAATGCCGAAGTGTTAGATTCTTGACGCACTTATTTGTCTAACAAAAAACTTGTAGTATGCGTCTACATTTGGGGAAGTTTTTCGTGCAGTGTTTTGACTGCAGCCTAGACAAATCAAGCCTATGGAAATAAATGATGGTACATGTCCATTACAACCTAAGTCTGGTGACAGGCTCAGCGATTGTGGCTTTAGTGGTGTGTTATTTTGCCATTTCAATTGAACAGTTGCTTTTTAAAGGCTTACGTAAAGAGCTACAAAAAATTGTTTTGCTCGTGAGCGGTGCAATCTTAGGTGCAGCCATTTGGTGTATGCATTTTATGGGTATGCTTGCCTGTAATTTTCCTGCGCCGTATACGATCGATTATTTATTCACCATCGCTTCATATGTCATTGCATTTTTTGCTTCTACCCTTGCCATTTGGCTGAATACGCGAGAAAAATTATCACTGGTTCGTTTGGTACTCGGCTCATTTTTAATGGGCATCGCCATCACAGGGATGCACTATGTCGGTATGCTTGGGGTGGTGGTCGAAGGGCATAAAGCCTATTACAATTTGCTGTTGGTGCTGCTTTCATTTTTAATTGCTATTAGCGGTACAGGCCTGACCTTTTGGCTGTCATTTAAATACAAGCAAAAAGTACGTCATCAAGCGATCTTTCGTTTTTTAATTGCCTTGATGTTAGCAATTTCTATTATTGGTATGCATTATTCGGGCATGGCAGCGGTGCAATGGTTCCCTGTCAGTCATCGCGTTTTTCAAAGTTTGCTGGCCTCTGAACAGGGCATTTTGCTATTTAGTGTGATCTTTGTGACCAGCTTAATTTTGCTAGCAGCATTCGCTGTGGCGATTATGGATCAGCGGCTTGAAGAACGTAGCCTGCAACTGTTTAAGCTCAATCAGCAATTGGCTAATCAGGCTTTACTAGATAGTTTAACCCAGCTACCAAACCGTTCTTTTTTAAATGAATATGCGAAAAGTCTATTTAGCTATCATCAGTATCATCATCATAAATTAGCTTTTTTATATATTGATTTAGACCAATTTAAAACGGTCAACGATGGCTTTGGGCATCATGTAGGTGATCAATTGCTGGTACAGATGACTGCGCGTATTCATCGTAATTTGTCGGAAAATGAAAAGTTGCTGCGCATTGGCGGCGATGAATTTTTACTGATTATTGAACGCGCCAACATTGAACATACGATTAAACTGGCTGAACACATTCTGCTGGCGATACAAGAGCGATTTTTAATTGCGTGGAAGGAAATCAATGTTTCGGCCAGTATTGGCATCGCGATTTATCCTGAACATGGGCAAAATTTACAAGATTTATTAATGAATGCCGATGCAGCCATGCTGACCTCTAAGTTTCAAGGCCGTAATACCTATTCAATTTATAATTACAGTCTTGAGCAGCAAGATATTAAGAGTCAAAGTAAACTGATTAACGATTTATATAAAGCAGTGGAAGAACAACAGTTTACCTTGTTTTATCAGCCTAAATTTAATTGTAAAGATCAAAGTATTTGTGGGGTTGAGGCGTTAATTCGTTGGCAGCATCCACATTTAGGCTTGCTTGGCCCGCATATGTTTATCCGCGGCGCTGAACAGACTGGCTTAATTATTCAAATGGGCTATTGGGTGATTGAAGAAGCGCTCAAACAAATCCAAGTTTGGGAGCAACAAGGGCGCAATTACTTCCCCATTGCAGTGAATTTATCTGCAGTGCAATTTGAACATAAAAATCTATTTTCGACCTTAGAACAACTGTTTAGCCAATATCCTGTCAATCCAAAGCATTTGATGTTGGAGGTGACCGAATCGACAGCCATGCATCATATTGAAACCAGTATTCAAAGCTTTAAACGCTTGCGTGCCATGGGCATTCAACTGTCAATTGATGATTTCGGCACGGGGCATTCTAGTTTCTTGTATCTCAAAAACTTACCCGTCAATGAGCTGAAAATCGATCGTGGTTTTATTTTAGATTTAAAAGAAAACTCTAAAGATGAAATGATTGTGGAAAGTATTATTCAGCTGGCGAAAAAATTAGGTTTATTGGTCACGGTAGAAGGTGTTGAACATCAAGAACAGGCTGATATTTTAAGTCGTTTGGGTTGTCAGCAATTACAAGGGTATTTACTGGCGCGTCCTATGCCGATTGAGCAGCTTGAAAGCATGGCATTGCCCACTCTTCGTTCATAAACGCTAAGAATGCATAAAAAAAGAGCACATTATTGACAGCAATTTAAGCTTAAATGCCCTTTTTTTGTTCGCTTTACTTGGCCCCAGACGTGTTGGTCTTAGAACAGATTAGGTTGCCTACCTTACTCATTTAATTTAACCAGATGGTTAAATTTTTGTAATAAGTTAATATATTTCAATTATTTGTTTATTTTCATTTGAAATTTCATTGTTACGATAAAGCCTTTGGCACAGAAATTGAATTGATACCCCCAGAAAAAACAAATATCTATTCATGGGGTTTCATTATGTGGCATAACACGACAGCATCAAAATCACTACTTGCAGCCGCAGTCGCTGCTGCAATGTTTATGACAGGTTGCTCTAAATCAGAAAATAACGCTGCACCTGCAGCTGACAATAAAACACCTGTGCAAGCCAGTAGTAACGACAGCATTAAAGTGGGCATCTTACATTCTTTGTCAGGCACGATGGCAATTTCAGAAACATCGCTGAAAGACACGGCGTTAATGACCATTAATGAAATTAACGCCAATGGTGGGGTGCTGGGCAAAAAGCTTGAACCTGTAATTGTAGATCCAGCCTCAGATTGGCCTTTGTTTGCGGAGCGTGCGCGGCAATTGGTCACTCAAGATAAAGTCGCGGTGATTTTTGGTGCTTGGACATCGGTATCGCGTAAATCGGTGTTGCCGGTGGTTGAAGAGTTAAACGCCTTATTATTTTATCCGGTGCAATACGAAGGCCAAGAGCAGTCTAAAAATATTTTTTATACTGGCGCGGCACCTAATCAACAAGCCATTCCAGCTGTTGAGTATTTGATGAGTGAAGAGGGTGGCAAGGCTGAGCGTTTTGTCTTATTAGGCACTGATTATGTTTATCCACGTACCACCAATAAAATCTTACGTGCTTTCTTAAAATCCAAAGGCGTCGCGGATGCCGACATCATGGAAGAATACACCCCATTTGGACACAGCAATTACCAAACGATTGTTAGTAATATCAAAAAATTCTCTGCGGGTAAAAAGACGGCAGTGATCTCCACTATTAATGGGGATTCCAATGTCCCGTTTTATCGTGAATTAGGAAATCAGGGCATTAAAGCCGCTGATATTCCAGTGATGGCCTTTTCGGTAGGTGAAGAAGAATTACGCGGTATTGATACCAAACCACTGGTGGGTCATTTGGCGGCATGGAACTATTTTATGTCGGTTAAAAATCCAAGTAATCAGGAGTTTACTAATAAATACAAACAGTTTGCAGTGGAATATAAATTACCAAATGCCGATAAAGTGGTGACCAATGATCCAATGGAAGCAACCTATGTAGGCATCCATATGTGGAAGCAAGCAGTGGAAAAAGCGGGCACAACCGATGTCGATCAAGTCCGCGAAGCCATGAAAGGTCAAACCTTTGCTGCGCCATCGGGCTATAACTTAAAAATGGATGAAACCAATCACCATTTACATAAACCAGTCATGATTGGTGAGATTCGTGTCGATGGTCAATTTGATGTGGTCTATAAAACCCCAAATACCATTCAAGCTGAGCCATGGAGCCCCTATATCCCTAAATAATTTAAGCGTTTAGCCCATAGCATGGCTATGGGCTTGTGATCCATCATTTTTGGGGATAGTTATGCTGATACGATATTTTTTTGCCTTTTTTTTAATTTTTTCTAGTTTAAGTTTAACTCAAGCACGAGCCGAAGCAACGCTCCAGATTCAACAGCGTGATCCGATTGCACAGTTTGTGCAAAGTGATTTTGGTCAGCGCCGTGCTTTACTTAATCAATGGCCGGGCAGTGTTGATCAATTAGATCAATTGGTTGAATACTTAAATCAAAATCAATTGTATACAGACGGTACTGGTCAAACATTTATTTTACAAGATGACAGTACATTAATCGCCTATCAAAGCGGTCAAGTTGTGAAGACATGGCCAATCGATCTCTCTGAAGTCACCTTAGTGAATACCTTGCGTAAGGCCTTAAGCTTTGCTCAAGCACAAGTCAAATTAAAATCCGCAGACCCGCAACAGCGTCTCGCTGCGATAGACATTTTAGAAAATAACTTAGCTGAATTAGATCATCAGCACATCAGTGGGCTGTACTTAAATGAGCAAAATAATAAAGTTAAAGCGCGTTTAGCGCAGCTCAAAGCGCGCTTAGATTTACAACAAAATAATATTTTAACCAAAGTTCAAGCAGTCAATGTATTGGCAGAATCCAATCGTCCTGATGTATTGGCGCTCATTGAACAAGAATTAAATAGTCCAAATCTGCATCCTGATTTAGCTGCAGCGTTAACGGCAGCCAAAAGCAGTATTCAAACTCGTATTCAAGCCAGCGAATGGACGGGGCATATTTTCTCAGGCTTAAGTAGTGCCAGTATTTTGCTGCTGGCTGCGCTTGGTCTTGCTATCACTTATGGTTTGCTTGGCGTGATTAATATGGCCCATGGTGAGCTGATTATGATTGGTGCCTATACCACCTATGTGGTGCAAAGCCTGTTTAAAAGCTATTTAGGCAGCTATGTAGATTGGTACTTAGTGGTGGCCATTCCTGCAGCATTTTTGGTCAGTTGTTTGATTGGTATGCTGATTGAGCGCACGGTGATTCGTCCTTTATATGGTCGTCAATTAGAAACTTTATTGGCAACATTTGGCGTGAGCTTAATTTTAATGCAATTGGTACGTATGATCTTTGGCGCGCAAAACGTTGAAGTGTCGAATATTGCATGGCTCTCAGGTGGCATTGCTTTAACGCCTAGCCTGATGCTGCCTTATAACCGCATTGCGATTATTGTCTTTACCCTCGCTGTGCTGCTGATTTTGGTTTATCTGCTCAATAAAACCCGTTTTGGTTTATTTGTCCGGGCAGTGACGCAAAACCGTCAAATGGCGCGTGCGGTAGGTATTCGCTCTAGTCGCATTGACATGATGGCTTTTGGTTTAGGTTCGGGGCTAGCCGGCCTTGCAGGCTGTGCCTTGGCACAAGTGGGTAATGTCGGCCCAGATTTAGGGCAAACCTATATTATTGATGCTTTCCTTGTGGTGGTGGTTGGTGGTGTAGGACAGGTGTTAGGTGCGGTTTTAGCGGCATTAGGTTTAGGCATTAGTGGCACTGTCTTAGAAATTGGCATGGGCGCAGTACTGGCAAAAATTTTACTGTTGATCTTGGTGATTTTATTTATTCAAAAACGTCCGCAAGGCTTGTTTGCGATTAAAGGTCGATTTGTGGAGTAAATACAATGAAAACAGAAATTTTAACTTCCAAATCGATGATTGATTTACAGCGTAAACCACGCGGTATCTATGGTTTATTGGGTAATCAACCCATCAGTGCAGCCGCAATTGCAGTGTGTTTTACGATTTTACTATTATTGCCGTGGCTACATGTATTACCCAGTGATTCTAGTTTTTATTTATCAGCCTACTGGGTCACTTTAATTGGCAAGATCATGTGTTTGGCTTTGGTGGCTTTAGCGCTAGATTTAGTTTGGGGGTATGCCGGCATTTTAAGCTTAGGACATGGTTTATATTTTGCCTTGGGTGGCTATGCTTTTGGCATGTATTTAACCCGTGAATCAGCGGGCAATGATTTACCAGAGTTTATGCGCTTTTTAAGTTGGAATGAGTTACCGTGGTATTGGGTCGGCACAGAATACATTGCTTGGGCCTTGGCTTTGGTGGTGTTGGTACCTGGTTTAGTGGCCTTTATTTTTGGTTATTTTGCCTTTCGTTCCAAAATCAAAGGCGTGTATTTTTCCATTATTACTCAAGCCATGACCTTTGCCGCAGCCTTATTGTTTTTTAGAAATGAAACTGGCTTTGGCGGTAATAACGGTTTTACTGGCTTTAAAAGCATTTTAGGTTTGGATATTACTTCGGCGCCCATGCGTGCCAGCCTATGTTTTTTAACGGCATTGGTGTTATTGCTGTGCTTTATAGGTTTACGCCATTTAATGAATCAGCCTTATGGCCGTGTATTGGGTGCTATTCGTGACAGTGAAAACCGTTTGCAATATTTAGGTTACCGTACACTTTGGTACAAACTTTCTGCTTGGGTCTTATCTGCTGTGATTGCCGGAATTGCCGGAGCTTTATATGTGCCACAAGCAGGAATTATTAACCCGAGCGAAATGAACCCTGTTAACTCAATTGAAATGGCAGTCTGGGTAGCAGCGGGTGGACGCGGCACGTTAATTGGTCCAATTTTGGGGGCAGGTTTAATTAACGGGGTTAAAACCTACTTTACCGTGGCTGCACCAGAATTTTGGCTGCTAATTTTAGGCGCGTTATTTATTGTGGTAACGCTATTTTTACCTAAAGGCGTGATTGGGTTGCTCGATCGCTTTAAAAAGAATAAGGAAGATGTCTAATGCTGGTACAACAACCCCATGGTGGGCATGCTGTCGAGGGTTATGGCCGTCCTAAAACCGACGGTGCTGATTTTACTCATGGTGTCGCACTATATCTAGAAAAGGTCAGCGTTTGGTTTGACTCATTTCGCGCTTTAAATGATTTATCCCTGTATATCAATGAAGGTGAGTTACGCTGCATTATTGGGCCAAATGGTGCCGGTAAAACCACTTTAATGGATGTGATTACTGGAAAAACCCGTCCTACCGAAGGCAGTGTCTATTTTGGGCAAAACTACAATTTGGCCAAAATGAGCACTGAACAAATTGCTGAAGCTGGTATTGGACGCAAATTTCAAAAACCTACGGTATTTGAAAATTTTACCGTACTAGAAAATTTACTGTTGGCAGCACCTAAAGATAAACGCGTCAAAAAGAGCTTTTTTAGCCGTTTAAGCGGTGAGGCACAAGATGCTTTAGATGCCTCACTCAGGCAAATTCGTCTGCAAGAATTAGTCAATAAACCTGCAGGCTTATTGTCACATGGACAAAAGCAATGGTTAGAAATTGGGATGTTACTGATGCAGCAGCCCAAACTCATTTTACTCGATGAACCTGTGGCAGGGATGACCGACGCCGAAACCGAACGTACCGCAGAGTTATGTTTAGAGCTCAAGAAAAATCACACCTTAATTGTGGTGGAACACGATATGAGCTTTATTGACACCATTAGTGAAAAAGTCACGGTATTGGCTCAAGGCGCGATTTTAGCCGAAGGTACATTGGCCCAAGTCCAAGCCAATGAAGACGTCATTGAAAAATATTTAGGCCGCTAAGGAGAGATTTATGTTAGAGATTAACAGCATCAATCAATTTTATGGTGGCAGTCATATTTTACGTGATGTGTCCTTTACTGCACCATTGGGTCAATGCTCAGTGGTACTAGGGCGTAACGGGGTGGGTAAAACCACCTTGCTCAAATGCTTAATGGGAATTTTGCCAATTAAATCTGGGCAAATTTTATTAGAGGGTAAAGACATTAGTAAAATGAGTCCTGAACAGCGGGTTCGTGCTGGCTTAGCCTATGTGCCACAAGGACGTGATATTTTCTCAACCCTCACAGTAGAAGAAAATATTTTAATTGGTATGGCCAAGTTTAAAGGCAGTAAAGCCAAAACTGTACCAGCGCACTTATATGAGATCTTTCCTGTTTTAGAGGAGATGAAATATCGCCGTGGTGGTGACTTATCAGGAGGACAGCAACAACAACTGGCAATTGCCCGTGCTTTGGCTTCAGAGCCCAAAGTTTTGATCTTAGATGAACCCACCGAAGGCATTCAACCATCGATTATCAAAGATATTGGACGGGTGATTGAAAGCCTAAAAAAAAGTGGAAATATGTCGATTATTTTAGTGGAACAATTCTATGATTTTGCCGAAGAGTTAGCAGATCATTATACAGTGATGGCGCGTGGTCAAATTATTGCACAAGGTCAAGGGCAGGAAATGCCAAATAAATGCATTCGTGATTTAGTGGCAATTTAGCTTAATAAAAAGACATCTAAGCCTCTTGAGCTGAGAAAGCGTCCTAACTTGCTGGTAATCTGATCGATTTAGTTGGTTTTTTTATCTGTCGCCTTGTACCATTCATCCGGCAGAAGGCGATTTTTTCTTTTATCTAGATAGCAGTAATACATAAATATGTGATCAGTTATGCATTATTTTGAATAATAGTGTAAATTTCAACTATTTTCAATGTGCTAATCTTTCGCCTTAAACAATTTATTTGATCTATGAATTTAAGGTAAGCAGATTTGAAGCAAGCACTCTGGTCAGTACATAAAATCCGCGGATTTACCCTGATTGAATTGATGGTCACATTAACTGTATTGGCAATTATTACCATGATCGCCACGCCTTCTTTGGCCAATGCGCTAGAAAATCAGAAACTCAAGCAAGCCGCCATTGAGCTAAAAATCGGTTTGCAACAGGCACGTAGTCAAGCGGTGCTCACCAGCAGTGAGCAAGTGGTTTGCCCCATGATCGCTGGTATGACTGAGGCCAATTGTGCAACAGCTTTAGCGGATGCTCAAAACCTGAGCAGTGCGCAACAAAACAAGAAGACCACGTTAGTGGCGATAGATTCTAAAGTTGAACTACAAAGTGATAGTGCAACAGCCTTTGTATTTAGCCCACAAGGCTATACCACTGAGCAAACGATTACCTTGTGTAGCAGTGAACGTTCTTATGCCATCACCGTTTACATGCCAGGTCATGTGGAAATGGTGCAAGGGAATGCTTGTTCATGAGCTTAAAGCAACAACAGGGTGTGGGTCTTATGGAAGTCTTGGTGGCGATGCTGATTTTATCCGTGGCCATTTTAGGCTTTGTGGCTCTGCAAGTACGTGCCACAGTCGCCACAGAAGAAGCTTTAAAGCGCTCTGATGCTTTAATTCTACTGCATGGTTTGGCGGAAAAAATCCGTCTCAATGCTCAAGCCGACTACCGTGTGGTGATACCTAAACAGCTGCCTAGCTGTGCCCAGACGCAAGATTGTAGCCCCAATCAACAAGCGCAGGTGGACTTGTATCAACAACAACAGCTTGCTAAGAGCAAACTCATTCAAATTGGGGTAGCCGATTGCCCCAATACTTCTGTCCAGCAAAGCCGACTCTGCTTAATTGCATCTTGGAATGAAACGCAGCCCATTGTGGCTGCACGCCACATTGAGCAGCGTTGTTTAAATGATAATGGAACCGAATCAGACAGCATAGCCAATGATGCTGGTCGATATGCAGACAATCCAGATTGTCTGGTCTTGGAGGCATACTAATGCGTAACTTTCAGCAAGTTGGCTTTAGCCTCATTGAGCTGATGGTGGCGATTGCCATCGGTTTAATTTTAGTTGCGGTGGCCATACAGCTTTTTATCAGTGGACAAGTCAATTATCAAATTCAACAAGCAGCTTCCACCGTCCAAGACAGTGGAGTCTTTGGTTTAAGTGCGGTGACTAAAAATATTCGTTTGGCTAATCATGGCAATGCCGCTGTGATCAATGATCAAAGCCTACATGGCGGTATTGTGCTATCTAGCCAATATGTTGATGAACAACAACAGCTCAAGGGTAACTTGCATGGTTTGAAAGTGGCGGACACTTGGGTCTCAGGCAGCAATTATGTCTCAGCGACTGCGCTCAATCCGAGTGCTATTGCTGGTCTTAACAGTGATCAATTGGTCATTATGTATCAAGCACCGATGGAGATGCGCACTTGTACTGGGCGTTTGGTACGCGGGCCGAATCGCAGCCTTAGCAGACTGCAAAAAGGCTGGTATGTGATTGAAAAGTATTATGTGAAGAAAAGTGCTGATCAATCAGCCGATTTATATTGTTCCGATAGTTTTTTTGTGGCCAAAGGTGAATTGACCCCACAAAGTTTGCTAGACGGTGATAAAGAGAC
Organism: Acinetobacter sp. CY17; assembly: GCF_059515825.1. Classification (NCBI taxonomy): domain Bacteria; kingdom Pseudomonadati; phylum Pseudomonadota; class Gammaproteobacteria; order Moraxellales; family Moraxellaceae; genus Acinetobacter; species Acinetobacter sp. CY17. Next base: position 116,891 of record NZ_JCAKMX010000003.1, read on the forward strand.
ACTAACTATTGAACACAGCGAAACCTTAATGGGGGATTATGGGCAAAGTGAGGGACACTTAATTGCCAATAATGTTGAATATATGCGCGTGCAATTGTTGATTCGTCATCCAGATCAACGCCGCGGCACCCTAGATGTTGCTGCTTATAATGCCTTAGCGTTAAGTGATACACAGCAAGTCAGACCTGCCATTGTTGGGGTTAATTTAGCATGGTTGGTACGTTCCAATGAAAAAGTGCCGCATGCAAATCGCAGCACTTATCAGGTTTTAGACCGTAGTATTCGTGTGCCTGATGATCAATTTATGCGTCAAATCTATAGCACGACCATTGCTTTAAGAAATGGCGGTTTAGGGGATGTTGGCCCATGAAACAGCAGCAAGGAGCCACTTTAATTGTAGTGCTGATTTTATTGTTATTAATCAGTATGGTCGGGTTGTATGCCATCCGACACAGTATGTTTAATCTTAAACTTGCCACGCATGCTCAAGTCCAGACTTTACTGATGCAAACCTCAGATGTTGCATTAGATCATTTAGAAAAAAACTTTAATGCCAATGAAGCTGGTCATTTGGCCAGTACGCCGATTGGTCAAGTGCTCTTGGCGGGCCATCAGGGTAAAGAATTACAGTTTTGTTTTAAACCGACCCAAGTGGGCGAGCAAGCAAGCACAGGCTTATTCTTTGATTTAGCTGAATTTCGTATAGTAGAGCGCCTAAATATAACTGAAAAAACTGGGGTGAGCTCGGCACTTTCAGGTGATATTAATGCGGTTTGTGATCCCGAGCGTATGTTTTCAATCAGCCGCAAAGCCGTGGTCACACAAGTGGCTGTGGTCAGTCCTGACGATCCGACTGTTGAAATGAATCGCTTTGATTTGGCAGCAAAAAATAGCGATCTAAAAGAAGTGAATGTAGAAACCAAACGCGTACGGGTTATCGTGACCTCGTTCGCACCAGCCTTAGCCTCAGGCGTAGCGATTGATGAGATTAATACCTGCTTACAACACCGAATGATGGATGACAGCTTACTCAATAATCGTGCTGATCCTGCTTTAAATCCTTCACAGGTCAAAGTTGAGACCGTACACGAATGCTTAAATCAGTTGGGCGTGCCACTGAACACACAACAGGCAGAATATGTTGTGCGTTTGTCTGAAACCACACATTAACTCGCGCTTGGGAAAACCATCATGAAATTAAAACCACTTGTTCGATTCATGGCCGTATTGCCCCTTGCGATTATGCCAAGTTATGCCAGTGATTTAAGTATTTATAAAGGCAATCAACAAGGTAAAACCTCAATTTTCCTGATGCTTGATACCTCAGGCAGTATGGGAATTAGCTCTTTAGTCTTATCGCGCAATAATCAATATGGCAGTTCAGGCGATGTAGATCGCGCCCTGTGTGATCGTGTGTTGGTTGAAGAATATTATTCTAACCGCTCAACTGCAAAAATCTGGGAATGGGCGTATAACTTAAAAGACCCAAACACCAATAAAACCGCAATTGCTAAGAGTGTAAAAATCGGTGATAAAACCATCCCTTATTATATACGTGGGTGTAGTAAAGATGGCATGACCCAATATGACCGCTTATCACGTCTAAAAGAAGCAATTTTACCTTTACTGGCAAGTGATAAACTTGATGATGAAGTCATTATGGGACTTGGGCATTTTTCTGCTAAAACAGGGCTGAGTATTGGCAGCGCGAGCAATACCTTAGTTGACGGTCACTCGGGCCGAGTACTTGTGCCAGCTGCCCCTTTGAGCGTCGAACAAAGACAAAAACTGGCGCTCGAAATTGCCAATTTTAAATCTTTAGATACCACCACCAATGAAGATGGTAGTGCAAACCCTAACTTGAAACTTTCAAGTAATAGTTATCCTGCTGACATCAGTAAAAGTTCAAGTGGTACGCCTACTGCTCATGCTTATGCTGAAGCAGGTGCGTATATGATGGGTACTGGCACCGGCTATGACAATAACCATAATAATTTAAATAAAATCTCGTATATCTATGATGGCTACATGGTCAAACAAAGTAACAATGATGATGGTCAGGCTTACTTTATTTGTGTCGAACTGGGCAGTGGACGTACCTCAGCTTTAGGTGCGACAGTCAAACAATGCCCAAGTGGTTGGCCAAGCTATAGCTCATCGAATAAATCTTTTTCTACGGGCAATAAAGTTTACCGTCCTGATGGTCATGGCGGTTGGATGTCAGTCAGCCCAAAAGAGTTACGCACTCAAGTGGGCGATATGCATAAACTGTGGGATATTTATGCCAAATTACCTGTAGGTTGGCGTTTAGACGGCTGGATGAAAGTCGATGAAGAGCCGATGGATATTGAGCCAATTGTAGGGACGGTATGGGCTTATAATGATGGTATACGTGGTTTAGTTTCATATCGTACCAATCCATTTGCTTTGAGTGAAACCTTAATAGGCGTAACTGATAATATGGTCGGTGGTTTCCGCTATTCGGTCGCGAGTTCAAAAAAAACCGACAATAGCCATACTTATTTGGCCGGCGGTTCTAAAAATAGCTGTGATGGCAATGGGATTTACTTCTTAACCGACGGTGCACCCAATTCCACTAAAGATGAGATGGCAAAAGCCATTATGAATCATTCTTTAACTGGCCAATACGCCTTTCCAGTCAAACCCAATGGTACAGGTGTGTTGGTTTCACCTCAGTTAAAATCTAATTTATTTTCAGGTGAAACAGGAGGCTGGGAATATATTGGTGAATACGCCAAAAAATTAAATAGCAAAACGGCCAATCCAGCAGGTATGCGTATTAAAACAGCCGTGGTGGGGTTTGGCTCAACATTTGAAGGATTAAAACAAAAACCAGATGGCAGTTATGATTGTGATTCTACTGATAATTTGGATGTCAAAAATGCCTGTAAGTGGGGCAGTAAAGGTTATGGCTATGGTGAGGGCGGGTTCTATCAAGCCACCAATTCAGATGATATTGCCAACAGTATTATCGACTTTGTACAAACTTTAAAAGTTGATTTTACTCCATCAAGTTTAGGCTCTATTTCTGTGCCGCGTGACCCACTCGATCAAACCCAAATGATGAGCACAGGCTTTTTCCCGATGGTGATGCCACACGAAGATCATAGCTTACGCACTTGGGCTGGGAACCTAAAAAAATACCATATTATTGATGGTACCTTAAAAGATACTCGCCATAATGCTATTTATCATTTGGTGAATAATCAACAAGTGATCAATCCTCATGCGCAAGATTTATGGTCAAATGATGATGCCAGTATTAACCATGCTGTGGTTAATCAAGGGGGAGCTTGGGGCAAAATTCCTGTGCCTTCTCAGCAAGTCAATGCCCATGATCCAAGTTCGGCCACTGCTGAGCGCCGTGTATTTATTTTGGATGAAAATCGGTTAAAACGCGTCCATAAAGACAATTTGGCGACTGGTATGTTGGGGGAGTCAATTCAAGATTTAAATATCGCCCAGCGTTATGCGTTGCTGAATTATTTAGGTTATGCCACCGCCTTACCTGAGGACGCGGTCAGCAGTTTATCCGCCCATGATTTAGCCAAGATTAGCCAAGTTCCGAGCAGCCCTTATCGCTATTTGGGTGGGGTCGTACATTCCACACCACTGGTCGTCACTCAAGAAGCGAAACTCGATCCAAACGCTAATACGGTGATTAATGGACGCAATGAATATGTGGTTTACGGCTCTATGGAAGGGGGTTTACATATTGTCGATGCCAAAACTGGCCAAGAACAATCGGTTTTTGTGCCTCAAGAAATCATCAAGCAGCAATATGACACGTTGGCACAACCACACTCTAAAGGGATTATGGCTGAAGGTAAAATCGGTCTGGCCTATGGCGTGGATGCACCTTGGACAGCAGATAACACCTTTACAGTCAAAGTGAGCAAAGCTACTGATCGTCAAAAAACCGTCCACTATCAAGCGGAGCGTCTTAATATTTATGGCGGTTTGCGTATGGGTGGGGCGGCGTTATATGGTCTAAATATTGCCGACCCCAAGAATCCTGAACTGTTATTTCATTTACATCCGGGTTTAGCAGAATTTCAACGTATGGGGCAAATTTGGGCCAAGCCGACCATTAGCGAAATCCGTGTCCAAGGTAAGCGTCGTAAAGTGTTGATCTTTGGTGGTGGTTATGATGCTGATATCTATGAAAAAGAAGGTAATCAATTTAAAGAACCCACGTCCAATGCCACCTTAGGCAATGCTTTGTATGTGGTAGATGCACAAACGGGTGAATTGATTTGGATGACCAGTGCCGATACCACAGGTGTTGAGGCTGCACATCAAAAAACCTCCCAAGCCCAAGTGCTATATAGCGTGGTTGGCCAGCCTGTGGTTCGGGATTATGACGCCGATGGTCTGGCTGATATGATTTACTTTGCTGATTTGGGCGGACAAATCTTCCGAGTTGATTTAAATAATGTCAATCAGGTCAGTTTAACGGAGAAAAAGAATGTGGCGGTGCGTGTGCAACGTATTGCGAACTTACGTGAAGCCAGTACGCAGCATGAACATGATCGCCTGAATCATCCAAGCTTTGTACCGCGTTTTTATGAGCGTTTAACTACGGCAGTTTTTGATGCTGGTCAATCACGCTTTGTATTCTTAAGCGCGGGTTCAGGCAATCGCAGTTTTCCACTTGAGGGGAGTCCTAAGTCAAATAAGTTATACGGTATTTTTGACTATGATGCAGCCATAAATGGCTTAGAAAAAACCAGCTTTACCCAAGATGTGGGGCTCAGCGTTGAAGCCAGTAGCACCAATCTGGCGCAGCGCGGTGAATTGGGTCGTAGCATGACCACACTACAATGGGGGGGTGGCAGCCTACATCAAGACAACATCCGCAGCAATATGGGACGCGGTGCAGGTCAGTATCGCGGTTGGGTATTTAATTTAAAATCAATAGCCGACACTACCACACAATACTTCGCCAAGTCTTTTGAAGAGTCACAATTGGTTGCAGGCGATCTTTATCTCAATGTTTATGATCCTAAAGCGACCTTAAATAATATCTCTAATAACTGTGGGGGTGGGGTACAAGGTTTGTCGACGACTCATCGGGTGTGTGCGCCATTTGGTGATTGTGCAGCCTATGTAAAGCAAGATTATCAAGGCATTATTGGCCCAACGTTGGCTGCAACTGCAAGCAGTCATCGGACTTCAAGTTTAGTGGGTCCGGTAGCCGCGACTGAAGAAGCCTGCGTGGGGCGATGTGATCAAGATAATACAGCTTTAAATACGCAGCGTTTGAAGACGTATTCACAAGCGCGAGTGATTAAGCCTACACGTTGGTTTGAACGCTAATGGCCAAATTTAGTTCACAAGGGTTTACTTTATTAGAGTTAATGGTGGTGGTGGTGATTGTGGCAATTTTTGCTGTGATAGCCATACCAAGTTATGAACGCTATATGGCACGCAATCAGCAAGCTAAAGCGCAAGCTGAACTGTTAATGTTAGCTGAGCGTTTAGAAAGTTATCGTGGTCGGCAATTGAACTATGCAGGCTTTCGGGCGCGCAATGAAACTGAGGCAGGGGTAGTATATTTACCTAAAAATGCCACTGCTGATCAATATAGTTATAAAATTCAGATTCTTGATCTCAATACGCATCAAGATTTACAGCAATCCGTCATTGGGCAAGCATATAAACTGATTGCCACACCTGATCCGCGTGGTCAGCATTATTTACGTGAATCACCCTCTTATTTTTTGAGTTCACGTAGTCAAAAATGTGCCAGTTTAGACGGACTGACCGCAACAAATACAGATTGTGGCACAACATCACAGGAATGGTAAAAATGTCAGTACGCGGATTTACAATCATTGAGTTAATGTTGGCAGTTGCGGTGGTCGCCATTCTTGCTGCCATTGCAATTCCTAATTACCAGCAATATATAAAGAAGAGCAAACGTGTTGAGGTGCAAGCGCACTTAATGAGCTTATCGCAGCAATTGGCCAGCTATAAACTGGTCAATCACAGCTTTCAAGGCATGAATATAGATCAGCTCGGTGGCGCAGCTTTTCCACAAGCTTATCCGCATTATAGACTAACCTTAACCGATGCCTATGGTGCCCCATTGGATCAGGCCAGTAGTCAACTCACTACATGGCTTTTAGTGGCGACACCAGTAGAGCATTCTAGCCAAAAAGGGAGCGGTAAAATAAGCTTAACGCATACAGGTGCGCAATGTTGGTATGAAAATCAAGATGATGCCGTAGCACATATTATTAAAGAGGAGAGCGGTAAACTCACTTTACCTAATTGTCCGGCTGCATGGCAGCAATAAATGTTATTTAAAAATGGATTAGAGTTTTGCTTATAGAAAAGACAATAGAAGAACGAGCTTGATTCCGCTACAATATCGGCAATTTTTATCTATTTGATCAAATCTGATCGTTGCACTGCACGTCTTGCAGTAGGTGTATTTCCATGAGTTTTAAAGATGAATTAGCGGCACAGGTCGCTCAACGTCGTACTTTCGCGATTATTTCCCACCCCGATGCCGGTAAAACCACCATGACAGAAAAATTGCTGTTATGGGGTCAAGCTATTCAGGTAGCAGGTATGGTAAAAAGCCGTAAATCTGACCGTGCTGCAACATCGGACTGGATGGAAATGGAAAAAGAACGTGGCATCTCGATTACCACCTCTGTGATGCAGTTTCCATTTAAAGACAAAATGATTAACCTGCTCGACACCCCGGGGCATGAAGACTTCTCGGAAGATACTTATCGTACCTTAACCGCGGTCGATTCTGCCTTAATGGTAATTGATGGTGCAAAAGGTGTCGAAGACCGTACCATTAAACTCATGGATGTGTGTCGTATGCGTGACACACCTATCATTTCATTTGTGAACAAAATGGACCGCGAAATTCGTGAGCCATTAGAATTACTTGATGAAATTGAAAATGTATTAAAAATTAAATGTGTACCTATTACTTGGCCATTGGGTACAGGTCGTGACTTCGCAGGGGTGTATAACCTGATCGAAGAAAAATTCTATGTGTATAAAGCGGGCTTTGGTTCAGTGATTACTGATATTGAAGTGCGTGATGGCTATGATCATGCAGACTTACGTGAAAAAGTTGGTGAGCTTGCTTGGGCCGCATTTGAAGAGTCACTTGAACTGGTACAAATGGCCAATGAGCCATTAGATCGTGAAGAATTCTTAGCGGGTCGTCAAACCCCAGTATTATTTGGTACAGCACTAGGTAACTTTGGTGTAGACCATGTCCTAGACGCATTTAGCCAATATGCACCAGAACCGAAAGCGCATCCAACACAAGACCGTGTGGTAGATGCCAAAGAAGAAGGCTTCACCGGCTTTGTCTTTAAAATTCAAGCCAATATGGACCCTAAACACCGTGACCGGATTGCCTTTATGCGTATTTGCTCAGGTAAATATGAAAAAGGTTTAAAAATGAAGCATGTACGTTTAGGTAAAGATGTGCGTATTAGTGATGCTTTAACTTTCTTAGCTGGCGACCGTCAGCATTTAGAAGAAGCATGGCCGGGCGACATTATTGGTTTACATAACCACGGCACCATTCAAATTGGTGATACCTTTACTTCAGGTGAAAACTTACAGTTCACTGGTATTCCACACTTTGCACCAGAAATGTTCCGCCGTGTACGCTTAAAAGATCCATTGAAATCGAAGCAACTTCAAAAAGGTCTGAAAGAGTTGTCTGAAGAGGGTGCAACGCAGGTATTTATGCCTCAGCACAATAACGATTTAATCGTCGGTGCAGTGGGTGTCCTTCAGTTTGAAGTGGTGGCTTACCGCTTAAAAGAAGAATACAAAGTGGATTGTGTCTACGAGCCAGTGAGCATCAACACGGTACGTTGGGTGACGTGTGATGATGAGAAGAAATTCAATGAGTTTAAGAAAAAAGCTCACGACCAATTATCAGTAGATGGTGGTGGTCATTTAACTTATCTTGCGCCAAGTCGTGTCAACTTACAGCTGATGCAAGAGCGTTATCCTGACATCGTGTTCCGTAATACCCGTGAGCACTAAGTTACGGAAATATAAAACACTCTAAGCAAGAGTGTTTTATGATAGGCCTAATCTTGAATTAGGCCTTTTTTATGTCTGCTGTTGCTAAGCAAGTGCTGTATTTGGCATTGCTCGTTACTTTAACCGCATGCAATGATGCGAAAGCTCCGGTTGAATCAGTAACTCAGCCTGAAAAAAAAGCAATCCTTGTGCCTCAAACAGCAGGCGTGGCTGAGACTGCCAAAGTGCTCCCTTACTTAGATGCCAAAGCCAGTCCCCCCCAATTTGTCAGCCCTCAATGTGCAAGCAAAAATTGTCTAAATCTCAAGATCAATACTTTGATTACTCAAGATCCGTGGTTAAATAATTGGCTTAGTAGATGTCAAGCCGATGTTCTGATGCAACAGATTGAGCAAGAGCAAAAAAATCCGAGCTTACAACACGCCGTGAATCGTTATGCAGCTGCCTCTCAAGCATGGCAACAACAATCCAAACAACATCAAGCTTTTCAACTCGATCTAGAGACTGCATTGGTCTATCAAAAAAATGGCATTGTCTTGGTACAGATGCAGGTTAATAGCCATCAGGCTCAAACCAAAGTCAAAGACCGCTTATATTTCTTTGTGGCGGATCGTCATAATCAGCAGCATTTAGCCATAACAGATGTGATTGACAGCGATTATGCTAAAACCCTGCAAGATATTTTGAATCAACATTATAAAAAATGGTTAGCCACTCAAAGTGATGAAGTAAAGACCACAGCACCTCAGCAATTGGCTTGGCAACAAGGACAATGGTTTTATGACCAAGAAGGCATGGGCTTACATTTTCGTGCGGGTCAAATTAGCCCAATAGCTGAGCAACTTGATATTTACTTCACTGCTGCGCAAACTAAGCGTGTAATGAAAGCCACACTTTATCAAACTTTATTTAGCCCTCAATCGACGCGGGAGGAACCTCATGAAAGCAAAAATCGCGCTGCTTAGTGTTTCAATAGCAGCTCTGCTGACTGCTTGTAATCCTAAGCCCGAAGCACAACCCCAACCTCAAGCCAGCTCTGAAGCGCAAGCAAACGTCGAGCAGCAGTTCAGCTTAGAAGGGGAAAACCAAGCGCTGGATTTAAGCTTACCTGAGTGTGATGGCAATAATTGCCCTGAGATTGATGTTGAGCGTTTAAACAGTAATCAGCCCTATATAGATGCTTGGGTGGATGCGCAAATTTTAAAACTAATGCAGCAAATTTTATCGATTGCACCCAATCCTGAGCTTGAGCAAAACATTGCCTCAACTGCCCAAGCCAATCAAACGGCAGCCTCAGAAGCAACGCTCGCGATTACGCCAAAGCTTACCTTAGAACAGCAACTTAAACCTTATGTGGGGTCATTTTTATATTTAGATCAAGAGCTCAAAGATCTAAGTGCTAACCATCAAATTAGCGTGATGGTGAAACCACGTATTTTAAATCATCAAGGGCCGCTAGCAACCATTGTGTTAAACAGCAGCAGCTATTTGGGTGGTGCGCATGGTTCATCGTCACAGCAGTATGCCAACTTTGATTTAGCCACCCAGCAGCAAATCTCGCTCAAAGATATTGTCTTACCTAAACAGCAATCCGCTTTAGAAAAAGCCGCTTATGCCGTATTTCAACAATGGGTGACTGATTCTAAATTGGCGGAAAATATTCGCGATTATGAGCAAGCATGGAAATTTCACCTGTCTGATAATTTCTATTTAAGTCAGCAAGGTTTGATTTTGCAATATGCTGAATATGAAATTGGACCCTATGTGGTGGGTTTGCCTAAATTGGTGATTGGCTATGAAGCATTACAAGGTATTTTAAAACCTGAATATTTACCCGTACCTGAAGCGGTGACCAAACAGCCATGAGCATCGCTTTATTTGACACTCATACCCATTTTGATGTGCCCGACTTCGATCCAGATCGGCTTGAACTGGCACAGTTAGCCAAACAGATGGGGGTTGAACATTTAGTCTTAATTGGTTTTGTGGCAGAGCGTTTCTCTGCCTTAATCCATTGCCAAGCACAATTACAGCACGAGAAAAATGTACCCCAACTGCATTTAGCCCCGGGTTTGCATCCGTTTTATATTGAGCAACATCAACCCGAACATGTACAGCAACTGGAAGATATTTTACGTACTCAAACGTGTGTGGCCATTGGTGAAATTGGTTTAGATACTTTTTTAAAACAGCATAAACAACCCAATATTTTTGCCAAGCAGCAGCATTATTTTGCCGCACAGCTTGAACTGGCACAGCAACATCATAAGCCAGTGTTATTACACATTCGTAAGTCACATGCCGACAGCCTTAAAATACTCAAACAGCATCAGTTTCAACATGGTGGGATTGCACATGCCTTTAGTGGTGGGGTAGAAGAAGCCAAAGCTTTTATTCAATTGGGCTTTAAAATTGGCGTGACTGGACAAATTAGCAATCCCAATGCCAAAAAACTGCGTACCGTGGTGCAGGCCATTGGTGCAGAACATTTGGTTTTAGAAACTGATTGTCCAGATATGACTCCCTTGTGTTGCCAAGTCGAAGGTCAAACACGCACCCGCAATACCCCAGCTAACTTAATTTATGTAATCGAAGCTTTAGCACAGTGTTTAGATATACCACAGCCAGATTTGGCCAAGACATTATGGCGCAATAGCTTTGCCGCCTTAGCACTCTAGCTCCTCACTGCTAAACACAGTAAAATAGCGCCTCTTGTAACCATGTTGATCAATCATGACTGAAATATTAGATGACGAATATGAGCGCCGTTTTGCTGGCGTGGCTAAAATCTATGGTGATGCTGAATTTCAGCACTATGCCAATAGTCATGTCATGGTCATTGGCATTGGTGGTGTAGGCTCTTGGGCTGTGGAAGCTTTGGCGCGCACAGGTATTGGTGAATTGACTTTGGTCGATATGGATGTGGTTGCCGCATCTAATATTAATCGTCAATTACCAGCCATGAGTTCCACTTTAGGGCATGAAAAAATTGAAGTGATGGCTGAGCGCTGCCGTTCCATTAATCCACGCATTAAAATTAACTTGGTTGACGATTATCTAAGCCCTGAAAATATCAAAGAACTTTTACAAGAGCCCGCTGATTTAATTTTAGATTGCATTGATGATGTTAAAGCCAAATTGGCTCTAATGTTACATTGCCGCTTTAATAAAATTCCTTTGATTGTTTCAGGTGGGGCTGGCGGCAAGCTCGATCCTTTAAAGATTCGTGTGGCAGATTTATCTAAAACTGAACAAGATCCAATGCTGGCTAAGCTGCGTGCCCAGTTACGTAGTAAAGGCATCTGTAAGAAACCGAAAGAAAAATTTGGCATTACCTGCATTTATTCTATTGATAATCCATTTTCGAGTGCAGATGTGTGTCCTAGTGCCGGTTTACGCTGTGGCGGCTATGGCTCAGCTGTGGTCGTGACTTCCAGTTTTGCCATGGTGGCAGTCGCGGAAGTACTGAAAAAATTGGATCAGTTAAAACAGCGCCAAGGATAGTTTTTGCCAATGCGGTGTTGAATTTTCACCCAAAAAATCCCAAGTAAATGACTTGGGATTTTTTTATTCGAGTATGTATCTCTTTAGTTACTGTTAAGCACGTGAAATGTACTTTAATTTAAGTTGGCTAATTTAAGCATAAGTGTTAATTAGGTCAGATTATAAAAACAAGAATGTAATATAATTAATATTTGTTTTCATAAGTTTGTAATAACAAACAACGCTATTTAAAACCTTAATTTAATTAGGTGTTTTGCAATAATTTGTGTGAAATTTGTTATAAATGGTCAATCCTTATCCAGTCTGAATTGTCTAACATAAGCTTGGACAAATTGATATTGCCCTATCAATGTCCGACCTTGTTGTTAATTTCTCTCCAAATCACGCCCTAGTGGATTAAAAATGAAAGACAATTTAGTGGAAAGCCGGCTGTTCCGCATAAAAACTAATTTTGACCAGCTTGTCATTGGTCAAGTGACTCAAATCAATGATCTGTTGCAAAGCAGTCAATTGCTTTATACCAATTACCATAAGTGTGGCTACTTAAAACAAGGCACACCCTTTTTATATTTGCCGCAATATTGTCACAGTTCTAACTTCTTATTTACCGCTAAAGAAAACGATAGCATTGTCGGTACCATTGGTATTATCCAAGACCAATATTTACCTGCTTATGGGGCTTATCAAGCCGATATTGATGCCCTCAATATCAAAACGGGTAAACGGATTGAATTGGCCTCATTGGCGATTCGTGAAGATTATCAACATCAAAATCTTTTTTACGATTTATATTCAAGCGCCGTGCTATTTGCTATTTTTAAAGTGCGTGCTCAACATATTTTTATTCAGGTTGACAGTAAGAAAGCCTCATTTTACGAACGTCTATTCTTTAAAAAAGTCGGTGATAATCGGGTTTTAGATGAATATAACGGGGTTACCTCATCCTTGTTGTATATGGATGTAGAACGCGCTTGGAAATTGGTACGTCGTCGTTGCCAAGGGCAAAGTAATACTGCTGTGGTGATGAACATGCTGAAAATGTTTGGCGTATATGACCGTTATAAGGTATTAAGCCCTGTGCAGTTGCGTGATATGTCAAAGCGTTGGAGTGCTAATGACCTCGATTTTTATCAAAAAGCCTGTGGTCATGTATAAAAAAAGCCCCTCATGAGGGGCTTTTTTTTATTGCTGCGCTTGATGCTCACGCAGATAATCTTCGGTGCGTTTAATGGCATCTTGCATATTGATAATCGCATTTTCGACATCTTTTAAGGTTTTGGCATTGCCACCACTTAAAGCTTGACGCCATTTACGTGCGCCGGGTAAGTTTTGGAACAAACCTAAAATGTGACGAGTAATAATAGAAAGCGGTGCGCCTTCTGCTAAACGCTGCACAATATAGGGCATCATCTCATACATAATTTCAAAACGATCTGGCGCTTCTAAATTCCAAAGCTGCCCCAATTCTGCCAATAGATATGGGTTGTGATACGCTTCACGCCCAATCATGACGCCATCGACATGTTGTAAATGTTGTTGCGTTTCAGCAAAAGTTTTAATGCCGCCATTAATTTCAATGATTAAATCTGGACGATCTTGTTTTAAACGATAGACATCTTCGTAGCGTAGCGGCGGCACTTCACGGTTTTCTTTTGGTGATAAACCCTGTAGCAATGCAATACGCGCATGTACGATAAAGTTGTTACAACCGGTTTTGGCTACAGTATCGACAAAATGCAGCATCTCTTCATACGAGTGCATATCGTCAATGCCAATACGATGTTTAACGCTGACAGGAATATCGACGGCATGACGCATTTCAGCAATACATTCAGCAACTAGGTCAGGTTCAGCCATTAGGCAGGCGCCAATTTTATTGTTCTGTACGCGGTCACTTGGACAACCCACGTTAAGATTGACTTCGTTATAACCCCAATCTTGCGCCATTTTGCTACATAGCGCTAAATCTTTAGCATTAGAGCCACCCAGCTGTAACACAATGGGTTGTTCTTCTTGGTTAAAGTTTAAATGACGCTTGGCATCACCGTGAATAATGGCGCCAGTGGTGACCATTTCGGTATATAAAATCACGTTGGGATTAAATAAACGTGCGAAATAACGGTAATCTTTGGTGGTCCAATCCATCATCGGTGCCACGGAAATACGAGGTTTTATTGAGTTATCAATAAGTTGTGGATTTTTCAGGGCTTTATCTACATTTTGCATATTGCATTTACTCGCATTTTTACTCATATTCCCCCATATTTCAGTATTTCGGTGCACCGTATTTGCACCGTGAAATGGGTTTTGGGTCAGGGTGCAAATTTATGGGTACAGTTACAGAAAGAGTTCTGTCCACTGGTGTGAAAAAATACAGGGCGCAGGTGCGCATGAAGCGACAAGGGCTGCCGAATTTTACAGAGTCTAAGACATTTAGTAAAAGGTCATTGGCTGAAGCATGGATCAAAAAGCGTGAATATGAACTTGAATTGAATCCGGAACTGATGATTTCTGCAAATATTTCAAAGGGCATGACCTTAGCTGCTGCTTTGGAGAAATATTTAAAAGAAGTTGAAGGTTTTGGAAGATCCAAACGCATGGGCATCCGATTTTTAACCAATTGGCCAATCGGAAAAATCAAAATAAGTGATTTGACCAGGAAAGATTTTACTGATCATACCTATTTAAGGCGAACAGGTTACCCAGAGATTGGTGCAGATCCGATTGAATCAAGTACTGCCTTACAAGATTTGCAATATTTGAAGGTAGTTTTGACGCATGCGGATCTCGTTTGGGGTGAAAAAGTGAATCTTTTTGAGCTAGAACAGGCGATGAAAGGTCTTCGCAATGCACGTGTGATTACAAAATCCAAGAAACGTGACCGTTTGCCGACATCAAATGAGCTGCAATTACTGACTAATTATTTCTATAAACGTTGGAAAACCACTAAAACGTCCATGCCTTTGCATCTGATTATGTGGTTGGCCATCTACACCTGCAGGCGTGAAGATGAATTGACACGGCTTTTTTTGAATCAATATGATCAGCACCACAATGAATGGAAAGTTTTTGATTTAAAAAATCCGAATGGAAGTGCCGGCAATCATAAAAGTTTTAAGGTGACTGAACAGGCTGAACGTGTCATCAAAGAATTAATGAAGCCTGATGTGCGTGATCAAATGCTTCGTTTAGATTCTGCAGATCCGTCGGTGTTGTTGCCATTGAATGCAAAATCATTTGCATCACGTTGGCGTGAAGCAATCAAGATGACAGGGATTGAAGATTTACGTTTTCATGATTTGCGTCATGAAGGTATTACCCGATTGGCTGAAGATGGTTTGACTATTCCCCAGCTGCAGCAGATCAGTTTGCATGAGTCGTGGGAAAGTTTGAGACGCTATGTGAATTTGAAAAGCCGTCGTGATCGATTGGATTTTGTGGAAGCCATGAAAGTGGCCAAAAAATTGGTATAAAAAAAGCCCCATTTATTGGGGCTTTATTAGTGGCAACCAGTGCGTGATTTCATGTTCAAAGTGGCTACCGATCCAAAGACCTTCCCCACAATATGTTGCAATTTTAAAGTTTGGATCACAATGCGGTTTTTCATGAGAAAATGGGCGGTAAATTAGAACTTTCTGTCCAACCTTTGGCCTTTCTATTTTTATATCAATCATTTGATAAGCATGTTGCATATTCACCTCAATGCACGTTTTTAGGCGTGCATATTTGTCCAATCTTGTTTTGAAATCTGACTTTGCTTGTTAAGCCACAAAGCAACGTCAGCAATACTCACCATGTAAGGGGCTTTGTTTGAATCTTCTGCCTTGAACGTTGGGAAGGGCAGGTCTTGAACGGCTGCACGCTTCTTTGCTGTTTCAATTTTAAGATGCGGTAAAAAGTCCTTTACGATCACCTCCAGTGGAACCACTGGAGACTGATACTTCATGGCCAATAAGAAACTTGAATCAAACTGATTCAATGCAGCGTTCATGGTACAACCTCAAAATTAATTTCTTTACCATCAATCATGGTTTTAATTTGAATCATGCCACCTGTTCGGCAATTCATTAATTTTGCGAAAAGTGCAGGTGCAAGAATTAAATCTTTTTGAGTAACATTTCCCGGGCGAACCGCAATTCTTTCAATCGAATTTAGTAATTCACGGATTTCAGGGGATGTGATTTCAGTCATCTTCATCATCCCATTTATAATCTTCACCAAGCTGATCACTGTTATCTGAATCGTACAAAATGACAGAAATAATTTCGTATTCTTCCATTTCAGGCATATTGGCCATTTTTTCAAATGCTTCATGGATACTGTTAAAATTACCGTACAAAGTTTGAATTTGTGTAGCGGTACCACCACCGAGTAATTCAAGTGACTCTTGAATGCTTGGGTCTAATGTCACATCTTTACGAATGCGGACTTGGTATTTTTTATTCTGCATTTTATTCTCCTTAATACCCATTTGCCTGTGGTGCTGAATCCAGCATCTGTAAAATGTCTGCACGAATTTCTGTGCTGTAGCGTTCCTGACCGTTTTGGTCGTTCCATTTACGTGTACGAAGTGAGCCTTCGATATAAACTTTTGAGCCTTTCTTTAAGTACTTTTGGGCAATTTCACCTAAACGATTGTTGGCCACAATGCGGTGCCATTCGGTTTGTTCAATCCAATCACCAGTTTGTTTGTTCTGCCATTTTTCAGAAGTGGCGATTGAAAACTGACAAACTGAACCACCATTTGGAAAGGTTCTGCTTTCAGGATTGGCACCTAGCGTGCCGACCAAAATTACTTTATTTACGCCACGCATGATTCTTCTCCTGTAACTTTTGCAAAATGACTGAAATGTGCTGTGAAACATTTCTGATTGTTGGTGAATGGGATCTTTGGATCTTCGATATGGCAGACATACAGTTGGTCTGTACCGACGATCTGCTTCACTTCAAAACGCTGGTGACTGCTGACAATAAATTTGTAGCGTGCAAATTCATTAGGGATCCACACTGTTTCACCGATTTTAAAATCATGAACTGTATTGATTTCAGGATCTGTGAACGGCAGGGCATCATCAAAGTCGAGTTCAGCAGTTTCAAGGCCACCTGGCTGTGCTTTGCCAGTATCAACAATATTTTTCATTTCGTTGATCAAGATGCATGCTTCGGTAGGCATGTGCTGAATGCATGGGTGCTGATTCAAAACAGTATGCAAGCGAAGTACACGTGCTGAAATGTCCTGATGTTCAGCAATCATTTTGAAATAGCTTTGATCTTGAGTTTGAGCGTTCATTATTTCTTTGCCCCTAAATTTGGATTGGTGAAGATCCAACACTTCACATTTCTTGAAGGTTTACCTGGTGCTTCACGACTTTTATTCACTGCTGCCACGTCATCAGCAGGGAAACGGTCTGAGTACACCTGTTTATTACTTTCAATGAATTTGTACTTGCGTGAGGTGCGAAGTAATTTCTTCATTTCATTGATTTCAGGCAGCTGCTGATAATTGCGTGCAGCCACTTTGTAAATTTCGTTTAAGTTGATTGCGACGGTTTGAGCATCTGCAGGGTGATGGTTCAAGCCCCATTCTGGTGAACGGTTGCCTTGAAGATATTCGTAAACATCCCAGAATTTTTCCACGTCAGGATGATCACCATTCAACTGTTCAACACGTTCACGTGCCATTTGTTCAAGCATTTCTTGTGCTTCAAGCATGTCTTCCAAGTCGATTGGCAAAACGTGTTTGGTCATTGCTTCGATCAGTGCAGCCACTTGTGCATGACATAAAGCAATACGTGTATGGGTAATACCAATTTCATGATAGTGATCTTCAATTTCCTGTAGCTTTGATGCGTATGTCTGCAAGATCTTGTCTTCATGACGCAGGCAATGGGTCATGAATGTGCATGCATCTTCAAGTTCCATGCGATCCAGTTCATCGACAATGCGTTTTGTTTCCAGTGACTGTCCTTTTCGGTCAAAGTACAAGTGCAAAGTACGAGTCAAAATTGCTTCTGAAGCCTGAATTGCTGTGTTCTGTGAAATCAGGATGGCACCACGGAACGGTGGTTCATAGGTTTCATTCCCTGCAGTCTTTAAACCTTTAGAACGAATTGCACGACCGTTGAAGGCATCTTTGAGTTCATCCCAACTGAATTTGGACTTTTGAACAGCATTACCATTCACGTCATTACGGTCGCCTTCGATCAGGACCACTGGAAGGTTTGCGATCTGTGCAAAGTTACGGTACACCGCCACGTTGGTTGATTTGTTTGCATCAAAGCCTTCATAGTCTTTACGGCCTGAAAGTTTCCACATCATTTCAATTAAACGTGATTTACCTGCGCCTGCTTCACCGACAATTTCCATGAAAGGGTATGAGCTGTGCATGGCACGGATTTGTTCAGCAAAATATGAACCCATCCACCAAGCCAAAGCAACAATACCTTTAGCACCACGGACTTTATGGAAGTCCTCCCACCATGCCGGATCAAACTGTTTTTTAGGGTTCAATGTGATCGCTGGTGAACTTGCCAGTGTTTTAATTTCCTGACGTTTTACTTTGAAAAAGTCATGCTCATTGATCGGGATGATTTGACCTTGATGAACGGCATATTTTTCAAAAATATAGGTTTGGTATTCACGGCTATAACCAATGTAATCAATGGTTTTGACTTCACGTAAACGTTCAGTTTCACGTTTGATAAATGTTTCCAATTGCATATCTGTGCCTGTCCACATTGCACCGGACATCACCGACATAACACGTGGTTTGAACTTAGAACGTGACGACATATGATCAGCAGTAAATGTGGTTTTCGCTTCTGACCATGGGCTTTGCAACTTGAAGTAGTACCAAGATTCATCGGTGATTTCATTGCGTTGGAAGTACAACGGTTCGATCTGAGCATTACAGATTTCTTTAGCAGCTGAACAGTTCTTCAATGCACTAGCACGGATCTCTTTATCTGTGAGAATCTGACCACCATTTTCTGCTGCTTCGTTGTTACGGTCTTCCAGGTGCTGAACTGCTTTGTTGAATTTGTCATAGTCGAGTTCCCACCAGTACAAACGGAATTTGTGGTTGTAATAGAACGTGTGACGACGACCTTCATAAAAGTTGTAAATTAAAAGACCTGCTTCTTCTGCAGTTTCAGCAATCAGCAATTCACCATAGTGTTTGTACTTTGGGAATTGATCAGGGTTGAGTTTGTCCCACTGAAATAAATCATTCCAATCAAGTTTTTTACCACCATTTGCCGGTGGCTGTGCAGCAGTCGATGACCAACCTTCAGCACGTGAACGTTCATGCCATTTAACTGTGTAACCTTTACCTGCCGAATCATTATCGAATGCCCAGCGTAAACGTGGTTTGTCAATTTTAAGTTCATGACAACGATCAGCGATGGCTTTAAGCATTTGAGAAGGGTAGTTGACACATGACAGGCAAGACATGGCTTTCACACCTGACTGACTCAGTGCAATGGCATCAAAGATTCCTTCGGTGATCCAGATCGCTTGGCCTTTTTCCCCTAAACTGCAAAGTTCATCCAATTCATGCACTGACCATGCTTGGCCAGCATTTTTAAAACCATAGTTAAAACGTGCTTTTTTATTGCCGAAACGTTCTGGTCGGTCAATTAGACGTTCCCAATAATTTTTTTCATCCAGCATAAAGCGAACAGTTGCTGATGATTCTTTGCTGTCTTTATCTGTATAGAACTGCTGGGTATATTTACCAATTAAATTTTTAAGATCGAAACCACGACCTTCAGATAAAAATGCATCTGCTGCAGCATTTGGATTTGCATCAGTTTGCGGATGGTATTCAGACCAGTCTTTGAATAAGTCTTCACAGATATCTTTGACGTGTTCTTCATAACCACATTTGACCAAACGACCACATTTCACGATACGTGGATTGTGGGCATGGGTATAAAGTTCTTTTTTACCGCATTGTGGGCAGACACCTTCACGGAACCATTCGCCACGTGTCTTGAAACTGAACATATTTTCAAGACGGTCAATGATGCGGTTTTTAATATCAGACATTAGTGAAGTCCCTTTACGTTGCTTTCAACAATCCATTCCCAATCCTTTGCGTCTTGGAATGTAATGATTTGGTGTTCAAATAAGGCTTCGATATAGCCTTTTAATTTTTCAGCAAAGCGTTGACGTTCTTCACCAGACAAACTTTTTAAATGGTCTATACGATTTCGCAATGCTTCTGTACCATTGCGGTTCTCAATTTGATTCTTTCGCTTTATGCAAAGTTCTTGGAGTGTTGTCATTCTGTGTACTCTTGGCTTGAATTAAGTAAACTAATAAGCTTTTCAGGGGCTTATTGTTTATTTTTTATTTCAAAGAATGGGTTGTTTTGGCCTTCAACTTTCGATAAAACGTCAGTAAGTGTTTTTCGGATAAAGTCCGAAATGGTGTTTCCCTCTTGGGCAGCATGCACACGCAAGAACTGCTTTTCGCGTTCTGTCATATGGCAACCAACCATTTTGTTGCGTTTTTCAGTATGCATTTGGTGTGTCCTGTCAAAGTGTCGATAGAGCAACAGTGTTACACTGTGTAAGAGCATAATATTACGATAAATCGAAAGTTTCAATAGTTTGGTGGGTAAAAATGTCGATTAATGATAAGTTTTTGGAGCGTGGGGCAAGATTGAAATCTGAGCGCAAACGTTTGAAATTAACTCAGCCTGAAATGGCTGAACTTTTAGATGTTGCTGTAGGCTCAATTGTGCGCTACGAAAAGCAAGGCGATCCGTTGAATCAGAACCAATTAACTGTTTTGCAAGATGCTGGATTTGATACGTTCTATGTGACGTTTGGTGTGAGATACACTGAACTGAGCGATGATGAGCATCAAGTGATTACTGCTTATCGCTGTTTGAAAGATGACGCAACCAAAATGGGATTCGTCAAAATGGCCAAAGCATATGCCACATAAAAAAATGCCCTCACATGAGGGCATTTTTTTTATCTTGATATTTCCTGGTATGTGGAAATAATTTGGTCCATGTCATCTGAAAATGACTCGAACATTGCTGACAGTTCCTCACGTTTAATTTCTTCCCCATTCATCACTTGAATCTTAGTCATAAAGTTTAGGCGATGCTTTAAATTCAATAGGTTCAAAAGAACTTTTTCATGCGTGTCATTATGATCTAATTCGGTACACATATTCCCTCCAGATGTCCTGGTACATCCTGAACTGTTCATACGGTCTATATAAGCTTAAATAAAATACGCCTACAAGATTTTTGCTGACGACTGATTAATCAATATACAAAAGACAGAAAATAACTTTTGGTAAATACAAGTTAATGAAAAGTTACGCCTTTTAAGCCTGAATTTGGCTTAAATCGCCACACTTTTGTAGGTTTATTAAATATTGAAGAACGGTGAATAGTCTGTATCTTTATGAATAAAGGGTTCACCGATAGTTTAAGTATTTTAAACATGTATTGCTTGGGTGGTAACTTATGCTTTAGTTGAGAAGCTACGCGATATAGATGTTTTAAATTTAGCGCAATTTCATCTTCTGTTTGGCTATGGTTGACTTGAACTTTACCTGAAATGATTTTTACCGCAAGCCAAAACTGTTGCAGTGTTTGGCTGATATCTTCTGACACGGTATGGTTTATTTTTAATTCATAGTTTTGTGCCAAAAAGTTGGCAATGGTCATACGGTTTAGATTGGTAATACGTGCCATCTCTGGGATGGTCAACCGTTCAGCCATATCTAAAAGGTTGGGCTGAAATGTGACTTGTTGCTGTTGGATTAGTAGATCTGCCATTTGATTAAAGACATTAATATAGTTTTCTTTAATGCGTGCAGCTTCTTTGCCAGTGAAACCCATGACCAAAAACATAAAACCGTCTTTGGTCATTTCATAGTACTTTGATGCACGCTGAACAGCACCAGCCTGAATGATTTCTTCGTGAGCCCAAAAATGGGCTGACGTGAATTCAGGTGAACAATCAAGCTCATTTATTTTTCTGAGTACATGTGTATGACGTTTACCGAATACTTCGGCAACTTTATATGAAGTGGTCATCACTTGGTTGTTGATGACATTGACCCAGTCTAAATTTAGGGTAGGGGATGCTGTTAAAGCGAATGTATTCATGGCTTTTCCTTTTGTGTTCAAGTTTTAAACCTGACACCATCACTTCTCACGGTAATGGTGACAGACTGAACAGGGGTGAGAATACCGCCACAAAAGGAAACGGCCAATCCGAAGACTGCCCTATCCAGCCTGCCATAAAAGGCATAGCCGAATTTTACGCAAAAAAACAGCCGCTTGCGCGACTTATTTGCGCCTTTTGTGTTAGTTTCAGGTTCTCACGCCTGACTGCAGATTTTGCTACAGTGGTTAAACTGTAACAGTGTTACGCTTTTAAGGTCAAGAGAGAAATATAAAAAAAGCTCCAAAAATTGGAGCTTTTATTTTATTCAGGTTTTTGGCAGAGTTTCATGCCTTCATCGATGAGTACGTTCGGACTCATCTTAAATTTATATCCCATATTCTCTGTATCTTTTGTAATTTCAAGAATAGTTACATAGTCGAGTGAAGCCGTTCCATTGACACCATACTTCTGACCATCTGGGGTTGTAAATACAATCCGTGTTGGTGGTTCACAGTGTAAGGTTCCCTTATCCACAGTCAGTGGCCATTTATCCCCAAATTGATCTGCTGTAACTTCTACCGTTTTATATTCTGGTGTACTGCTGCATGCAGATAGAAATGCTGCACATAATGCACTTATAAATTTTTTCATCGGATGCCCTCTATATAAATTAAAAGCCCCATATGGGGCCTTTAAAGGATGTCTGAAAATGTATCAAGCCTGTACACCCAGCATGCGCTGTCATCCTGTTGTTATTATAACCGTTTTTTTAAAACCATCCTACTGTGTGTAGAAATAATAAAGCACTGCTGATCACACCAAATAAGGAGCCGGCTAAAAAGGGATAGATCCACATTATTTTTCATCCTTTACGTTTGAGGTGCATTCAGGGCAGGGGCATTCGATTGGATCTGATGTATCAGCGATAACGATTGGCATGACGTTCTTCCTTGGTCTTGCATTCAATGCATAAAGTGACTGCACCTAGCTTTTGTCGTTCTAGTGGAATGTCATTACCGCATTGTTCACATTCATCAAGTGATGGTGTGCTGTAATCACGTGGTACCACGTGAACTTGATCCAATTGATTCTGTTGAGCAATATCAAATTTTTTAGACACGTGAGACCTGTGGATTCTTGTTTTTATGTGGGGAAGGGGGCAGGTTTATTTCTGGGTTAGGCATGCCAGATGGTGATAGTTCAAACTCAATCTGAAAAAAACCTTGTGCAGTAAAACCGCATTCAACATTTGAACACTGAGCGTGGAAACGTCGTAAAAGTGGATTTAATTCGACACTGTTTCGGATAGGGAAACTTGAACCGCAATGTGGGCATTTAGTACGTGAAGGTCTAGACATATTGCACCTTTGGATCAAAATTTATTCACACAAATATACAATAAAATTACTATATATAGTAAGTTTGTGTTGTAAAACCTACTAAATATCGTTATTTTAATTAAACCCATTTCATCTCGACTTCACCCCAAAGTCGGGATTTTTTTTATTTCGATTTTTTGTATTTATCAATCTTTGCCTGTTCACGTTTCAAGGCATTAGTCGCAGTCTTTTTAGACTTATAAATATGCGTAAGCTTTAAAGGTTTAGTCTGATCGCCTGAGGTCAGTTTGATTGATTTGCCACCTTCACTGTAATATGCAATCACACCTGTAAATTCAGCATAATTTTTACCAGTGCGTTTTTTCTTTTTGGCTTGCTTTTCTTCTTCGGTTTTTTCTTCCTTGCCTTCAAACAAGGTCGACACGTCATCTGCATCGGGCAGCTGCACTTCCAATTCAACTGATGTGGTTAGACCACTGTCATTTAAAGTATGCGTGACATTGGTACCTAACCAAATGATGTCATCAATTTCAGGCTTGAGTCCGTTAAATTCAAATTCCTGTTCAGGGATCAGCGTGGGATCTCCTTTGGCCAAAGCATAAGTCAGCTTTTGTGCAGTCCGTTTGCATCGGTTGTATTCGGCATTGGCTGCCAATTCTGCAGTGGTCTTGTCCCGATGCACATAGCGAATTTCTTTTAAGTTGTCTTCACTGTCACCTACAAAAACATGCAGTTTTTTAGCC
The DNA here is from genome assembly GCF_059515825.1 of Acinetobacter sp. CY17. Classification (NCBI taxonomy): domain Bacteria; kingdom Pseudomonadati; phylum Pseudomonadota; class Gammaproteobacteria; order Moraxellales; family Moraxellaceae; genus Acinetobacter; species Acinetobacter sp. CY17. Next base: position 140,675 of record NZ_JCAKMX010000003.1, read on the forward strand.
TTGCCTTCTGCATAGTAATAGGCTTTGACACCAGTGATGTTGTCGGTACCGGTCCCATTAGTATAGTTGTGCTGATCGCCTTCATCTCTTGTAATAATCTTTCGTGGCAAGGCTAAACCTGAAACGGTTTGACTTGCACCACGTGGCAGTAAAATCAGATGACCATTCTTCACAGTCGCAATGGCATCTTGTTCATCGGCAATTCGAGTAATGAGATTTGCATCAGATTCATTCTGAGCAATGTATTTAATAACTTTGGACGCAAATTTTTCATGAACTATGACTTTTAGTTCATATTCATCACCGATCTTGTCAAAGATTTGCTGAATGCTTTGATTATTCCAGCTGCGTTCACGTTTCTGTTTTAAACCTTCAGATACGTCATTGGCCATGGCAGAAATTGAAAGCACGTCTGGTGCACCACGATGTGAAGTCGATTCAACCTTATATACGCCTTTATCAAATAAACCGGTATTGGACCAACCTAACCACACCTGAATTTTTGCACCTTTAGGTGGGATCGACAGCATGCCATCGGCATCACTGAGTTCAATATCTACAGTGTCAACAACTAAGCCACGATTATCTTTCACGGTCAGCGACATTAAACGTGTGGCCATTTGTGGTGAAATATCGACACCATCCACTTCAACACGAAAAATGGGCGTTGGGTATTCAGTTAATTTATCGTACGCATTGATTGCGTTATTTGCAAAATTTAAAGCCTGTTTAAGCATTACAAGATCCTATTCAGTGCACCAATGCCCATGCCAACCAGTGTGCCCAAAATGCTGGGTTGCCAATCACGAACAATGGTCAGTTTGATGGTGAATTCTGTTTTACGTGCTGCACCATCTTTGAAGAAAAAAGTTTTACCTTCTTCTAGGTCATTGATGATGACCAAGCCATAAATTTTGCCTGTGCCTTCAATGAGGGTATAGGCTTTGCCGGTATCCCCCATTTGGCGAACGATATCTAAAGTATTTCGACTGCCGGTGATCTCGTGATAAATCACCCCTTGCAGGGTGATGGTGTCTTCACCTTTGCCAACAAATTGATAAGCCGGTGCAGCACCAACACGGCTATTGGATGGATGTCGCCAGTTGGTGACACGTTTTAATTCTTGATATGAGGCTGTGCGTAGTGAAAATACGAACATGCCTAAAGCCATCATCATGTGTGATTACTCCGTGTCTGTTAAAAACTTACGTTTTGCATTTTGTTCTTCTTGCGCGACACGTTGTAATTCCTGACGCAAGGCTTCAGCAGTACCTTTCACAAATGAACCATCTTTGGCTTGAATGGTGATGTTGATGGTGTCATTGCTGACAAATGATTTGGCAGATCCACCACCCATTGAGATTGGTTTGACTGGTTTAGTTTTGACTGCTGTATCCACCACACCTTGTGTGGCTGTGGTTGTGGCTGCCACTGGTAAGTTGTTGGCATTGGCAATACCGTTGGCCATACCTTGCATGGTATAGCCACCAATGCCCATGAATACACGCGAAGGTGAATGGATGCCTAGAATGCCCCTAGCTTTATCAATGACACCACTGACCGCACCTGTGATGGCATCTTTGACGGCATTGACTTTGGATAAAATACCGTTTTTCAATCCTTCTAAAATCATGGCACCAAAGCCAGTGAACTTGGCAGGAAGATCAATGCCGAACCAACGTAATACGCCAGCAAATGCTGAATAAAATAGTCCGATTGGACTCCAATTGATAATCAGTGCTGAAATGCCACGGATACCGCCATTGAACGCTGTTTTGATGGTATTCCAAATACCAACAAAGAATCCTGAAATAGGGGCCCAATTCTTATAGATCAGCAGGGCAGCACCTGCAATGCCTAAAACGATCCATGTAATTGGGTTAGTAAGCAAAGCCATGCTCATGCCTTTGGCTGCAAGTGCTACAACACCAAACGCGCGACCGACTAACATCATTGGACCGAAAACAGCAATTAGGCCAATCGAAAGGGCAGACAGACCAGCGACGATGGCTATTGCGCCCACAGCGACTTTAATTAATGTTGAGGATAAGGCAGGATTGTTTTTTGTCCATGAAAGCACAGCATTAGTGACATTTTTGAACTTATCCACTAATGAATTGACACCAGGTAATAACTCATTACCAATGGTGATGCCTAATGCTGCCATTGCATTCTTAGCCAACTGAATATTGTTGGCTGTTGTTGCTGCTCGAGCAGCATATTCAGCTTCCATCGATCCGGCATAAATTTTTGCATCTGACACTGCATTCAAGTTCTTTTTAAGGTCTTCTAAACCTTGTGAATACTGCATCACAATCGGCAATGCTTCAGATCCGAACAGCTCATTGGTGATGGCTACCTGTTCATGTTTTTCAAGCTTTTTAATGCCTTCGATGACCTTGGCCACAGTTGCTTCAGCATCTTTTTGCATGTCCTTAGAAACTTGAACACTGTCAAGACCAAGCTTTTTAAATGCTGCAGACTGACCTTTGGTGGCTGATTCACCTTTGGTCAAGGCAAGAATCATATTTTTGATACCGGTTGCAGCCACATCTGGTTCGACTGCAACTAGGGATGCAGCCATAGCAGCAATACTGCTGGATGCAAAACCACCAACTTCACCTAAGGCACCAATACGCTGAACAACTTCCAAAATTTTGTCAGCTTTGTTTGGTGATGTATTGCCTAGGTAATTGATGCGGTCAGCCAGTGCGACCACTTGTGGCTGTGTCAGTTTAAATGCTGCACGCATTTCAGCCATGCTTTGACCTGCCTGATCTGCAGTGATGTCAAATGCAACACCCATTTTTACAGCTGATTCTGCAAAGCTCAGTAATTCATTTTTAGCAATACCTGACTGAGCACCTGCAGCGACAATGGCTGCAATATCTTTTGCAGCCATTGGTAAACGTGTAGTCATTTCAATGATCTGATCTGACATCAATTTATATGCCGGTGTCACTTTTCCGGCTTCGTCTTTTAGACCATCTACAACTTTGGCCACATCTGCCATCGCTGATTCAAAGTCGATTGAAATCTTGACCGGTACTGCCAAAGCAGCTGCTCCAGCACCTGCAATCATGAGTCCTTTTTTTGCAAGTTCATTGGCTTTGCCCATGCGCTGCTGCATCTTTTCATAATTCTTTTGAGCAGCTTCATGTTTACCTAGGGCTTCTTTTTGTTTGTTCAGCTCCATGGTGGTCAAATGAATCTTATTTTTAAGATCCGATTCTTCCTCATTGAGCCGGTCCATTTGAATGCCAGCTTTATTGAACTCCTGTGCCATGCCTGTCAGTTCTTTACTTTGACTTTTTTGCACTGCCATCAGACGTTTATGAGCAGCTTCAGCACGTGCTAAAGCGGTCACTGTTTCCTGTGCTTCAGGATTAATTTTTAAGGCTTCTTTTAATTCAGCAATGGTCTGTTTATTTTTGGCCAATGACTGTGCCGTTTTTTCTGACTGTGCAGTGAGCTGACGAAAGCCTGAAACTTTACGTTGCTGTGACTCTAAATCTTTTAATTCCGAATTGGTTTTCTTTAAGGCATCTGCCATAGATTTTGAGCCACCAATGATTGTTTTGATGGGTCCAGATACTTTATCAATAGCGTTGAATAGGACTTCTAATTTTAGTTTTGACATTGGTGGACTCGTTTACACGTTAGTTTGGTGACGCTTTAGCGCAAGGTGATGCCATTTACTTAATTCGATAATGTCCATGTCATCGTATGCGCTGGGTGGCCAATGAAAGATGCATGCAATATTGGCAATTGCTTCATCTACTTCATCGACCAGTTTTATTGCTGTTCCTCTTTGATCGCTTTCTGCAGATCCTTCGGGTACAAAAAAGTGACCAAGTGACCTCCAAGCTGTGCAAAGTCGACAGGATCCAGTTCAAGTACTTGCTGTGCTGTTAAAGCAGGTGTAGTCACACGTGGCAGTACTTTGATTAATGCATTGACATCATGCTGATAGATCGCCTGTAGACTGACACCGCTGAGTGCTTTCACATTGGGTTTGCGGATTTTGATTTCTGTGATCGTGGTACCGCCAAACTGAATGAACTGTTCTAGCTGAACGGTTTCTTCATTTGGGTTTTGAATCGCTTTTTGATTCATGGCTTGATCTTCAGTCAAGGTTTGAACGTTGTCTTGAGCTTGTGTATTCATGTTGCATTCCTAAAAGTGACAAATTAAAAAAACCTTGCACAAAACGTTGTTCATGCAAGGGTAGGAAAACTTAAATGCCGAGTGCGTTACGTTGCTTGGCCAAGCGATCAACACCGTCAATCACTTCTTTGAAGCCTAGAATGTCAATTTCGATTTCAACTTTGCCGTTGACTGTCAGTTTGTAGTACACACAGTTGGTCACGACTTTATGTTCAGTGTCTTCACCTGGTTCAGAATCACCGCCATCAATTTCTTCATGACGACCACGAACCACGACTTCGACTGCATCAACTTCACCAGTGTCATCACGTTGATAAGCACCAGTAAAACGCATGTACACGCCATCGATCTTTTCCATACCGTATTGGCGTAATGTGAGCAGGTCTAAACCACCGAATGTGGATTCAAGCACCAAGCCATCATCAGACATACCCATGTCTGTCTTGACCGTGCCATTCATACCGCCACCACGGTAGTCTTCAGTCTTGCGACTTAATTTAGGTAAAACCACAGTTTTGATTTCACCTAAATAACTTGCACCTTCATTAAAAAGGTTCATGTTCTTGAGTTTGCTAGGTAATCCCATGCGTTAATTCCTTATGCTGTAATCGAAGCAGCGAAATCAGCCAAATAGCTGTCTGTAATACGCTGACGGAAACGAAGATCTTCAAGCGGTGGCACTGGTGTGTAGTCATAGTCGATATTGAGCTGACCATCTTTCAGTGTTTCTTTGCTGTTTGATTCAGGGTCATACCAAGAATCGCCACCCATGAGATAACCAAGACGTGTCCATTCACGCTGTTTTGACTTGATCCCTTCGATCATGTCTGTGACCAAGGACGGATGCATTGGTTTATCGATTGCCCACATATGCGCTTCAGCAATCGTATCTGCCATGATTTGTGCAGTACGTGTGTAGTTCTCGAATGGGAATAAAGGATCGTCAGAACAAGTACGTGATCCCCAGAAACGGAAGCCATCTTGTTGAATCAGCGTGGTGATTTGATTGCTGTTGAGATATCCAGCATCCGTTGCAGGGTCTTGTAAATCCCAAGTCACATCTGCATCAATACCAGTGACACCTTGAACGGCAACGTTGGATAAGGTTTTGTGCCAGCCAATTTCATTGTCGATCTTGGCACGTAAGCCCATTGCACATGCCACCGCTGGAACGGTTTCGGTCTGTGCTGTATCTACATTGAACGCCACAAAGTTTGGCCAAATGATCATGAGTTCACGTGAAGCAAATGCATCACGATACGCCACGACTTCTTCTTTAGTCTGACATCCCCATGCATAGGCATAAGCAAAGGCACGAAGTTTTGGTGCAATGGCAGCAAGTTCAGTGGCTACAGGTTGAGTATCCAGACCAGGTGCGCCAATGATACGTGGCTGAACACCTAGCTTGGTTTTTGCTGTGAGTAATGCTTTTAAGCCAGTGTATTTGCCTTGCGCAGTCACTGTACCCACGACATTTGCAGTTTGTGCAGCTTCTTCTGCAGCAGCTGCCACACGAACCACCACACAAAGTGAATTGGTTTGATTGGCCATCGCTTGAAGTGCAGTTTTTAATGTGCCTGATGTGCCAGCTTTGGCCACAGCAGCTTGAATGTTGCTGAGTAGTACTGGTGTATCCAGTGGGAATACAAGTGGATCTGCATCTTCTGCAGTCGCAACTAAGCCCTGAACAGCAGTTGCAATAGTTCGGATTGGTCGGGTGCCTTCATTAATTTCTAAGACACGCAGACCGTGGTGATAATCTGCCATAAAAAAAGCCTGTTATTGGAGGTTTTAATTCAATAGACAGGCTTGCATTAGTTTAAAGCAGTGTTAAGTTTCGGAAATTGTGAAACTAGGTTTATACAATTACAAACTATTTGGCGTTAATTAAAGACATGACATCGGGATTTTGTGCTAAAAACTCAGCCAATTTTTCTTCAGGCGATACTACTTGCTGAACTTCAGGCTTTTTGATCAGTTCCCACTTAAAGCCATTCCAACGTGGCCATTGATCTTCTTGCCAAATTTCAGGTGGTGCAGTTTCGACACAACCTGCAGGGATTACAAATACACCAGGTTCAAGCGGTGATTCGTCTGCAACTGTTGCACCGACCAATAGCCCTGAATAATTGGTTTGATACACGGTAATCTGATTCATGTTTCATTCCTCAATAGCGGATACAAGCTAATAGTGCATAGTTACGTGGTCGAGTTTCTACACCACCCGATTTTTGTGTCACGTTGTCAGGCTGTATCCCTCCTTGAATACCTCGATCACCATAGTAAAAATGACCACGGACGCTGCCACCATCTCGTGTATTAATTACATCGTGATCGTGTGATCTAAATTCATCTGTCTGCCAACTTCCAAGGGCGCGACCAGAGTCAACCCCACGACCGTCATCCCATCCACGTAAGAACTCGCCACGTAGATCAGGCAATCTAAATGTGTTTACACCATCGCCTACACCGAAAGTTGTGCCGATAACTGAAAATAGATCTGCGTACGCTGTACGAGAAATTGTTGCACCGTTACATTTTAACAATCGATATCCAGTTGGAATATTTGTTGCAGCCAACATGATGACAGTGCCAGGAGGACAGTCATTATATTTTGCTTCATCTGCACTCATGACACCCAAGTTTTGACGTGCCAACCGCTTATTTAAAACATCTGAAAGATTATTTTTTTGTGCCAATGGGTATGGTGCAGCACCTAGTGGTTCATTTTGAACAATCAGGATTTTTGCACCGGGATAAGCTTTGCCTAAAGTAATGCGTGTTGCTGTTGTTGCAAGCCAACCATCAGCACCGGATTTATTTGTAATACGGTCGCCATTGATATAGACAGCAGCACCAGTGGTGGTGGTTTCACTCAGATCTACAATGAGTTGATCAGCAACCAATGACTGTTCTTCTTCAATAGTGTTGACAAATACTTCTGCAGATCCGGCATCTGCCCATTCAGTATCACCATCGGCATTGGTTTTTTTCTTGAGTACTTGGCCAATGGTACCGCCTGGAAACATATTAGCAGGGGTCAGTGTATTCAGAATCCATTGATGCGTTGCGATGATCACATTGGGGTCAAAGTTTAGTTCAAGTACTTCAGGGTTTGAAATCACAAATGGAATTCGATAAACCGAATCTTGTGTGACTCCTTCTGCAAGTGTTGGCTTGTGAACTTCAGGCGTATTACCAACCAATACCATATTGCCATTACGGTCAAATAAAGCAATTTCACGAACAACAAAGCCTTCAACAGTCACTGGAATAATCATTTCAGCAGTGTATTTGTTTTCGTTTTCAGGATCTTGATAAATGCGGTTGATGGTTGCACGGTATCGTTCACGCACCAATTGAGTCATAGACTCAATTGGTTCAATTGAATTTCCACCGCCATCACCCACGGCAAAGTGAGTGAGTTCGATAGTTCGCTGTTGGCTGACGGCTTGGGAGACGAGAGCAAGGCCGGTAGCTGTGTAGATTGTTTTGTACATATTTGAAGTCCACAATACTTATAATTTGTTTTTCCGTGCCTCATTAAAGAACGGGGTTTACTTTTAAAGAACTATTTTGTTAAAGGAATAATGCACTTCTACGCCCTGACAATGTTTCAGTGAACACTGTCAGGGGGTGGTATAACACTACCTGTAGCAGGTACTACTAAACCGCGTCCAAAGACACTTTTATAGTTCTTTTCCACTTTTTAGAGTTATCCCCACCTACACCATCACCCGTCCCTGATACAATAATAGTGTTTTCAGGGGTTATACCAACCACAGACTTAGCTCCTGTACTCGGGCTGTATTTAACGTCAGAAACCCAAATTTCGTGGAAAATCCAACCGTCCCACGACAAAACACAACCAATCTTGCCTTCTATAGTCTCTGCTGCGTAGACCCATATATACGGGGCGTTTGGCAACCACTGTGCCTTGTACCCTGTGGTAAGTATCTGACTCAATCCTGTTGGGTTACTATCGGGAACGATATATGCTCCTTCTACGGTGTAGTAACCCTTAACGGGTGTACGACCCTGCGCCCTGTCTATACGCTGCACACCATTGGGTGCGCTGTCAGACGCAAACAAGATACAAGTTGGTAAGGCTGTTATACCGACTGATTGCGTAAAATTAACGCCTGCGCCTGACGTCGCCAATGCACTAACCCACGTTACCCCTAAGTCATCTGAGTAATAAAGTCCGTTAGTACCTCCACTTGCACCGTCGCCGTGACTAATCCAAATTCTATTCCAATATGGGTCAAAACATATGCCATGCAGGTGTACTCCGTTTGTAGTAACAAAATCATCTAAATTAAAAATGGTTTTCCACGTCTTTCCGTAGTCTTTAGATAGGTATGCATACTTTCCGTATTCCTCATCACTATTACCATCTCTGCCTTTTTGTAATCCATACTCGGCCATTAGCACAATATTATTATGATGACTAATTCCCCACTCAACTACTACGGTCCCCTTACGCTGAATGGTATGTACTACCTCCCATTCAGGCGTAAGATTCGAAACCTCATTCCAACCTTTAGATTTATACAGTATAGCTTTATCGGGATTTGGTGAGTCTAATTGACCTACACCACAAAGAAGTTCGCCGTCGTCTGTCTCGTCAATCCATTTTACCCAATAGCCTGAAGGTAGGCTTAACACCCCTGTAGCTAGCCAAGTTCTACCGTAGTCTTTAGATACCCCTATCTTGTTAGTGCCTCGGCTAAATACTAAATTACCCCCTTTAGATAGTAAGTAAGGGACTTCCGACGAATACGTTATATATTCTAGCGTGTTGGATAATACATCAACTTCGCCTAATTCACCTGCTGCCTCGTTATGTCCTATCTTTGTAAATCTAGCGTCATTTTGTGGCGACTCAGCTTGTGTTACGTTATCGGTTACTTGATACACACCTGAGCCGTGACGTACTACATCACCAACAGCATAACTACGTCCATTTAAAAAGTTACCTGCAAATTTTAAAGGAGTAGCAACTGTAGAACCTGTAACACTCAAAGTACCTGATGGCGTTATAGTCAAACCACTACCAACTTTTATACCACCCAGCGCATTAGCCGTGGCGACGGGTAGTTGACTACTAGCGTCACCACCTAAAGCCTCGTAGACCACTGTACCTTTTGTATAAACCTTCTTACCTTTATTTGGCTTAATGGATACATAAGTTTGTGGGTCATTCTGTCCTGTACCCTTGAGTATAATATCTTTACCGCCAGTGGTTTTATTGATAATCGTACAGCTAAATAACGCCTCAGTTATTACCAACTCTCTGCTTTGAGTTAAAGTACCTTCTATGACAACAGTATTGCTATCAAGTCCTGTGAGTTGTGTTGTAGCATCACTAATATTTACAGTGCTAACACTGTGGATTGCCCTTTTTACATATAGGGTGTTTGCTACTGTTTCATCTGATGATGAGGTGATTGGTGTTTTAAATGATTTAGGCGTACCTGTAAAACTAGGTGAGTCACTATCCGCCTTGCTGTCATAAGGTACTGTAAAACCAAGTGAGTTTACAACTAGGTAGAAACTGCCCCTGCTCAATTCAATCGTAGTGCTTGTACCGGCTAACTTAGCTCGGACGACCGTAGACGGCAGAACGCCCAGGCGCACCAAGTACGTCTTGTTTGTATCATCAGGGAACACAAGATTAACAGGTTCAGGCGGATTGCCAAAAATATTTAAGATACCAGAGCGCAGTTGAAAATCGTTTAGTACAACATCACCAACCGCACTACCTATGCTTACATTCGCTAACCTATTAAACTTTTCATCCACAAAATCTTTGACGTACTTAGTTGTAGATAGCGTACCATCATTTGATGTTGTTGAAGGCGTGGGCGCGGTAGGTGTACCAGTGAAATTAGGTGATTTTAGCTCTGCTTTATCATGGCCAACATCGAAAAGGGCTGTACCTGTATTGAATACAACTTTACGTGATGTAGCAGGAAATTCGAGTGCTGGCGTTGTTTGACCTTCTGTTTTAATTGTGAGTTTAAAACCAGCCATGGTTACAGAATTTTGCAAAACATAATTAGCCGTATGCTTTGGGAAAATTACTTCAGTATCTTTTGTTAGCGTCCCCCAAAATGTCAGAATTTGAAACTTCGATAGAGCATCCGTAATGACCGGGTTAGTGGCTACATTGACACTCGTATAACGCGCTTTATTTTCATCTGTATATTTTTTTGACTGCGTCAATGGATCATAAGCACTCTTTGTCAGCGTTGTGCCGTTCCAGCGGTTTGTTCCTTGTCCCCATGTTTGTGTTCCCGTCGGCATTTCATTGATAATGACAGTACAATTTAAAGGCAAAGTTGATTTAATTGCATTGAATTCTGCATAAGTATTAAATTCATAATGCCCTTGCACAATTTCAGACTTACTCGCTTTTTGCTGATCCAACCATTCAGTACGTGCGAGCAATGCTGTGGCTTGCTCATTCATATTTCCGTTAAGGCCACCACGTGCAAGTTCATGCGCTTCAAGTAGGCGCACTGATGACCACTTTGGTTGTGCTTCTAAATTTGCCATTACATATCTACTCCATTCAATTTTTTAGTACCGTCTAGTGCCCAAGTTCCATCTAAATGCAATCCTCCAGCTGACTTCAAAAATTCAGATTCATGGCCAGATTGAGTCATGGCATTGACTTGCAGATTTGATGGGCTTTCTAGTAAGACAGTGGTATCGACTAAGTGCGAACGTAGGTTTTTATAAGCACGAACCACTTTGAATAATTCTTTGTAATCTGTGACAGAAACGCTGTCTTGACTGGTTTGGATGTAGAGCTTGAATGTATATGGCTTGCCGACCGGCACCATGTTGAACCATTCTTGGACGATTACTGGAAAGCCTAACGAGTTCAAAGCGACTTCAAGTGATTCGACTGTGCCTTTAATAGAATGGTTATAAAGTGAAGTTTTAATCACTTGACGTTTCTGTGCATCCGACCAGTTTTTATTCCACACATCAACTGAACGTTCCCATGCTAACCAAGGCAGAACTTCAACTGGGGCATTCATTGGGTCATTGAAACTGCGAATATTGATTTCAACATTTGAAACACGTGCAAATGCAGTTTCAAAATTCATTTCAAACTTGGTGGAGTTTGGGGGCAAGAGCTTATTCATACAGTTGCCCTCACAATATTGATGCCAGTGCAAAAAGCCACTTGACCAATGGATGTATCGATATTACCTGCAGGTGAAATCAGGTTGACTCGACTTACACCAGGCTGATGCAATGCTTGATAAATACCTGACAGTGAAATGCCGTCATTAAATGAGTGACTTTTTTTTGTATATTCTTGGGCTGCCTTATAGCAGCTGTCTAAGACAATATTTTCATCTGGACCTTCATCAATAAAGATCTCAGCATCAATGCTGTAATTTAAAATCGATGCTGAATAAATGATTGGCTTGTCTGTCAAAGGTCGTACTGACTTCGCATTTAGTGCAGCACTTACAACATTGAGTAAATCTTCTGGTGCAGTACCATCACTTTCATTTGAAAGAACATAAATATTGCAAATGCCAGTTGGATTGCCGGTTTCATCTAATGGGGCATATGGGTAAATGTCTTTGACACGTGGGTCAGCATTTAAACCGTGAAAAATATAAGATCCTTCACTGCCTGCGGTCGTTTGACCTTCAGGTGCCAACTGCACACGTTTACGCAAAGACTCATTTGATTCTTTGATTTCAGGTGTGGTGTCTGTGGCAGGGCTGATGATTCGACGTTGAAGATTTCGTTCAGCTGCTTTGTGATCAAGATCATTGTCTTTTGCAAATGCAAGCAGTACTGCTAAAGCTTGTTCATTAGATTCTTTACGGATCAACATTTCACGATAAGCAAAAGCTTCAGCCAGCTTCATAGCTGGATCTGACTCAAGATAACGTGGAAAATTTGGCTGAACTTCTTCCATGCGCTGATAAAAGTCTTCAAGACCTTCTTTTAAAATGGTCTCAAAATCAATCTGACGCACCACATCAGGTGGATTCAGCTGTGATAAATCAATTGCGGTTAAATTTGAATTTGCCATTTGTTGATCACTTATAAAGTTGCACCAAGATCCAATGGGATTTTTAAAGATTGGTTTTGATTGTTTGAAGTCATGGTCAGATCTAAATCAAGAACATGACGACCACCTTCAGATTCATAGAGAGAAATTGAATTTGGCATGACACGTGGTTCCCACTGCAAAATGGCATTTGCTGTGGCAGCTTTAAGCTGTAATGCCGTAATTTCATTAAAGGGTGCATCAATCAGCTGTGGAATAAGCGAACCATATTCACGACGCATGACACGTGAGCCAATTGGCGTGGTCAAAATATCGTGGATAGATTGACGGATCTGATCTAATTCATCGGCAACCATTGCGCCTTGCTCACGTGACATCATGGAATTGGTTCTCCAGAAGTTCCCGAACCAGGTTGAACACCTGAGGTCAAATGATTTTTCAGGCTGATATCTCCAGCAGTGACATCATCTTCAGTGCTGAAATGACCGGTTGAATGACTGGATCCTTGCACCAACTGACTTCCACCTACGGTGTGATTGCCACTAATGACTGTGCTGCCATTTGTTGTTTGATTACCGTTTAGGGTTAAATCACCATTAATAGTTGTATTTCCATTCACAATGACACCACCATCAGCAGTCAAAACAGCAGTACCGCCACTTGGTAAAATTGCAGACAGATGATGTGCTGATACGTCATAAGCGATGACACAGCCATCAGCAAACATGCGGATTTTTTGATTGAGATCATCAGACGGTGCAGGGTGGTCGTCGTTATAAAAGCCGTACAAGACAAAACTTGTTTGACCAATTTCACCGCAAGGTGATACAACCACGCATTCTTCACCATCCGATGGCATATCCCACGTGGCATCTGCACCTGAACGTACATTCATACAGCGAATTTCAGGCGTGTCGATATCGCCAAGATTAACAATGACTCGTGGAATTGGTTTAGACGGATTGATGGTCTTGATAGTTCCAAAACGAATTAGATTTTCAAGACGACGATTAAGGTCAGCACTCATGCCAACACTTTGCTTTATAGATTTCTACATTTCAGCTGAGTAAAGTTGTATAAACCTATTTTCACAAGATGAAAGAATTTAAAGTTTGATATGTTTTAGGAATGAATCTTCAACCAATTTAATGTCTTGTTCAGTAAAACCAAGTAATTCACGTTTTGGATAGACCACATCTGGTGCACCTTTTTCTGCACGATCTTTTAAACCTTCCTGGTGCACACGTGCAATTCTAGCGACACGACCGACAAAGCCAATTGCAATAGAATCTGCATTGCTGAGTACTTTTAAATTGCTCGTATTCTTTATTTTTGTGAACATTTTTCTTTTGATTTTGCCTTTTTGCTCACGTAGGCGTTTACGTCGTGGGGTATAACTAGATCCGTCAGTATTTTTCTGTTCAGAAATTCGCTTTCCTTGGCTTTTTCTTAAATCACGACCAATTTGTTTGGCAAGTCTTGCACGTTCACCCATCGACAGCCGTTCTAATAACGGCTGAAGATAATTGGCCAATTCAAGTACATTGCTGCTCATGGATTTTTACCTGGTGGCATAAACGCCATTGAATAACCTTCTTTTTTAGCTGTGGTCCATGATGCCAATTGATGACCAGATGAATCAGTCAGTATGACGTTTGTAGGTTCTTCAAATGGTGTGTATTGCGGTTCAGCCGGATAACTTAATTCAAGTTTTCCTTCGTCATTCTTTTTCACAATGACACGTTCAGTCAGTGGAATTTGAAAGTTGATATCGTATTTACTGTTATCAATTAATTCAGCTTCAAAGGTGATCGACTGTTTGCCTTTTTCATGGTTGGCCATGAGCTCAGATTGATGTTCTGCAATCCATGTGAACAGCACAACACCAATCACATCAATATCACCGGCATAATCTGTGATAATGACATCAAGCGTATATGACTGCTCAAAACTAAAACCGCCTGCCATCGTGCTTCGCAAGCTGCCTTGGTTTGCAAAAATTAGTAAGCGGTCCTGATCAGGGCTTAGATCAGGAATCGCTTTTAATAGATATTCTCTTAAATGATGTGGCTTTTTCATGCAGCTTTAGCACTCTTATAGTTTGGATCGAGGCGATTCATCACACGTAAAAATTTGCTGTCATAGCCTAATTTTTTATAATTTCGACCGTTATACAGTGTAAAAACCACATGCCAATTTTCTTGACGTAATGCATCGATCAACTTCCAATGCTTATCATCCACTTCACCAGACTTGTTTTCACAGTAACGAAGGAATGCTTCAAACTGCAGGCTTTCACTTTGTTCATGTTGAGCCACAAAATCTTGCACAGATTTATAGCCAAGGTCTTTCCAATTCTCACCCATCAGCTGAAAACGGCCCCAACTAGCAGATTGCAACGCACACGATTCATCAAGCTGTTTTGCTTGACTTAAACGTGTGTACTCAGCAGATCCACCGTGATAACCACCTGTTTTTGTATTCACAATATTCGGATGTTTGGCCATCAATGCATTGGCTTTGGTTTTGCCGAATTTCTGATTCAAATAGAAATACATGCGATGACGTTCAAATAAGATTTTCGGTTTACCATTTGGTAAGTAACCTTCACCCAGTGTTTCAACTTCAGCAATCGCTTTGATCACGATGACAGGTACACATAAACGTTTTGCACCTGCGACCAGATCACTTTCTTTTAAAAGTTTACTGGTGTCTTCGCCACGTAATGCTTTTAATGTGTAGTCACCGACCAAGCCATCGACTTTCAGGTTTTTTAATTTCTGAAATTGAATGACGGCATATTCGGTATTTTCACCAAAGTCACCATCAGCTGAAAGTGGCTTTTTATTTTTTCCTGTCATGCCGGCTTTGATGAGTAGCTTTTGCAATTCAATGACGGCTAAACCTTTCGATCCAATTTTTAAAATACTCATGGGGTGCTCCGTAACATTGAAACGACATTGCCTTTACTGCGAAAAATAAAGATCAATAAGAATACAGCAAGAATTGAATCCCATATCGTGACTGGATCTTTGATGAAAATGATGTGAATGCTTTGTGCCAGGAATGCACCAATTAAAACAGTTGCGAATAATCGTAACGAACATGACTGCAGATGAAGGCGGTCAAAACATAAAATACGAAATGCACATGCCACATAACAAAGCACGGCAATGATTGAAAAAATAGTTTGCGCCAATGGCGACAACATAAGTTGCATCATTTTTTATTCTCCTTTCCAAAGGTATTGGACAGGGCAGAAAAGAACTTTGAGGTGGTATTGAATATTTCTGTCAGGGTGGATTTATTGACCCACGTCATGACTTTGACCAATACCGGTAAAGCAAACATACTGGTGAAACAAGCGATCACCGTGTGACTGTTTATACCTGTACGATTGGAAATTTCAGGTGCTAAGGCATAGCCCAGGGCAACGGATAACATGAGAGAAAAAATACGTTTTCCATAGCTCAGTGACTCTTGGGTAAATGCTAAAAATGCTGCACCAATTACGGCACCAAACAGTGCATCACCATTCACGAATGGAAGGAGTGATATCAATCCTGCAGAAGCGGTAATTGCGACAGTGGTTGATGTGGTTGGTTCAGCCATATTTTTGTTCTCAGTCCCAAAGCTGAATGCTTTGCGTTTTATTTTGTTGGGTTTGAATTTCTGGTAACTGAACCTTGGTACCCATCGGAAGAAATGGACCAAATGCAGACAGATGTGGATTGGCTTCAAGTACTGCTTCGACCACACCAGATGAGCGTCCATAATTGCGCCAACAAATAGCGTCAACCGTGTCATCTTGAAGGGCATAAACAGTTTTCATTTAGACCAGCTCCACATTCAAACGACGAATTTTTTTTAAATCACGAATGGCAAAGCGCAGATCACGACGATAGTCATCAATGGTCGGTGTCAGTTCATCAGCTTTTTGGCCACCATTATTTGTGGTGTCATAAGCGCGATATTGTTCATTCAGTTCAGCACCAACAGCTGCAGCAACGGCACGGAAATATAAAACTTCAGTAATCGGTTTTGTGGTGGTACCTGAAGTAATGGTTTTTGTGCTGAGTTGGGCAAGTGTGGCTGCTTTTGATGTGAGAGATTCAAGTTGATCATTCACTTCAATGATGGCTGATTCGATGGCAGGTATTAAACGCTCATTGGTGACACTACTATCAAAGCGCAATTTTTCACGAATGGCTTTTGAAGAAATTTCAGGAAAGAAATCTTCACTGGTGATGACAACATCTTCATTGTTGCGGTTGCCGTTTGCAATTAGTCCGGTCATTGTCATTCTCAAATAGTTGAGGGGTGGAGAATTGAGTTTGTAATTACACATAAAAATGTCATTACATCGTCAATTCTGCCCCTCGGTTGGTGCGGGGCACTCGTTACGTCGAATGAAACATCAAGTTGCCTTGATCATCGACGACCTGTGAACCATCTGCATTCAGCATAGGTTCAGGTGAATTTTGTAATTGTTCTTTGTAGAGCTTTTCAGCTTTTTTAAGATCCGTTTTACCGCCACAGTTTTCATTTTTTCCAATAGCCATTTTGATAAATGCTACTGCTTCGGATCCACGGTCTAACTGCAAGAAAGTACGACCAATTGCCAAATATAATTTGGCACGGATCTGGTCGTGCATGTCATGGTGGGCAGTCAGTTGATTCGCTTTTTCAAGAACATCAAGTTTAAATACTTGGCCATCCTGATAGGTTTTGTGAGCAGCATTGCCAATTTCTTCAGCAACAATACTTGCAGTACTGCGACTAAATGAATCAGGCATTTTTAAGTTCTGTTCTAAAGCATATTCAGCAAGGCTTAATCCTTGACTGAACAAGCCACAGTCAAAGCACCACAGCATGATGGTGGTGATCACTTCATCTTGTTCAACTTTTGCGCCTGACTGAACGACACCCAACACATAAGGCATGTGCTTTGGAATCAATTCTTTTTTTGCTTCAGCGCGTTTGTCTTGAGACTGGATTGAACGTAAAACATGAATGTCATTTTTTAGTTCGGTCAGTTGTAATTGGTAGACGCTTGCGTCTGGACGTACACCACCAAATTCATCAGCCTTGGCAGCTTCTTTTGCTGCCAAAGCCTGAAGGCGATGTCGTCGAGCTGGACTCAACATAAATCACCTATTATTGAATTGTGATGCCTTCAACCAATGCAACTTTTTCGTATGCTTCAATCACATACGCTTCATTGGAAGATTGATAATCTTCAATGCGGTTTTTGCTTGGTTTTTCTTGGATGTAACGACGTTTTGCATCTTTTTGATAGTAGATTGACAGGTTGTCAAAAGACGTGATCAAAAGTGCATTATCAGGGAAGTGTGGTACACGTGCTGCAGGTAAACCACCGATTTGTTTTTGGCTTAATAAAACCTGACCAGCCAATACATTGGTATTGTCAGACGCATCATTCACGATTGGGAAGTTTTTGTCAGCCAACAGTGAACGACCACAGATCACGACGAGATCCGTATCATCTTGGTGAACTTCATCAATTAATTCATTGACTGCATCGACCACCAAAGCATCTAGGTTTTTATATGTACCAGCTGCACCCACGGTGACTGTTGACATCACACGATCAGGTGCATTAGTACGAATCTTTTGCAACCAACCAATATTCACGTCTTGCAGTTTTGTATTCACAGTACGATCAGTTGTTGCTGCTGCAGATGTACCGTTGAAACCGATCATGATACGGTCCAAAGCAATTGCTTTAGCAACGGCATTAGTCCAACGTTGATGGAAGTCTGCGAAAACTGACCAAGCATCAAGTTTTGCATATGGAATCGCCACATCAAAATCAGTCTGCTTGCATTCGTATTTGTCTGAACCTAAACCAGTCGGATCAGTTGGAGTACGTTCACCATTGCCTGATGTATCAGTACGACCTGCAATTGTTTTATTGACAGATAAACCAATTGCTTCACCTGTTTGAGTATCGACAGGCATGACATTAATTTTTTGAAGAAATTCGCTTGAAGCCTGAATTTTTTCTTCCATTTTTTGAGCAGGTGCAGGTGCTACTGTGAATTGCACCTGTGCAGATTCAACACCGTTTAGTTCAGCAACTTTTGCCAAACTATGATTGAATTTTTTACGTGTATCGTTACGCATTTTTTTCTCGCTTATAAGCAATATTTATAGACTGCTGACAGTGATTAAACTATTAGCACTCGATTTGTTCAGAGAAGTTGCCAGTGTTTTCAGGTGCAGGTGGTGTACCTGGATTTTCTTCGCCTTCTAATTTGGCTTTAAGATCAGTGAAGTCTTGTTCCAATTTAGAATGCTTGGTTTTAAGTTCCGAAAACTCATTTTCTACCTTTTGCAACTTGGTCTGAGTGTCGTTGAAGGTTTTTGCAACCTCGTCAAGACACTGAGTAATTTCCGTGAATTTGCCGTTATCTTTATTGTCTTTTTCTTCTAGTTTTGGCTTCAGCAAATCCATGAACTTTTTGAAGATACCTGGTGATTCAGATTCTTCGAATTCGATTGATGCTTCTTCAGCTGCAGTAAACAAATTCGCTGCATCTTGTTTACGACCTGCAAATGGGTTTGCTTCAGGCTTTTGTGCTGCAAACTCCATGATTTGCGTACCTAATGAAGCAGGGGTGTCAGTGAATGCAAGACCCACCAAATATGCTTTACCGGTATCAGCAAAATTTGGATTTACCTCAATTGAAGTAAATAATTTCTGACCTGCATTGTGCAGTTCGATTAATTGATCGAAAGCATCAACTTGGGCAAATAAAGCAAGTTTTTTTGTACCGTTGATTTCTACTTCTTCAGCTTTTAAGGCAGTGACCTTTGCATACGTGCCAAATTCAGAACTTGGTGAAAAGCCACGGTAATGTTCAAGATTGCCTAAGGCTGTATATGTATTTGGATCGTAGCTGTCAGCCATTTGTTGAATCCATGTCGCTTCAATCACTCGACCATCAGTCGTGGATCCAGCAACAGCAACACGGAAAAATTTGGATTTCTTCATTTCTGAATCCTGTGTCTATTGTCGATAGATAAAATCTATTTAAAGTAGTTAGCAGAATCGGAAGAACAGCCATAACATTCAATCAAACTGGGTTGTATAAACACTATTTCACAATATCAGTGCAATGAATAAAAACTGATGTGTTGGCTTAATGAGCCAATGGATAATGCACTTAATACCCCGAAAAACGTGACCTTTGATAAGCGCCTTCTAGCAAAATTTTTGTATTGGATGGGGTGGCGAATCAGCTCGATTGCAGATCACATCGACGAACCTGATAAAAATGTTCACGCTTGGAAAACACGTGATGAATGGGATAAGGATGCACCTGCCGGTCGTGTGGGTGAAGCTTTGACTGCTCAATTAATCAAACTGATTATTCTTGAGAAAAAAACCCCTGGTGATTTCAAAGAAATTGATTTACTCATGCGCCAACTTGAGCGCATGGCAAGAATCGAAAAATATTCTGACGGTGGCAATGAAACTGATCTGAATCCAAAACTCAAAAATAGAACTGCTGGACCACGTAAGCCAAAACAGCCAAATGCACTGACTGAAGAACAAGTCGAAAAACTTCTTGAAGACTTTGATGACGGTTTATTTGAATATCAAAAAGTTTGGTACCGTGCTCGTGAACAGCGAAATCGTGCCTTATTAAAATCTCGTCAGATTGGTGCGACTTTCTATTTTGCACGTGAAGCATTGATCAAAGCTGTCACAACTGGTCGAAATCAAATTTTCTTGTCTGCATCAAAAGCCCAGGCACATGGCTTTAAAACTTACATCAAAAACTTTGTCATGCAATCCATTGAAGTGGATCTGCAAGGCGATCCGATTTCAATCACGCTTCCATGCGGTAATACTGTTCAGCTGATTTTCTTGGGTACCAATGCTAAAACAGCACAGTCATACCATGGCGATTTATATTTTGACGAATTCTTTTGGGTGCATGGCTTTGCGACACTGAAAAAAGTGGCATCGGCAATGGCTGCCCAAAAGCAGTACAAAAAAACGTATTTCTCCACGCCATCCAGTAAAACGCATGAAGCCTATGCATTCTGGACAGGGGATGCCTTCAATAAAGGTCGCAGCAAAGAAAATCGAATTGAGATCGACACCAGTCACGCAAATTTAAGAGACGGTGCTTTATGTGGCGACAAAATGTGGCGACATATTGTCAATATTCAGGATGCCGAACGCCAAGGCTGTGATCTATTCGATATTGATGAACTCATTGCTGAAAACAGTCCTGAAGAATTCGCAAATTTATATATGTGTGAATTCGTTGATGATGGTCACAGTGTATTTCCACTATCCATCATTCAGCCATGTATGGTCGATTCATGGGAAGTATGGTCCAAAGACTTTAAACCGTTGGCACTTCGTCCATTTGGTAATAAACCGGTATGGATCGGATATGACCCAGCCGAAAGTGGCGATAGTGCAGGGCTTGTGGTCATTGCACCACCTGAACCTGATTATCCAAAATTCCGTTTGCTTGAACATCATCAGTTCAAAGGCATGGACTTTGCCAGCCAAGCGCAATACATCAAGAAATTAACGACGAAATATAACGTCAAATATATTGGTTTAGATAAATCGGGTATGGGTACTGGTGTTGCTCAACTCGTTCTTGAATTCTTCCCAAATTTAACGACCTTCAATTATAGCGTCGATGTCAAAACACAATTAGTCATGAAAGCAATGGATGTGATCAACAAAGGACGTTTTGAATTTGATGCCGGATCCACTGACGTGGCCATGTCAATTATGGCTATTCGTAAAACACTGACGGCTTCTCAAAGACAAATGACATTTGAAGCATCACGTGCAGAAAACATCGGTCATGCTGATTTGGCTTTTGCCATTTTCCATGCGTTCGCTAATGAACCTTTGACCCTTGATGACCAAACAAAATCTAAAAAATCCTCTATGGAGATTTACTAATGTCCGACAGTAAAGTGCAGGCATTTACGTTCGGTGATGCAGAACCGGTGATGAATGGCCGTGACTTATCACAGTTTTATGAAACATGGCTATGTGGCAATTATTACGAACCACACATCAGTATGAATGCTTTGGCAAAATCCTTTAAGGCAATGCCTTATTTGTCGACTGCAGTGTTTTATAAAAAGAATCAACTGGTGTCTTCATTCACGCCAAATAAATTGATTAGTTCATCTGAATTTGAACGAATAGCTTTTGACTACTTGGTATTTGGAAACGGCTATTTGCAACGGATCGACAATCGTTTGAATGATCCACATCACTATGATGGACTCATGGCCAAGTACACCAGACGCATGAAAAACTCGAATGAATTTCTGCAGCTGCTGAATGGTTTTGAAGAACACATTTTTAAACCTGGTACCGTTTGTCACATCAAAGGAATTGATGTCGATCAAGAAATATATGGCACCCCTGAATATATCGCTGCACTTCAGTCGGTTTGGCTAAACGAATCAGCAACTTTATTCCGTCGCAAGTACTACAACAACGGATCTCATGCCGGCTTCATCTTATACATGACCGATTCAGGAATTGATGATGATGACGTGGAAGGTCTGAAACAAGCCATGAAAGATTCACGTGGTCCAGGTAACTTCCGCAATTTATTTCTTCATGCACCTGGTGGAAAAAAGGATGGCTTACAACTGATTCCGATTAGTGAATTGGCTGCCAAAGATGAATTCTTAAATATTAAAAATGTCACACGTGATGACGTTCTTGCATCCCAACGTACACCGCCACAACTTCTCGGAATCATTCCATCAAATGCAGGTGGCTTCGGATCCATCAGTGAAGCACGTGAAGCCTATTGGTATTCCGAAATTGTCCCACTTCAAAATTTATTCGCTAACACAGTGAACGAATGGGCAGGTGATCAGATCATCCGCTTCAAAGAGTTTCATCAACTTCAATTCAAACAGGAAAAACAATAATGAATATTGCTTTGGCAATTAAAAATTGGAAATTCATCGTGATGGCTGCCTTGGCCATCGCTTTGGCGTTTTCAGTCACCAACTGCACAAGTAAGTCACATCAAATTGATTTACTCGAATCACAAAAAACTTTAGCTGAAACACAACGTGATTTGCTTGCATCGCAACGTGCCAATGAAGTGCATGAAGTAGAGCAGGCATGGTCGCAACAACTTTTGGAGTCAGAACGAAATGCAAATAAAAACTTACAAGTTGCGTTGGCTGCTGCCAGTGACAGTGCTTTGGCTGTTGACCGGTTGTCAAAGCAGATCAGTGATACAAACAAACGTTTGTCCTCAGGTACCCATGAAGCCATCGTTGAATATGGAAAGACCTGCAACTTCGTACTCAAAACAATGGCAGACCGTGGTGGAGCAATCGCAGCAGCAGCTGATGGACACGCAATTGATGCAGAACGATTAGACCAGGCATGGCCACAGCAGGTGAAGCCTGATAAACAAAGCTAATCACAGTATTTACACGAAAATAAAAGTCCTCCATGTGTGAGGGCTTTTTTTTGGCCAAAGCTTCCAAAACCACAGAATCCGGTTCAAGCCGGGCGGTTGGCCCCCCTCCCCACCTGCCCAGTAAATGTGTCGAATATTCAACAGATTTGTGATCCTGACCGATGGACCTCTAAGCCACAGCAGTAGTGGCGCATGACACAGCCGAATGCTCAAAATTCAGTTCTACATAATTCAACAGGGATTCTATGAATGCCTACAACTTTCGATTTATCAAAAGTTCCTTCAACTCAATCAATAGTGCTTAAAAAAGGTTAGAAACAGTGAAATGAAAGGTTTTTAATATTTAAGTATCTGATATTTAATAATTAAATTTCTAACCATATAAAGGTTAGAAGCGGTTAGAAAAAAGTTATAAAAATCAAAATATTTATATAAAACAATAATATAAAAGGTTAGAACTTCTAACCAAAATTAGAGGTTAGAACTAACCATAATCTAACCATTTTCTAACCTTTTTAAAATTGTAATTAATCTTTATAAATCATATATTTGAATACTATTTTATAATTTCCTAACTTTTCTAACCTCTTTTTTTTCTCACCTGAAATTTTCAAAATCATCAAAATCACATTAAAAAAGCCTTTCTCAAACTTTGGCCATTGCTGTCATATATATGTGTGAGATCTCTACATCTGATATATTTTCTGTACTGTTATTGGAGATCTGTCATGCATACCGAAGAATTATTTCAACTGTTTTTTAAACTATTAGATCCTGACATGCATCCACCAAAACTTTATCAACGTGGAGATTTGGAAATGTTTTGGCGTGAGCGTTTTTCAGAAGCATTAGGTTTTCAAGAACCAAATGGTGCAATGATGAGTTATGTAGAGTTGCCAAAAATATTTTTGAAGACTTATAGAGCTGTTCAGGAAAAAATGGAGTCCTCTAAATAATAGGACCGATAGTTATTTTGCACCGTATTTGCACCGTGCTTTTTATTATTGAATTAAACCACTGATAATAAGAATAAATTTTTAAATGTTGTCTAGTCCATCATGGGCGCGACCGAAATACGAGGCTGTAAAGATTGCAGATGAGACATAACGACCTAAGACTTCAAACAACGAGAGCGCGGCATTATACGGCTTTTGGGTAAAAATCGACAGCCCTAAGCGTCTTGCTTATGTTTTATATACAGTTGATCCAAAAGTGCAAAGACGCCAGCCATCAGTACTAAGCTTAAACCAGCCAAACAGCTCATGCTCCAACCGCCCTGTTGCCAAGACAAGACTCCAAGCGCAGAACCACACGCACCACCAATAAAATAGGTGGTCATATAAATCGAATTAATCCGAGATTTGGCATCAGGGCGTAAACGAAACACAATGCCTTGATTGGCAGTGTGCACCATCGCTAAGCCTAAATTAATCACGGCATAACCTAAAATATAACTCAGCAGTGACACCGCACCGCCATATAATAATGCCCAGCTAATTGCTAAAGTCACTAAGCCTAAAAGTGTGAGTAATTGGGTACGACCACGATCAGCAAAACGTCCTAAATAACTACTCGAAAGTGCACCAAATACACCAACCAAGGTAATTAAGCCCACCCAAATATCAGTTAAAAAGAATGGTTTTTGCGTGAGTAATACAGCAATCGTTGAAAATAAAATGCTCATCGCAGCAAAACAGCAACCCCCAATCAAGGAGCGTAAAGCCAAACGTGGTTCTTGTTGTAACAGCTGACCCATGGAACGGAAAATGTCAAAGTAGCTTAATTTTAAACGAAGCAAATAAGGCAGGCGTGATTTCAGTAAAAAGGCTAAAACCAACATGAGTGAGCCACTGAGCACGTAAATCATCTTCCAATGCCAAAGCTCAGATAAAACACCTGCAATACTGGTTGAGAGTAAAATCCCCACCAATAGGCCACTCATTAAAAAACCAATCACTTGTCCGGTTTTTTCAGGCTTTACTGCCATGGTAGCCAAAGGAATTAAAACTTGGGCTGCCACCGAAAATAAACTGGCCACAATGGTGCCAAACCACAGCATATAAATATTGTTCGAAAATGCCGAGATAAATAAACCGACTGAAGCCATTAACATCAACAGTGGAATAAATTTAGTTTTATTAACAATATCGCCAATTGGCACAATCAACAGTAAACCTAGCGCATAAGCCACTTGCGCAAAGGTTACGGTTAAAGCCACTTGTGATTCAGGTACCTGAAAATAGTTTTGAATGGAACTAATTAAGGGCTGACAATAATAGTTGGTGCCGGCACATAAGCCACAGGCGATGGCCATAAGCCAAAGCAGCGCTTTGTCTTGACTAATATCTAAATTTTGCTGCATTTAGGCTGTCTTTTTCGCAAGTGTAATCATAAGAACCCCCACAATATTTAAGGCGCAGCCCAACCATTGAATGGCATTCATATATTCGCCTAGAAAAATCGTGGCTAAAATAATCGTTAAAATTGGGCCAATGGAGGCAATCATGGCAGATTGAGCAGGCCCCAAACGCTGAATACTTTGTGCCATTAATATGGTGGGCAATACCGTCACAAAAATTCCTAGTGCAATGCCATAGTACAGCACTTGAGTGGGCAGTTGGGCCATTAATTGTAGCGGCTGCGGTGTGGCCACAGCAAAATGCACTAAGGTGCCCACACAGGCAATGCTCAGTACCAAAGCATTAAAATGCCATGAACCAAACTGCCGAATTAAGCGTGGTGTCATCAGTAAGTAAGCAGCAAAACACACTGCACTGGCAAAGACCAAACTCGCACCCAACCAAAAATCACTGTTATGGGGGGTATTGGCTTGCTCTTGCAGCATTACCAGCACAGTGCCGCCATAGCTTAAGGCCAGCGCCAGCACAATTTTGAGCGTCAATTTCTGTTTAAATAACACACTGGCGGCCAATACAGTTAAAGTTGGATATAAAAATAAAATAATCCGTTCTAATGAGGCGCTAATAAACATGAGCCCCATAAAATCGAGCCAACTTGAAAAGTAATAACCTAATAAACCTGCTGCCCATAAAATCAGCCAATCTTGCCGTGTAATCCTTTGTTTTTGATGACGACTCAGCCATGCAATGACTAAAAAAAATGGTAGTGCACTGGCCATTCTAAGTGCCACTAAGACTGTGCCATCCACCAACGGTGAGAGTGCATAGGCTTGTTTAATAAAGATGGCTTTACTGCTAAATAAAAAAGCAGCACAAATGGCAAACAATGCACCAAGTTGGCTCGAGGTCGGGGCAAGAATCATTCTATATTTCAGCCATATGTAATAAGGGGCAGTTGAATGTGGAGGCAGTATTTTAACTTTTGCGTTTGAATTTAATAGCGATACCTAAAATTTTAGGGTCACTTTATCATAACTTGATAAAGCCACCAATGTTGTTCCTATAAAGAAAAGTTAAGTGATTGATAGTGTTTTGATATGAATTTTGCATTGTTTTGGTGCAAAAATAGACAAATGAGACCAATTCATTGTCGACCTATATCACTATAAAAAATATCAACTCATTTTTTTTCAAACCATTTGTAACATTACTTGAGACTTTTGCCTTACAGACAAGGTATTTGTCCTGTGTATTTTGCCCAGTACAACATGTTAATGATGTATGAGTGCTGTGCTTAAATGGCATCAAGATAAATTTGACTTTGATCTGAATTGATCAAAACATGCTAAAAATAACATGGTGTAAAAAATAGGCTAAATATGGTTGTTTCAGCAGCTATTTGTTAACCCTAGCTGTAATGCTGATTTTATGATCAAGTGTTACACGTGAGTAAAATGAGATGAGCTATTTTAGAATATTTAATGATCAATCACACAAAAGCAGCCATGACTTAATAAAAAATCGCAACAATTAAATAATGATGTGATTTTTTTTATGAATCATCAGTTCATAGTTTTAATATTTATTAAATAAATACTAGGTAGAAATAGAAAAAATTTCCATTAGAATCAAAAAAATCAACAAAAAATAACCAAAGGGAAAACACCATATTTGTGGTGTTTGCTTGACAAAAACTAGCTTGAGGGACGCTCATGCAGATCGGAATCCCAACCGAGACAGTAGCCGGTGAACATCGTGTTGCTGCCACACCAGAAACTGTAAAAAAACTCATCAGTGCAGGTCATCACGTGGTGATTGAACGTGGTGCTGGTGTTCGTGCTGCTTATATTGACAGTAGCTATGAACAAGTCGGTGCTAAAATCACTGAAGATGCCTATTCTGGCAGTGAAATTATTTTAAAAGTACGAGCCCCGAAAGCTGAAGAAATTCAAAAACTTCCGCAGGGCAGTCACGTGGTGGCGATGTTTGATCCCTACCGTAATCCCGAGCTAGAACAATTTGCCAAGCAAAATGTCACAGCATTTGCTCTTGAATTGTTACCACGTACTTTGTCGCGTGCGCAAAACATGGACGTGTTGTCATCACAAGCCAACCTTGCTGGTTATAAGGCAGTGTTACTGGCATCCAATGAATATCAACGCATGTTCCCAATGCTGATGACAGCGGCAGGCACAGTCAAACCTGCGCGTGTGGTGGTGATGGGCGTGGGTGTGGCAGGTTTGCAAGCGATTGCCACAGCCAAGCGTTTAGGCGCTGTGGTTGAAGCCACGGATTTACGTCCGACAGCCAAAGACCAAGTCGAGTCTTTAGGTGGCAAGTGGTTGGATGTGCCCATGTCTGAAGAAGAACAACAGCGTGCTGCAGAAGCGGCCAGAAACGGTTATGGCTGGATGCCAGGCGAACAATACATTAAAGACCAAGCCGCAATTGTCGATAAAGCGGTTGCCAATGCGGATATTGTGATTACCACGGCATTGCTACCAGGTCGCGATGCACCGCGTTTAATCAAAGCAGAAACAGTTGCCAAGATGAAACCAGGTTCAGTCATTTTAGATATGGCTGTGGAAACTGGCGGTAATGTAGAAGGCTCTCAATGTGGTGAAACCGTTATCACTGCCAATGGCGTGAAAATTTTAGGCGTACCCAATATTCCGGCTACGGTTGCCACAGAAGCATCGGCCCTTTATGCCCGTAATGTGTATAACTTTGTTGAAACCTTATTTGATGCAGAAAAGAAACTATTTTTAAATCAAGAAGATGAAGTTCAAAGAGCGTTAATGATCGCCCATGGTGGTCAAATCCTACTCAAACGTGGTTAAGGAGCAAACATCATGGTTGAAACAATTACAATTTTTGTCCTTGCCATTTTTGTAGGTTACTACGTGGTGTGGGGCGTAACGCCTGCTTTACATACGCCGCTGATGGCGGTGACCAATGCTTTATCTTCCATCATTATTGTGGGCGCGATGATCCAAACTGTAGGTCTACCTATGATTGGTGTAGAGGGCAGTGTGGATTTTCAAAGCATTAACGTAGTGAGTGTACTCGGTGCAATTGCTGTGTTTTTAGCCAGTATTAATATTTTTGGTGGCTTTGCCGTAACGGCACGTATGCTAGAAATGTTTAAACCAAAACAAAAGAAAAAAGAGGGCTAAGCGATGGAATTTATTCGAGACTATGCGGATTGGTTCTACCTGATTGGCGCGGTTCTTTTTATCTTAACGCTACGTGGTTTATCGGGGCCGAAGACTGCGATTACTGGTAACCGCTATGGTATGCTCGCCATGGCGATTGCGGTACTGACCACCTTCTTTGTGGCCGAAAATCCAGTGGTTTGGATGATTGTAGGCGCTATGGTGGCGGGTGCTATCGTTGGTATTGCGCGTGCGCGTACAGTGCCAATGACGCAAATGCCTGAAACGGTTGCCTTAATGCACTCACTGGTAGGTTTGGCTGCAGTCCTCATTGCCATTGCCGCGATTATTCACAACAATAAGCTGATTGCGGTTGGCCCTGATGTATTGGCAGCCAATGGTGTCAATTTTCATGCCATGAGCAGCGTGCATTTATTTGAACTGTTTGTCGGTTGTTTTGTCGGTGCAATTACCTTTACAGCCTCTGTATTTGCTTATGGCAAATTAGCAGCGAAAAAATGGGCTAAAACCATTAGCGGTGCATGGGTTAAACCTGTACAGGCGTTAATTTTCATTACGATGCTGATTTGTGGCTTTACTTTCTTTAGCACAGGCAGTATGCCAGCATTCTGGGCCATGACCGCTTTAGCTTTAGTATTTGGCTGGGTATGGATTGCACCAGTCGGTGGTGGTGATATGCCAGTGGTGGTCTCATTGCTAAACTCATTCTCGGGTTGGGCAGCAGCAGGGATTGGTTTCACGCTCGAAAACAATATGTTGATTGTGGCGGGTTCACTGGTGGGTTCATCGGGTGCAATTTTATCTTACATCATGTGTAAGGCCATGAACCGTTCTATCATTAACGTATTATTCGGTGGTGCCATGGGCGGTGCAGCTGTGGCCAGTGCCGATGCGGGCGAAAAAGTACAACGTAATTACCGTTCAGGTTCTGCCGATGATGCAGGCTTCTTAATGTCCAATGCCGATAGCGTGGTAATTGTACCGGGTTATGGTATGGCACAGGGGCGTGCGCAAAATGCGGTCAAAGAACTGGCAAATTTGCTCAAAGAACAAGGTGTGACGGTACGTTTTGCCATTCACCCTGTCGCGGGGCGTATGCCGGGGCATATGAACGTATTACTTGCTGAAGCAGATGTACCGTATGAAGATATTTTGGAAATGGATGAAATTAACTCAGACTTTCCAGCCACTGACGTGGTGCTAGTGATTGGTGCCAATGACGTGGTTAACCCTGCGGCAAAAGATGACCCAACCTCACCAATTTACGGTATGCCAATTTTAGAAGCGCATAAAGCACGTACCACGATGGTGATCAAACGCTCTATGGCAACTGGTTATGCCGGTTTAGACAATGACTTGTTCTATAACGACAAAACCATGATGGTATTTGGTGATGCCAAAAAAGTGGTAGAAGATATGACCAAGGCCATTAATGGTACAGGTCACTAAAAATAACCGCCTGAGGGCGGTTTTTTTGAGGCATTAAAAAAGCGACCATTAAGGTCGCTCTTTGCTTTTTAAGCCACAGTTTCTGGCTGAGTGCGCCATAAACTTTCAAGATCGTAAAATTTACGTGCTGTAGGTAGCATTGCATGCACTACCACAAAACCTAGATCAATTAAGATCCATTCAGCATCTTGTTCGCCTTCAATACCAAGAGGGCGGAAGCCTGCTTTACGTGCTTCTTCAGCGACGTTATTGGCAAGCGCCTTTAAATGACGGGTTGATGTGCCGCTAGCAATGACAATAGCATCTGCAACGTTACTGATCGTGCTGACATCTAATGTCACGATATCTTTAGCTTTTACATCTTCTAAAGCTTCGCGTACAACATCTAAGCATGCTTGTACGTCTTTAGTTTGAGAATTCATTGCGAGATCGTGAGAATTAGAAGCGCTGGGCGATGGTTCTAAATTCATAAAGGTTAATATTTCCAGACAATAACTCACCTTCTAATATAGCGAATTTAGCACTAAATTTCAAACCAGCATCCGACAAACTGTTTAACTACTTGGAAAATATTGTGCTTTCCATTCAAAGGAATGCTGTGACTGACTTTGCGGACGATATTCTGCGGCCACATAGCCTGCGTAAGCGCTGGATTGCAAATAGGCAAAAATCGCCTGATAGTCAATGTCACCTGTACAAGGTTGATGACGGCCAGGACAGTCGGCAAATTGAATATGTCCAATCTGTTCAATATTTTCTTGTAAGGTAGTCAGTACATCTTCGCCCATCATGGCCATATGGTAGCAATCATATTGCATCTTTAATTGAGGATGTTGCACTGCTTCTAACATCTCTTGGGCCTGAGCAATATTTTGTAGCAAAAAACGCGGCATATCTGTGCCATTGATCATTTCAAATACGGGCTGAATATTAAGCTGGCTTAGCATTTGACTGGCAACTTTTAAGTTACTGGCCAGAGTGCATAAACATGGCAACAGATCTACATCTAACGGTTGCTTGCCCGCTAAAATATTGACGCTTGGTACATCAAGCGCCGTGGCATATTCAATAGCCTGTTGCACAGCTTGGCGAAACTCAGGCTCCTTGCCTGGGATACCTGCTAATCCATTGCCGCCTTGCATCAAGTCGCCAGCAGGAACATTAATTAAACAGAGGCTTAAGTTATGCGCACGTAGTTGCTGTTGAATTTGGGCAATAGAAAGCTCATAAGGAAATTGAATTTCAACATGCTCAAAGCCATGTTGACGCGCAAGAGCAAAGCGCTCAATCAGCGGCACTTCAGTAAAAATCATCGACAGGTTAACAGCGAGTTTCATGTTTTATTCCTGATTGGCCTCGACTAAATGAATGACGGTAGCTAGGTCTGCTTGACTATAGCCTTGATGTTGATGGCGTTGCAGTTGCGATAAGGCCTGAGTAGCCACAGGAATAGCCAAATCAAAATCTTGTGCCAATTGCACCGCATTATTTAAATCTTTGGCTAGGGTTTGTACTTTCCATTGTACGGGTTCAAAGGTATGGGTCGCCATCCGCGGGCTTAAAATTTGAAAGGGTTTGGAGTCGGCAAAGCCACCTGCCAATGCGGGTGCCAGTAAAGTAGTATCTACGCCTGCTTGAGCTGCCAATGCCACAGCTTCGGCAATTAAGGTGCTGTTGGCAGCGACAATCAATTGATTGCAAATTTTAGTGGCTTGGCCTGTGCCGCTGTCGCCCATACGGGTCACACGTTGTGCCAGCACCTGATAAATCGGTGTTAAATCTGCAATAGTCGCGGCATCACCCCCAGCAAAGACCACCAAACTGCCTTGTTCAGCACCTGCTGTGCCACCGGATACAGGTGAGTCAATCCAAGTGATGTGTTTGGCTTTGGCGGCTTGGGAGAGGCGCTGTGTTGCCGCGACGGATAAACTGGAAAAATCGACAATAATCTGATTGGCTTGTAAGTGAGATTCAATTTGCGCATAGACGCTTTCAGCGGCTAGATCATCTGCCACACATAATAAAATCACTGGATAAGTGCCAATATTGGCTAAATCAAGCGCATGCGCCCCTTGTTCAAGTAGTGGTGTACAGGCACTTGCAGTTCGATTCCAGACCGCAATTTTAAATTTTGCCTCAATTAAGCGCTTTGCCATACGGCTGCCCATTAGGCCTATGCCTAAAAAAGCGATTTTTCCTTGTGCTAATTGCATACTTCCCTCTATTAAAATTGTCGTGGTAAAAATTCAATCTGTGGGTTTTTATCTTTTTGTCGTGCTAAACGACTGTTTTTGCCCAATAATAATTTTAGCTGCCAGATTTTCTCTAATCTTAAGGCCTTATGTGGGGCATGTTGCATGGCATCTAATACCCGTTTAGCAGCATAAATAGCATCTGGCGAGCGGCTGCAGATCTCCTGTGCTAGATGCTTTGCCTGTTGCAAAGGCTGCTCAGCTAAATGGGTCACTAAGCCAATCTCTTTTGCGTAATTGCCATCAAAAATACGTGCAGTTAGCGTCAATTCTTTGGCTAAATCTAAAGGAATTAAACCTGAGAGTGAGCGAGATAGCCCCATATCTGGCACCAAACCCCAACGACTTTCCATAATTGACATTTGTGTATTTGGATGTGCAATACGGATATCAGCGGCTAAAGCCAGTTGCATACCTGCACCAAAGCAATAACCTTCAATCGCGGCAATGACAGGTACAGGCAGCTGTTGCCAAATTAAAAAGGCTTTTTGAAATAAACTTTGTCCGGGTTTAATCAGCTCCCAGGTGGCAAAAGCACGATTTTTACTGTTATTTAAGTCGGCAAGGTCAATGCCGGCACTAAACACCTGTGCTTCGCCAGTTAAAATTACCGCGCGTAACTGCCGATTTTTTTGTAATTGTTCGGCAGTTTTAACCAAGTCTTTAAGTAAAGCAAAGCTCATGGCATTGCGTTTTTCAGGACGGTTTAAACGCACAATCGCAATGCCATCTTGGTATTCGAGTTCGATATGGGCCATATTATTCTCTTGTTATTGCTTTTGAGGTGAGCATAACATGCGCCAACCGCAAAAAATTAGTCTGCTTGGTTTTTTAGCATATGTTGTGCTGCCAGTCGGACTTCATCAATACGATGGGTTAATTCCTCAAAACGGGTTTGGGTTGCTGCAATAAAGGCTTCATCGGCAATGCGTTGTTCCTTACGCAAAATAGAGATGAATTGCTCAAATTCCCCCGTGATCTGTTGCAAACGCGGCGTACCTACATAACGCGTTGCACCATATAGACGATGTAATACATGTTCTAACTGTGGAAAATCTTCTACTTCAATCAGTTCCTGCATTTCACTGAGTTCTTTATCAAAGCTTTCTACTAGCATTTTGAGTAAATCTAAGGCTAAATCTTCTTTATTGGCCGCCAATTGTAAGCTTTGTTGCCAGTTTAAGATCTCAGGGTCAATCACAGGTGGCGTACTGACGCTATCGAGACTCAGATTTTTGGCATTAAAACTTTGTTTGGTCCACTGGGTGAGAATCTGAATAATTTGTTCAATTTGAATGGGCTTAGTGACATAGTCATCCATGCCATTTTGTAACAACTTTTGCTTTTCATCGGCTAAAGCATGTGCGGTTAAAGCAATAATTGGTAAGCGTTTATGGTGCTCAATGGTCGACTCCAGCGAGCGAATAGCGCGTGTGGTATCAATGCCTGACATCACGGGCATTTGAATATCCATAAAAACTAAATCAAATGCCGGCTGCGCGTGTTGCAATTGTTTTTCTAAAATACCCAAAGCTTCTTGACCACTTAAAGCACGCGTCATTTTGACATTGAGTTCGCCTAAAAGTGCTTCTAAAACAATTAAATTGGGTAAATGATCATCGACAGCCAAGACATGTAGGCCTTGGCCATTAAATTGCTCAAACGCTTCTTCAACAAAGATTCCTTGATTGCTGAGTAATTGAATCAAGGCGCTACGGCTTAAAGGTTGATACAGTGGACGCGCTTGATGTTCGTTTAAAAGCTGCGGTTCTAGTTGCATTTGGTAGCCATAAACCGCTAAGTTACCGCGATAACGATGACGAATTTCGCGTAATAACGCTTCACTATCACCACTATGATCAACAATCAACCATGTGTTTTCATTGGCATCAAAACGATTTAAATCACTAAATAATTCTAAAATCGAACCTGATTCGGTGTGTTGTACACCATAGTTTTCTAAATAATGGCGTAATACATTGGCTGTGGCCGGATGTGCCAGATACGACAACACATGGATATGGCTAAAGTCAGGATGTGGCGTGTAATCTTCTTCGTTGACACCAAACATGGCAGTAAACCAAAAAGTTGAGCCTTTTTCGGTAGGTGCACGTTCTTGGTTATCTTCAAAGCCAATATGTCCGTGCATTAAATGCACCAATTGCTTGGAAATGGCTAAACCTAAACCCGTACCACCAAATTGACGTGTCACAGAGGCATCACCTTGAGAAAAGGATTCAAACAGCTTTTTACGATCAGTTCCGCTTAAGCCAATACCACTATCTTGGACGCTAAAGTGCAATAAACATTGCCCAATGTCGTCATGTTCCATACGCACCCGCACAATGATGTCCCCATCTGGGGTAAATTTAATCGCATTTGAAATCAGGTTGGTCAGCACTTGTTTAAAACGTAGTGCATCGCCAATCACATCTTTTGGAATGTTATCGGCATAGTAAAAGGCCATGGCAATATGTTTTTGCGCGGCAAGTGGTGACAGCATATCCATGACGTCAAAAATGGCTTCTTCCAAATCAAAGGGCGCAGTTTCTAGTTCTAATTTGCCCGCATCAATTTTAGAAAAATCTAGTACATCATTAATCAGAGCCAATAAATGAGCTGAGGATTTACGAATGGTTTGTAAATAGAGGTTTTGCTCAGTAGATAAATTGCCTTGTCGCAGCAATAAATGGATAAAGCCATCAATACTATTTAAAGGAGTGCGTAATTCATGGCTAATGTTGGCTAAAAATACCGATTTCGATTGGTTGGCTTGAATTGCCTGATCGCGTGCTTGGCGATAGGTAATATTTTGTACCTCTAGGGTATCTAAGGTACGGCGTAAGTCGTCTTCAGTTTGTTCGGTGTGTTCTTTGAGCTCTAAAAAGCTGTAATGTAAGCGCTTGACGACATTGGCAATATCGCGCTGTAGTAAGCGTAACTCACCGGTACTGTTAATGACGATGTGCTGATCTAAAGTGTCTGCATTTAAGCGTTGTAATTGCATGCGTACTTCATACATCGGTGCAATCCAGCGCCGTGAATAGAAGTTTAAGCATAGAAGTAACAGCAGTAAGGTCAGTAAACCTGTAGCAATTAATACAATCAATACCCGATAACGGGCAATTTGCAGTGGCTGATTATCCAATTCAATCATCAACCACGCCACTTTATTCGGTGCTTGATGAATGGCCATTCCATAAATATGACTATCTTTATGTTCTATAGGGCCTAAAAAACTGGCATTGGCGGCAGCTTTAGGCCATGGATCGCCGGCTTGATCGCCCAAACTCAAACGATTTTGTCCACTGGCATCAATAATTGCCGTTCGGATGACATGTTTATTATTCATCATGGTTTGCATAAAAGTGCGACCATGATCGTAATGCAATGGATAATAATTGAGTAAAGTGATGGCTTGTTCAGCTTGGGTTTGAAAGCGGGTTAAAATCGCAATGGCCATTTGCCGTTGCTGTGCTTTGGCGGCATTGGACGTTTCAATTAAAACTAAAGCTGCGCCCACGCAGGCCAAAATCATAATGGGGACAAAAATGAGCGCAATCAGTTGCCCGTAGGCATGGTTTAAATGTAAGCGCTTAAATAACTTTTTATTGATATTGGGCATGATTAAAAAGGCAGCTTTTGTTTGCCGATGAGTTTAGCATGCTTTTTTTTAATCTGATTAGGCTTTGAGCGAGTTAAAGAAAAAGCCTGCTAAATGGGTGCAGAATCAAGCATTTTTTCATACAATAGGCACACCTCGATAAAGGTGCAAATAATGAGTACGACAACCCCTGATTTTCAAGAAGACGAATTTTTACTGGATCATTATGTGGGCAAAACCCCACTGGTGCGTTTACAGCGTCTGGCAAATCACACTCAAGCAACAGTATTGGCCAAATTGGAAGGCAATAACCCAGCAGGTTCAGTCAAAGATCGTCCTGCCTATAACATGATTATGCAAGCAGAAAAGCGTGGTCAGATCCAACCGGGTGATACGTTAATTGAAGCGACGAGCGGAAATACAGGCATTGCCTTAGCAATGGTTGCAGCGATGCGCGGCTATAACATGAAACTCATCATGCCAGCTAACTCGAGTCAAGAACGTAAAGATGCCATGGCAGCTTATGGTGCTGAGCTCATCGAAGCAGACAACATGGAACAGGCGCGTGATATGGCGCTACAAATGCAAGCTGATGGCGTTGGTTTGGTACTGAACCAATTTGGCAATCCAGATAATGTAGAAGCACATTACCTGACCACGGGGCCAGAAATTTGGCAGCAAACGGGCGGTAAAATTACCCATTTTGTCAGTTCAATGGGCACTACGGGCACCATTATGGGGATCTCAAAATACTTAAAAGAACAAAACCCAAATGTCCAAATTGTCGGTTTGCAACCTGCTGAAGGCTCCAATATTCCCGGGATTCGTCGCTGGCCAACTGAATATCTACCGACCATTTTTGATGCTTCACGCGTCGATCGTATTATGGATATTCCGCAAATTGAAGCGGAAAAAACTGCGCGTCAATTGGCACGTACAGAGGGCATTAGTGCGGGCGTTTCTTCAGGCGGTGCAGTTTGGGCATCGATTAAAATTGCTGAACAACATCCAGATGCAGTGATTGTATGCATTGTCTGCGATCGCGGTGATCGTTATTTATCTACTGGCTTATTCTCAGTCCAAGACTAAGATTGAGCAACGTCTATAGGGTCATATTATGCGTTTACCGGTATTAGTTTTTGATATTGAAACCTTAACCGACAAAAAATCAGGTGCGCATTTATATGACCTTGATTTGCCAGATGCGGATTTAGATGCTGCTTTGGCCAAGTTGCGGCGGCAAGAAGCAGGTACAGACTTTCAGCGTTTACCGCTACATG
Organism: Acinetobacter sp. CY17; assembly: GCF_059515825.1. Taxonomy (NCBI): domain Bacteria; kingdom Pseudomonadati; phylum Pseudomonadota; class Gammaproteobacteria; order Moraxellales; family Moraxellaceae; genus Acinetobacter; species Acinetobacter sp. CY17. The sequence goes on from NZ_JCAKMX010000003.1 coordinate 177,479, forward strand.
AAATAGTCTGTATTTCTGGGCTATGGATTAACGAACAAGGTCAGATGAAATTGTTTTCGTTTAGCCAAGAGCATTATACTGAACGCGAAATTTTACAAAAATTTTTATCGATCTTTGATAAGCGCTATCCAACCTTAGTTAGTTGGAATGGTTCACAATTTGATTTGCCAGTGATTTTGTACCGCGCCATGTATCATGGTTTATCTGCGCCAAGTCTTTTCGATCAGGGCGAAATTGATAACCAAAAACGCTATAATAACTATCAGAACCGTTACCATCAGCGTCATGTCGATTTAATGGACGTGCTGGCCATGTTTAACGGACGTAATTTCCAAAAGTTAGATGATATTGCCCATCTGTTAGGTTTTCCGGGTAAACGTGGTTTACCGGGTTATCATATCCCTAAGTACGTGGCCCAAGGGCAGTGGCTAGAATTAACCAGCTATTGCGAAGGCGATGTGCTCAATACTTGGTTGGTGTTTTTACGCTGGGCACTGTTAAAAGGCTTAATTACGGCACAAGACCATCAAACTTGGATTCAACACAGCATCGACTATTTACAGAGTCAGCCGCAACATACCGAATTTTTACAGGTATGGCGCCAAAACTCACAACACACTGCATTTACTGCGATTGATTTCTCCCCAGACAAAAATTAGGTATCCATGAAACACAGAGCTAAACCTCGTCCTATGCCACAACCCAAGTACATTTTTCAGGTTGAATCGCTATCACATGAAGGACGAGGGATAGCGCACTATGGCAATCATCCTGATCATCCGAGTGATAAACACGGTAAAAAAGTCTTTATTGAGGGTGCTTTACCGGGCGAAACGGTACTGGCTCAGATTACCAATGTCGTAAAGCGCCTAGAAGAAGCTGACTGTGTAGAACTGATCAGTGAACCTTCAGTAATACGTGTAGAGGCGGCATGTCCGCATTTTGAGCGTTGTGGTGGCTGCAATATGCAGCATATTGCTAAAGATGAACAAATTCGTCTTAAGCAAGAGGTATTAAAATCGCATCTGACCCATTTTGCAGGTCTAGAACCAGAAAATTGGTTGGCCCCGATTCGCTCACAACGTGAAGATTACCGTCGTAAAGCACGCATTGGGGTACGTTATGTGCCAAGTAAAGATAAGTTAGTGGTCGGCTTTCGTGAAAAGCAGAGCAATAAACTGACTTCAATTGATCGTTGCCTCATTTTGGATCAACAATTTGGCTCAATTACCCGTTTAAAACAACTATTACAAAGTTTGGCTGGCAAAGCAGCTATTGGTCATATCGAACTGGCCATGGGTGACCAAGAGGTGGCCCTCGTGATCCGACATTTACAGCCTTTAATTGCAAATGATGTCAACCAATTGCGCCAATTTGCGTTAGACAAGGGTTGGCAATTGTATTTACAAGGCAATGAAGACCCAGCATTAGTGCGTGTTGATCAGCCTGAAGCAGCGAAACGTTTACACTATAGTTTGCCTGATTTTGCGCTCAACTTTGCTTTCCATCCGCATGATTTTACTCAAGTAAATTCAACAGTTAACCCACAAATGGTGCAGTTGGCATGCCAATTGCTAGAGTTGCAGCCCGGTGAGCGTGTTTTAGACCTGTTTTGTGGTTTAGGTAACTTCTCTTTACCACTGGCACGTTGTGTAGGGGAGACTGGGCAGGTGGTTGCGGTAGAAGGGAGTCAAGAAATGGTCGAGCGTGGCACAGAAAATGCCCAACTTAACCAAATTCAGCAGATTCAGTTTTACTCACAAGATTTAACACAAGATTTTTCGCACCAATCTTGGGCGAAACAAGGTTTTGATGCATTATTAATTGACCCACCTCGTGCTGGCGCCGAGCAAGTGATGCATTATGTGCCCAAGTTTGGTGCAAAACGTTTGGTATATGTCTCGTGTAATCCTGCAACGCTGGCGCGTGATGCAAAAGTGTTAGCAGAACATGGATATCGCTTGATTCAAGCGGGTGTGATGGATATGTTTACACATACTGGCCATGTAGAATCAATTGCTTTATTTAAAAAACACGAAATAGACAATTTATAAATTTATAATATGATACAGCGTAACAGAGAAGTAGGAGACGGGTATGGTCACAGTACGTGAACAGCTTCCAGGGCGATTAAATGAATTGTCTGAGGAAACGACTGTTGAGCATGCCGAACAAGCTCAGCAAGATCTGGCCGAATGGCTAGATCGCGTCCGCGCTATTTTTGATGGTGCTGAACTTAAACAACTCGAAGAAGTTGCCCAGTTGACCTTACAACGTGAGCTTAAAAGTACGGTCAATCATCGATCCAATACCTTCTATACGGGTTTAGAGATGGCCAATATTTTGGCCCATCTGTATGTGGATGAAGATACCTTATCGGCAGCGATGCTCTACCGTGGTGTACGTGAGGGTGTGATTTCGCTTGCAGAAGTACTCGAGCGTTTTGGTGCACAAGTGCATAGCTTAGTGACGGGCACCTTATCTATGGGTAAGCTTTCTGAACTGATTGAAAAGAATAAGCGTCTAGAAGATCACTTTAATAATAACCAGCGTGAACATCTGACCGGCATTTATAAGATGCTGATTTCTGTGACTGAAGATGTTCGAGTCGTATTAATTAAGCTGGCAGAACGTACTTATGCGCTACGTGAATTGGCCAAATCACCCAAAGATCGTCAAGAACGTGTAGCACGTGAGATTCTCACCATTTACTCACCACTGGCGCATCGTTTAGGCATTGCCCAGCTCAAGTGGGAGTTGGAGGATTTAGCTTTCCGTTATTTAGCGCCAGAGCGTTATAAAGAAATTGCCTCACTCCTTAATGAAAAGCGTTTAGAGCGTGAGCAATATATTCAGTTTGTGATTGATAAATTGCGTAATGCTTTACTCGAATATGGCATTGAGGCGGAAATTAATGGTCGAGTGAAACATATCTACTCGATTTACCGCAAAATGAAGAGCAAAGATTTAAGCTTTGATCAGCTGTATGACATTCGTGCTTTACGTGTTTTGGTGAAATCCATTCCTGAGTGTTATCACACGTTAGGTATTGTGCATCAAATGTGGCGGCATATTCCGCATCAGTTTGATGACTATATTACCAACCCTAAAGCCAATGGTTATCGCTCATTACATACTGCGGTGATTGCCGAGAACAAATCTTTAGAAGTGCAAATTCGTACCCTTGCCATGCATAACGAAGCAGAGCTTGGGGTATGTTCACACTTTAACTATAAAGAAGGCTCAAAAACCACGGATCATTCTTTTAATCATCGTTTGCATTCGCTTCGTGCAGTGCTTGAGCATTATCAAGAACGTAATGATGCAAGTGCCCATAAAGAAGATGACACTGAAGAAAACTTTGAGCAAATCCAAGAGTTTGAAGATTTTGAGAAGATTTATGTGTTTAGTCGTGATGGCGACATTAAAGAGTTACCACGTGGCTCTACAGTCTTAGATTTTGCCTATCATGTGCATACGGAAGTGGGCAATAAGTGCTATGCCGCGCGCGTCAATCAGCGTTATGTGCCCCTGACTTATACCTTAAAAACGGGTGAACAAGTTGAGATCTTAACCAAAAAAGATCGTGAACCGAACCGTGACTGGTTGGTGAACTCACTTGGCTATATCAAAACTGCCCGTGCACGGGATAAATTGCGCCATTGGTTCCGTCAGCAGGATCGTAGTAAAAACTTAGAAGCGGGGCGTGAGATTCTTAATAAAGAGTTATCTCGTTTAGCCATTCATCCAAAAAGCATTGATTTGGCAGATTACTGTAATCATTTCAATGTCAAAACGGGTGATGATATTTTAATTGCCTTGGTTAATGGTGATGTCAGCCTGCATGCTCTGATTAATCAGGTCAACCGTCATATGCATCTGGATCAGGATGAACCTGAACTGGTGTTAAAACCAACCTTAAATCCACGTGCTAGTCATACCTTGTCGGCACACGGCATTTTAATTGATGGTTTAGACAATGTTGAGCTGCATATCGCGCAGTGCTGTCAGCCTGTCCATGGTGAATCAATTGCCGGTTATATTACCTTAAACCGTGGCGTCAGCATCCATAAAGTGGCTTGCCCTGATTATCTGCGTATGATTCAAAATGAACCAGAACGTGCGGTGGAAGCCGATTGGGAAATGCAGCCGACTCGGGGTCAAAGCGTGCAAATTGTGGTGGAAGCCTATGACCGCCGTGGTTTACTCAAAGACTTAACCCAAGTGATTTTCTCGGACCAAATTAACATTCGTCAGGTGAATACCATTTCAGAAGCGGATGGTATTGCCAATATGAAACTTTTAATTGAAGTCAAAGGCTTGGCGCAGTTATCGCGCTTATTGGCGCGTTTGGAGCAACAACCGGGTATTATTAGCGCTCGCCGTTTAGTTCAAGGTAACTAAACCAAGTGCAAGAAACCAGCAATTTCGGTTGCTGGTTTTTTTATGGAAAAAATCATGCAAATTTATTTAGATTGTCAACCTATTCAACAGCTTGTAAAGCTTGATCCAGCTTTAAGCCGCCGAGATTTTGTCGCAGCGCAAAAGCAGGCGTTACATGCGTATCGCCTAGAAAAATTAAGTCAAAGTTTAGGCCGTGACGTGCAAGCAGCAGAATTATGCAAAACTGAATATGGTAAGCCATATTTACCAGATCTCGCCTTTAATCATAGTCATAGTCAGCAACATTATGCTTTAGTGATGAGTGCTGATGTAGATGACATTGGCGTAGACATTGAAGATTTAAATCGCAGTATTCGTTTTGAGGCTTTGGCTCAGCATGCTTTTACGCAGAATGAATTACAGCAATGGCAGCGAAGTGGAAAAAATAAAAACTATTGGTTTCAAGTGTGGACAGCCAAAGAAGCGCTTGTCAAAGCAGCGGGTCTAGGTATTCGTTTAAGCTTAAATACTTTAGAAACCAACGTCGTATTTGGGCAGATGCAGGGCAGTATGCAGCATCCACAATTGGGCGAGTTGAGTTATCAGCAACTACAATTACATGAGGCCATGCTAACAATTGCTTGGCGTAGCACAGCGCAGATGCCAACCATTCAACAGATCTAAAAAAAGCCCATCAAGTGATGGGCTTTTTTTAGCGTGGGCAATTAACGCGGAGGTAATTGCTCATCGCCATGTTCTTCAAATTCAGGTTTGACCTGCACAATAAAGTCTTGACGATTTAAACCACGCCATAAGGCAAAGGCTGTACCAATGTAAATCGATGAGTAAGTACCCACAAACACACCTACAAACATGGCAACTGAAAACCACTTCAGACCATCACCGCCCATAAACATCATGGCAACCACTACAAGTAATAGGGTCATAGAGGTATGAATGGTACGACGTAAGGTTTCAGTTAAGGCAATATTCACCACTTCAAGCGGTGTCGCGCCACGAATCTTACGGAAGTTTTCCCGAATACGATCCGATACCACAATGTTATCATTCAGTGAGAAACCAATAATTGCCAGTAAAGCTGCAAGTACGGTTAAGTCAAATGGCCATTGCATCAAAGCAAAGAAACCTAAAGTCACAATAATGTCGTGGAATAAAGACAGCACTGCACCCATAGCAAGCTTAAATTCAAAGCGAATGGTGACATACACTAGCATCAGCAGTAAGGCTAGGCCGACTGCGCCTGCAGAACGGACATATAGCTCATTCCCGACTTGACCACCGACTACATCGACTTTAGGGACTTCGGCGGCGTTGTTTGGTAACTGTACCGCAGTGGTAATCGCTTTGGTTAAATCTTCTGCTTCAATGTCTTCTTGCACGGGCATACGCACCATCAGGTCACGTTCAGAACCTAGGGTTTGTACCACAGCATCACTAAAACCAGCTTGGCTTAACGCTTGTGTGACTTGCTCAGGTTTGACTGGATTGGTGTAGTTTAATTCAGCAGCGACACCGCCAGTAAAGTCTAAGCCTAAATTCAAGCCCTTCGTGGCAATAAAGAAAATACTGGCCACCGTTAAGAAGATCGATAGCAATGCTGCAGGCAATGCGATCTTCATAAACGGGATAACACGTTCTTCTTCTGGGCGACCGTATTGCGGTTGAGAATTTTCAGTCATCAATGATCTCCTTAAATGCTCAACTTTTTCAGGTCGCGCTTTTTGCCATAGATAATTTGTACAATCGCACGCGTCACTGTAATCGCAGTAAACATCGAGCAGACAATACCAATCATGAGGGTCACCGCGAAGCCTTTAATCGGGCCGGTACCAATCGCAAATAGAATAAATGCCACCAAGAATGTGGTTAAGTTCGAGTCAAAAATGGTGTTATAAGCACGGTCATAACCGGCCACAATGGCCTGTTTAGGCGAAGCGCCCCATTTTATTTCCTCTCGAATTCGTTCACAAATCAGTACGTTGGCATCGACTGCCATACCAATGGTAATCACGATCCCAGCAATACCCGGTAGGGTCAGCGAAGCACCAATCCAAGACATGACGGTTAAAATCATGGCTAAGTTAAACACCAAAGCAAAATTGGCAATCACACCAAATAGACGGAAAAACACCACCATCCAAATCGCAACCAGTAAGAAACCAATTTGCGTAGACAGTACGCCTTTGTCGATGTTTTCTTGACCTAAACTTGGCCCAATCACACGCTCTTCAACAAAGTACATAGGTGCAGCTAAAGCACCCGCACGTAGCATAAGTGCCAGCTCTGAGGCTTCTTGTGGTGAATCTAGACCAGTAATACGGAACTGTGATCCCAAGACAGCTTGAATCGTTGCTGCGTTAATGACCACAGATTCGGTATAAGGAGTACGTACTTCAGTTTGTGTACCTGTTTCAGGATCTTCGACATAGCTAATTTTTTGTTTGTTCTCAATGAACAATACCGCCATGCGTTTACCCACTGCGTTACGCGTGGCATCCGCCATGAGCTTACCGCCAGCAGAGTCGAGGGTAATGTTGACCTCGGCACCACCCGTATCTTGGCTAAAACCAGATGAAGCATTTTGTACACGCTCACCCGTTAAGATACGATTACGATTTAACAGTAACTCACGACCGCTGTCTAAAGATTCAAATGCAAATAGCTCAGTGCCTGGAGGAACAGGTTGACCATTTGATTTGCCCAAATAAGGGTCAATGTATTGATCATTTAAATCAGACACTAAACGGAATTCTAAGTTCGCTGTACGACCTAAAACACGTTTTGCTTCGGCAGTATCTTGTACGCCTGGTAATTCAACCACAATACGGTTGCTACCTTGGGTTTGTACCAATGCCTCAGCTACACCTAACTCATTAATACGGTTACGTAAAGTGGTTAAGTTTTGATTGACTGCGTAGCTTTGAATTTCTTGACGACGCGTATCTGTGTAGGTTAAGCGTAAAGTTGCACCTGCATCTGTCGCGAGCGCTTGTTGATTAAACTCATTGCCATTACGACGTAAGAAGTCCATGGCCGCGCTACGCGCATCATTATCGGCAAATTGAACCGTAATGGTGTTGTTCGCTAAGCTTAAACTATTAAATTTAAGGTTGTTTTCACGCAGTTGACGACGCAAATCAGTTGCGGATGTTTCCATACGCTGGCTAATGGCTTTGTCCATGTCCACTTCAAGTAAGAAGTGTACACCACCACGTAAATCCAGACCGAGCTTCATTGGTTTGGCACCAATTTTTTGTAGCCACTCTGGTGTAGTAGGCGCTAAGTTTAACGCCACAACATAATCATCACCCAAACCTTGACGCAAGGCATCTTTGGCTTTGAGCTGGGCTTCAGAGGAATCTAGACGCAGCAAAGCTGCATTATTACTAAAGCTGCTGTCATGACTACTGAGATTTTCGCTTTTGAGGATTTGCTCTGCTTTTTGTACGATGCTTGCGTCAATTTGAGTACCAGCTTTGGCACCCGAAATTTGCACGGCAGGTTCATCTGGATACAAACTTGGCAGGGCATATAAAGTACTGATCACCAAAACAACGAGGATCAGTAGATATTTCCATGCAGGGTAACGCATTTATTTTCTTCTTAAAATAAAAAGTCGTGCAACTTGCACGACTTACATTGTGATTAGAGGTTATTCAAAGTGCCTTCAGGTAGAACCGAAATCACACTCGCACGTTGAATTTTCACTTCTACGCCACGATTCAATTCTACCACTGCAAAATCACCTTCAATTTTGGTGATACGACCCATAAGACCGCCAGCAAAAACCACTTCGCTACCTACACCTAAGCTTTGTACAAGATTACGGTGTTCTTTGGCGCGTTTTGCTTGAGGACGCCAAATCAAGAAGTAGAAGATTGCAACAAATACCGCAATCATCAAGAGGTTGGCCATCAGGCTAGGTTGTTGTGCAGCTTCACCTGCTGCATGAGCGGTTGAAATAAAAAGGCTCATCTATAATTTCCTAAATACTAAGTAAAAAATGTCTTGAACAGCAATTTACCTTGTCTTTTTCTTTAGCGCAAATAGCAAAAAGATTAATCAACAGGGCAAGGTGGTACTTCTAGGCCGCGACGTGCATAAAAGTCTGCAACAAATTCGTCAAATGTACCGTTATCCAAGGCATCACGCATCATTTCAGTTAAACGTAGGTAATAACGTAAATTGTGAATCGTGCCGAGCATCGAACCTAACATTTCACCGCATTTTTCTAAATGGAATAAATACGAACGAGTAAAGTTGGTACAGGTGTAACAATCACAATGTGGATCGAGTGGACCTTGGTCATGGCGATATTGGCTGTTACGAATACGCACTAAACCATCGGTTACAAAATAATGACCATTACGTGCGTTACGCGTTGGCATAACACAGTCAAACATATCCACACCGCGACGTACCGCTTCGACGATATCTTCAGGCTTACCCACGCCCATTAAATAACGTGGTTTATCTTCTGGCATTTTGGCAGGCAGATAATCCAAAACCTTGATCATTTCTTCTTTTGGTTCACCTACAGATAAACCACCAATGGCATAACCATCAAAGTCAATCTCAAGTAGACCTTTTAAAGATTCATCACGTAGGTCTTCGTACATACCACCTTGAATGATACCAAACAAAGCATTACGGTTTTTTAACACCTCGTGATGTTGTGTCTTACAGCGTTTTGCCCAACGTAATGACAGCTGTAAAGATTTTTGCGCTTCTTCATGTGTAGCAGGATAAGGTGTACATTCATCAAAAATCATCACAATGTCAGAATTCAAGGTATGTTGAATATCCATTGAGGTTTCAGGTGATAGAAATACTTTAGAACCATCAATTGGCGAACGGAAGGTCACGCCTTCTTCTTTAATCTTACGCATTGCGCCCAGACTAAACACTTGGAAGCCGCCTGAATCAGTTAAAATTGGATTGTTCCATTTCATAAACTGATGTAAACCGCCGTGTTCACGGATCACATCTAAACCTGGACGCAGGTACAAATGGAAGGTATTACCCAAAATCACTTGAGATTTAATCTCTTTAATATCGCGTGGTAATACCCCTTTGACCGTACCGTAAGTACCTACAGGCATAAACATTGGTGTTTCAACCACACCATGTTCTAGGGTTAAGCGACCACGACGAGCACGGCCCGACTGCGCTAATTTTTCAAACTTCATACACGTTCCAACTCAAGGCGAAAAAACAGTTCGCTGATGGCTAAAAATAAAGGGAGCTATTTTCCTTGATTCTGCGCCCAAACGCTAGTATTTACCGAGTTGCTGTGTATTTTTGTGTAATCAACGCTGTTGAATCACCTTGCTATAGAACTGATCGATGCGCTCTAAAATTTCCTCACGGGTCAGGGCAAATTGTGGATCAGTATCCATTGCAGCAATGGTTTGCACCAAATTTTGGATATAAGGGTTGATATCTGCAAAAGTAGCATCGAGCGTTAAAATATAGGCTTGATTGGCAATTTGCATATAATCAAAAGGATCAAGCCGTACCAATTGCGCAATATCAACCAACATGTCTTTGTCTGCTTGGGTGAGCTTTTTTAAACGAGCTGGATCATGTGCTACGTGATTATGCTGTTTTAGTTGCATAAATTCTTGCAGTAATTGGCTCGACGCATTTAAGAAGACTGCTGAACTGGTTTCAAGATTGGGCTGGGTTGGAACATGTACAAAAAACAGAATTTGATCGACATCTAAACCATAGGACTCAACCAAATCTTCTTTGGCTTGTTTGTAGGCATTGAGTAGTAGATCTAAATTATTCAGTTCGGTTAAATTTTGCTGTTGTAGCGGCGTACCAAAAAAATGCCGACGCTGAAAATAGTCCGCTAGCAAAGTTTTAAACTCATTCAGACGGTTATGATGAGGACTAGAGCGAAAGCGCCATTTATTGACATTCCATTTGTCATCATGACTTAAAAACTGTGCATAATCTTCAACATCAGAAAACAAGCTACGTTTGGTGGCAATGGTTAGATAGTCGAGCATCATATACTCGTTAAACACCAAGGCACAGCCATAAATTTCGTCTTCATAATAACGATCGTAAAGCTGATAAAATTCATGGATTAACGCATCTTTTAAGACAGGTAGATGTTCTAACATGAGATCCTTGGTTATTGTAATGCCCTAGCGTGAGCGGTCATTATATTTAAAAATTTGGTCGATAATCAAAGTTTTGCGCAGTGGAGACGTCACGAAAGACTCGAATCGGCTTTTTGCCCGTTGTTGCAGTATTAATCAAGTTATTTGGAAAGATTTGGATATAATTGTTAAAAACTTCTACATTGCGGTTAAAAATCGTAATTGCTGCACCTACATTCTCATTTTGTTCTTCAATTTCTTGCATCATTTTTAAATAGATTTGATCGGCTTTAAGCTCAGGATAGTTTTCCACTATCACATTTAAGCTCTGCATCAATTGCTTAGATAAGGCTTCAATCTGCTGTAGGCGACTAATATCGGTGCTATCGGTCTTGAGCTGCACAATATTTTGACGTAATTCAGTCACTTGTGCCAAAGTACCTTGCTCAAATTGTGCATATTGCTCAACCAGTGGAGCAAGTCCTTCTAAAATTTTAACTTTTTGACGTTCAAAACTGGCGACATCCGCCCAGGCTCGAATGCTGGCGTTATGGTGACGAATAATATTGTTACGAATCATAATGACAGCAACGATGATTAGCATCACCAGCCCAAGAAAAATCAGGAGTTGCATGCCATGTTCCTCATTGTAATAAAGTCAGTAGATCGTCTTTTAAACACTCTAGTAAGGGTAATTTAAAAGTGCGTAAGTGTCCACGTAATGCCGAAATATCTTGAATTTTTTTATGATTATGGCTTGTAATTTTCATTAAATCATCTTGGCCTAAATAACACAGCATATTTTGATTTTCATTAATATAAAGCTCACCTTGACGTTGGCTAAAAAATTGACCTAATTTTAAGGTCAAGGCAGGCCCTATTTTTTTTGCCATGTCTAAAGGGTTTTCTCCGCCGATATATAAACGCTTGCGAATTTGAATGTCGCTGCTGTGCCAAGGCAAATGATAGGGGTAAGGCATTTTTTTATGTTGGGTACTAGCTGCAAAGGTAGGTAAGTCATGATCAAGATCAAAGATAAACACGCCCCATAAATCTTGATGCACTTCCTTAACGCTCAGGCGTTCACCTTGCTGATTACGCACTTGTAATTGATTAACAAAATGATATTGGAATAGCAAAATCTGATGCTTTTTTCCATTTTGTTCTTGCCAAATGGTGCTGGCAAAAAATGGAATTTCGTTAACAATGCTGCCACGATTAAAAATAGGGAATTGTTGTTTTAATTGTGCAATGAATAAGGTGGGATTTAAAGGACGAGCTAAGGCTTCAGGTTGTTTATGGTAATGCAGCTGATATCGGGTCTGAATCATGCGCTGTTCTAAATATGCAATCACTTCTGTAATTGGACGTTCGGATGCGTAGAGCAAATAACTTAAACCTAAGAGGCAAACAGCAGCAAAAGCGCTCAGTTGCGCAAGCCTAGCATAGGGGTCTAAAAGTAACGGTAAAATAAAAACAGCGCCGACTAAGGCAGTCAAAATTGCTAAAGCATTATCAAATTTTAAATGCTTGGGCGCACTCCATGGATGCAGCTGATTCAGTAGATCTTCAGCTGAATGGCTATTGCGCCCAATTTGCCATAACCGAGCCAGATTATGTTCCACCTCAGCATTCTTTTGACTACGTAAAGCTAAAATGCGTTGACTGGTCTCGATCGGCATAGGATTGGATTATTTTACGGCGTGATCAATCAGCATAGCATCGCCATAGCTAAAGAAGCGGTAGCGATTTGCAACAGCATGTTGATAAGCAGTTAAGATATTGTCACGATTTGACAGTGCTGATACCAACATCAATAAAGTAGATTCAGGTAAGTGGAAGTTGGTAATTAAACGATCTACCACCTTAAACTCATAACCTGGATAGATAAAAATTTGTGTATCGCCAGTCCACGCTTTAAGTTCGCCACCATTGGCTTGCGCTGCACTTTCAGTGGCACGCGTTGCTGTGGTGCCCACTGCAATCACTTGATTACCACGCGCTTTGGTGTCACGAATCTTTTGCATGGCTTCATCAGAAACTTGGCACCATTCACTGTGCATAATGTGATTTTCAATATCGTTAGTACGTACCGGTAAGAACGTTCCTGCTCCGACATGTAGCGTCACAAAAGTGGTTTGAATGCCTTTTTCAGCTAATTTTTGCAGTAATTCTTCATCAAAATGTAAGCTTGCAGTGGGTGCTGCCACACTGGCAATTTTGGTTGGATCATTAAAAACAGTTTGATAACGTTCGGTATCAATATCCTCTGCTTCACGGTTAAAGTAAGGCGGAATAGGCAGAGCGCCATATTGATCCAATACATCTAAAATAGGCTGTGAAAACTCAACAACAAATAAATTTTCATGGCGACCTTGTACGGTCACTTTAACTTGGTCGGGTCCAATAAACAGTTCCGCACCTGCCTTTGGCGAGTTACTGGCTTTAATGTGACAGTGCGCAATAAACTGATCTTGCATGCGCTCGACTAACACCTCGACTGCACCACCAGACGCACGTTTACCTTTGAGACGGGCTTTCATGACTTTAGTGTCATTTAACACCAATAAGTCACCTGGATGAAGCAGCTCTAAAATATCGGTAAAGTGATAATCATGATGCTGACCATGTTTATCTAAATGTAATAAACGCGATGCGCTACGTGTTTCGAGAGGATAACGAGCAATCAATTCGTCAGGGAGATCAAAATTAAAGTCAGACAGTTGCATGTTGAACATAAGGCTTAAAAAAACTGGCCTTAGTATATGCCTTTTTGTTTAAAATGGCAGAAATTGCCGATTTTAACGGCAAAAAAAAGCCATCTGCCTTAATTTTGAGCAAAAACAAAGATAAAGCGTTGACAGCTTAAAAAATAAGTTTATTATAGCCCTCACAACATCTCTCCCGAGGTGGTGAAATTGGTAGACGCGGCGGATTCAAAATCCGCTGTCAGAGATGACGTGTCGGTTCGAGTCCGACCCTCGGGACCATATTTAAAAACCCCAAACTGGCATTAAAGGTTTGGGGTTTTTTTATGCCTGTTTTTTTATATTAATAAAATTCATAAAAAAACCTTATAACTTTTTGATTAAATTTGGTTTATACCACTTGGTAAAAAACTAGTTATATATTATGTTAAGGTTTGAACGTCTTTTGTATTTTTTGTTGTTGTCATTTTAATCAATAGCGTGCTAAATAATGGAGATACGAAGTCAATTTTTTCTAATTGAGAAAAAATGATGAGGCTGAGAATATGGAACTCAAATTATTAGAAATAGGCTCAGAAACTGAGCAGCTCAGTGCCTGCAAACTCTCATTATTGCTTGGTGTATTTGGTGCAGACAATCGTATTAGCGATTTTTTAAAGTTTGCCCGCAGTATGCTCCAAACAGATCATGCGATTTTAGCATTTAAAGATGAACCCTATATTTGGTTCTCATCTGATGAGGGGTGCCGTCCGTTTTTATCTGAAGCAGATGCTACAGTCAATGAGTTTTTTGCAGAGACTGATTTAATCACCCCGAATCACCCGATTTATGCCAAAGCATCCGCGTATATGCAAAATCTGGGCATGCATCATCGTCGTATGTTGGCGGTTGATTTGTGTGACAGTGAAGATTCTGTGGGTCATGTATACTTATTTGACCAAAACGACACGCCTTTTGATGAAAAAAGCATTGTGATTGTGCGCGAGTTTATTCAAAGCTTAATGGGGATTATTCGTTTACGTTTAGAAAATGCTGAACTGAAAGAAGAATTTGAGCAACAAGCGGCGCTCAATTTTAGTAAAACCAAATTCTTCCAAATTATTGCTCATGACTTACGTGCCCCTTTTCATGGTTTGTTGGGCTTTTCTGAAATCCTCGCCAAGGAACGTGACACGCTTGATGAAAAAGGTATTCAAGATATTAGTGATTACGTCTTTGATACAGCGCAGTCCACCTACAATTTATTAGAAAGTTTACTCAATTGGGCCATGGCAGAAGGTGGACGTTTTGTCTATCACCCGATTAATTTTGCTTTATCACAATCGACTAAAATTGTTACAGATGTCTTGGGGAGTTTGGCGGTTAAAAAGAATATTCAACTCATTAACCAAGTTGAGGAAAATATTAAGGTTTATGCCGATATTAATATGATTACCTCGGTGATTCAGAACTTAGTGTCTAATGCGTTAAAATTTACCCACAATGATGGCAGTGGTCGGGTGATTTTACGTGCCGAAACTGCACAGCAGCAGGTACATATTTATATTCAAGATACAGGTTTAGGGATGACCAAAGCGCAGATTGAAACCTTATTTGAACCTAAGATTACCTATAGCCGCCAAGGTACCTTAGGTGAAAAAGGCACTGGATTGGGTTTGGTGCTGTGCAAACGCTTTATTGACTTAAATCAAGGTCAGATTAGTGTGCACTCGAAAGAAGGTGAGGGCACTATTTTTAAAGTTACTTTACCTGCAGCCAATCATACTCACCAAGCACTTGAACAACGTCAAAGCCAAGCTTGCTGATAAAATACTTTTCTAAAGCTCAAGCTTACTGTTATAACAGGTAAAAAACAGGGCTTGAGAAAGAAAGCAATGAATACAGCACAGTTACAAAAGACCTTACGCGCCAGTCAATATGCGGAGCAAGTGCTTAGCATACATGCTGAGTTACTCAAAGAGGATTATGCGGCAGATGCGTTTTTAAGCTCTTTAAGCAGTGCGCAAATTTATCATTGTGTCCATCAAGCCCTACAGGATGTCACAGATGAAAGCAGTTGGATGCGCCACATGCGGATCTTGCGTGCACGGCTTATGTTTCGTTGGATTTGGCAAGATGCCAATCAACTCACCGATGTCTTAACCTTAACGCGAGAACTGTCTGACTTTGCTGATGCGGCCATCTGTGCTGCTAAAGATTTTGCCTTAGCTCCGTTGGTGGCTAAATATGGTCAACCCATCGGGTATAACGGCAAAGTGCAAGATTTAATTGTCATTGCCATGGGGAAATTGGGCGCGCAAGAACTCAATTTATCCAGTGATATTGACCTGATCTTTGCCTTTGATGAACAGGGTGAAACCGAAGGTGGGCGTAAGTCGATTGATGTGCAGCAGTTTTGTATCTTATGGGGCCAAAAACTAATTTATCTGCTTGATCACATTACTGCTGATGGTTTTGTTTTCCGTGTGGATATGCGCTTACGTCCTTGGGGAGATGGTTCTGCTCTAGCGATCAGTCATATCGCCTTAGAGAAATATTTAAGCCAACATGGTCGTGAATGGGAACGTTATGCATGGATTAAAGCACGTATTGTGAATCCAAGCCCTGAGGGTGATGAGCTTTTAGAAATGACACGACCGTTCGTGTTCCGTAAATATGTCGATTACACTGCATTTGAAGCGATGCGTGAAATGAAAGCCATGATCGAGCGTGAAGTGGCACGGCGTAATATTGAAGATGACATTAAATTGGGCGCAGGTGGGATTCGCGAAGTTGAATTTATTGTGCAAGTCTTTCAGCTGATTTATGGTGGCTACCGCTTAGAGCTGCAAGATCGTCAATGTTTGGTTAGCTTAAGTCATTTAGATGATGCAGAGTTGTTAGATGAACAAGCGGTCATTGATTTAGAAGATGCCTATTTGTTCTTACGCCGTGTTGAACATGCCATTCAAGCCTTAAATGATCAACAAACCCAATCTTTACCGACAGAACCCGATTTACGTGCACGTATTTTTGAAACTTTAGGCTTTGAGAGTTGGCAGGCATTTTTACAGTGCTTAAATGCCAAACGCAGCAAGGTCATGTATCAATTTGAGCATTTAATTAAAGAAAAAGACTTAGATAGTTCAGTTGAAAACATGAGTCAGCTTGAGCAGCGGTTACATGAGGTTTTAGATGATAACGCCAAGAATCTGGTGCACGAATTTTGGCATGGACACGCCTTAAAAAAACTACCGGCCAAAGCCATTCAACGTCTCAAAAGCTTTTGGCCGCATTTACTTGAAGCTGTGTTGCAATCTGATCATCCACAAATGGCCTTAGTGCGTCTTATGCCATTGCTGGAATCGGTCATGCGCCGTACCGTATATTTGGTCATGCTGATTGAAAGCAAAGGTGCGCTGCAACGCTTAGTGAAAATGGCCACTGTTAGCCCATGGATTTGTGAAGAACTCACGCATTATCCGGTATTATTAGATGAATTTTTATCCATGGATTTTGAGCTGCCAAAGCGTCAAGATTTAGAAGATTCATTACGTCAGCAACTGCTACGCATTGAGATTGATCAAGTTGAAGATCAAATGCGCGTGTTACGTCTATTTAAAAAATCCAATGTCTTAACTGTGGCAGCCAGTGATGTTTTGGCTGAAAGTCCACTGATGAAAGTCTCTGATGCCTTAACCGATATTGCGGAAGTCTCAGTCAAAGCCACACTGCATTTGGCTTATCAAATTGTGGCTAAAAAACACGGCTATCCACTTGATTTAGAAGGTCAACGTTGTTCGCTCGATCATATTGCTTTTAGTGTGATTGGTTATGGCAAAGTCGGTGGCATTGAACTCGGCTATGGCTCAGATTTAGATTTAGTCTTTATTCATGCCATGGATGAACAAGCCGATACCGACGGTAAAAAAGCCATTAGCGGTTTTGAGTTTGCTATGCGGGTGGCGCAAAAATTTATGTCACTGATGACCACGCAAACCTTAGATGGTCGTGTCTATGAAATTGACACCCGTTTGCGCCCATCGGGTGAGGCGGGTTTACTGGTGACCAGCTTTAAAGCCTTTGAACAATATCAATTTAAAAGTGCATGGGTATGGGAACATCAAGCTTTAGTGCGGGCCCGCTCAATTGCAGGCGAGGCTAGCCTTTGCCAAAAATTTGAGGAGTTACGTTGCCTTATTTTGACTCAGCCACGCGATGAAGCCAATGTTCGTACCGAAGTGCTGAAAATGCGCCAAAAAATGAAAGAACATTTAGGTTCCTCAAAAGAGCAACAAAAAGATGGAATTTTTCATTTAAAACAGGATGCAGGTGGTATCGTTGATATCGAATTTATGGCACAGTATGCGGTATTAGCATGGAGTGGGTCGAATCCCGATCTCGCCCATTACTCTGACAACGTACGAATCCTTGAGGATGCCGCAAGAACGGAATGCTTATCCAGCGCCGACGCGACAGCATTGATTCAAGCTTATCTTCGTGAACGAGCCGAGAGCCATCGTCTAGCACTTGCAAATCAATCCATGCAAGTTTTGGCAGATGATTGGCACGCTACCCGAGAGGTCGTTTGCAAGTTATGGCAAAGATTAATTGATCCAAGTGCAGTGTTTGCCTTGGATAAAAATGACTGTGTATAACAATTTGGAGTGTGTGTCATGAATTTGGCTGATCGTGATGGTTTTATTTGGCAAGATGGACAATTAGTTGATTGGCGTGAGGCGAAAACTCACGTACTTACACATACCTTGCATTATAGTATGGGTGTGTTTGAAGGTGTCCGTGCCTATGAAACCCCGAATGGAACGGCTATTTTCCGTTTAAAAGAACACACTAAGCGTCTGTTAAATTCTGCAAAAATCTATCAAATGAAAGTTCCATTTGATCAAGCAGCATTAGAGAAAGCTCAAATTGATGTGGTTCGTGAAAATAAATTAGCATCTTGCTACTTACGTCCAATTATCTTTATTGGTTCAGAAAAATTAGGTATTGCTGCAACAGACAATACCATTCATGCAGTGGTTGCGGCATGGAGCTGGGGTGCTTACCTTGGTGAAGAAGCGATGGCGAAAGGCATTCGCGTAAAAACTTCATCATTTACGCATCATCATCCAAACGTGACCATGTGTAAAGCCAAAGCATCGGGTAACTACACCTTATCCATTCTTGCGCATCAAGAAGTGGCTCACTCAGGTTATGACGAAGCTATGTTACTTGATCCACAAGGTTATGTATGCCAAGGTTCAGGCGAAAACGTATTCTTGGTTCGTGATGGCGTGATTCATACCCCTGATATCGCAGGCGGTGCGCTTGACGGTATTACTCGTCAAACCATCATCACCATTGCTAAAGACTTAGGTTATGACGTGATTGAACGTCGTATTACCCGCGATGAATTCTACATTGCTGATGAAGCATTCTTCACAGGTACAGCAGCAGAAGTGACGCCAATTCGTGAATACGATGATCGTCAAATTGGTGAAGGTGTACGTGGTCCAATCACAACGCAAATCCAAAAAGCATACTTTGATGCAGTTCAGGGTAAAGATCCTAAATATGCGCACTGGTTAACTTACGTAAAATAAGTCAATCGGGTAGTATGAGAGGCGAAACGAAAGTTTCGCCTTTTTTATTGTGTTTTAAATAGGTTGATACATGCATATTGTTTATGTAACAGATGGAAAAGCAGGGCATCGCTCACAGGCTTTGGGTTTATATAAAGCCATGCAGCGTTTAAGCACGCAGCAAGTGACCTTTGAAGAAGTGGCTGCTGAATCTCTATCTGCGTTTAACTTATTTTTAGCGCGTGGCAATCAAAAGCATCCCAAAATTCAACAGATACCTGATTATATTTTCAGTGTCGGCAGTCAAACTCAGCTTAAAGTCCTGCTGTTAGGGCAAGTGTTTCCCAAAGCCAAAACAGTGGTGTTAATGAAGCCTAAATTTCCGCTGCATTGGTTTAATTATGTGGTGGTGCCTAAACATGATGGGATTAACGCAGAAAACAATGTGATTGTGACCGAAGGCGCTTTAAATCCAATTGTCAATGAAAAGCGCCATCAACCTAAACGCATTTTAATTGCGCTAGGGGGTGACTCTAAACGTCATAAGTGGAACGAAGCCAAGGTTTTAGAAACCATTGAGAAAATTGTACAAGATAATAAAAAATCTGACATTATTTTAACCACATCACGCCGTACCCCAAAAGAGTTTTTAAGCCAACTCAATACATACAGCTTTGCAGCAAAATTACAGATTTTCCCAGTAGAAGATACGATACAAGGTTGGATTTTTGAACAAATGCAATTGGCTGAAGCAGTATGGGTCACAGAAGATAGTGTCTCTATGATTTATGAAGCTTTAACAGCAGGCTGTAAAGTGGGTGTTATTGCTATAGAGCGTTTAAAGCAAGATCGCATTACTGCATCGGTTGATTTGTTGTTACAACAAAAACGAGCCAGTTTGGCTACGTCTATTCTGCATCTGCCCAAAGCCAGTACATTACAAGAGGCGGATCGGGTTGCTTCTGTACTGGTATAAAAATACATTTTTCTAAGGCTGCATTGTCTTATAATGCGCAATTCGTGTAATAGTTAGGTTGGATAATGGCAGAGCAACAAGTGCAGTGGTCAGCTGCAGATGTGATTGGTAAAGGTGCAAACCGTATTTGTGTACGTGATGTACAAGACCCTGCCATATGCCTCAAAATTGATTTACCTAAGCATCAGCGCAGTGTGAAAAATTTTCGCCAGCGTATTCGTCGTGAACTGAGTGATCGCTTGAGTATCTTTAATGAAAATTATATTGAGTGGCAAGCCTATCAAAGTCTAGTACAGCGTTTAGGTCACACAGTCCTTGATACTTATATGGCGCGTTGTATTAGTGTAGATGCCAGTGCCCAAGGTTTAATCCTACGCTGTGAATTGGTACAAAGTGCCGATGGGCAAATTGCAAAAAGCTTATTTCATTATATGCAGCATCCAAGCAACATTGATACAAAGCAACTGCTTGCTGCATTAGATGAGTTTCAAACTTGGTTGCTCAAATATAATATTCCATTGTTTGATTTAAATGCAGGTAATTTGGTGGTACAGCGCGATGGGCAACAGCTTCAACTGAAATGTATTGATGTAAAGTCGGTGCTGCGTGGTAAAGAGATTATTCCCGTCTCGTATTGGTTTAAATCTTTGATGCATAAAAAAATTAAGCGTCGTATTGCACGCTTAAAAGTTTTGGTTCAACAAAATATTCAGAAGACAACTGCATGAAAATTGTACAGATTATGGCAACCAGTGGTGGTGGCTTAGGCGGTTTGGAACAACATACCTTTAACTTGGTGAATACTTTATCTGAGCAGCATGAGGTACATTTAATTGCCTTAGAGGCGTATGCCCAGCATCTTCATCCACGGGTACATTTTCATGGCTTTAACTTTGCGCGTAGCCGTTTAAATCCGCTGTTATGGTGGCAACTCGCGCGACTGATTCAGCAGATTCAACCTGACATTGTACACGCACAAGCGGGGAAAGCCGCTGAGTTAGTCAAACTTATTCGTAGCTGTTTACCTAAATCAGCCAAAGTGGTCACGACAGTACACGGCACCAAAAAAAATAAAGCCATTTATGCGCATGCTGATGCAGTGATTGCTGTAAGTGCAGCATTAAAAGCAGGCATTCCCGAACATAAAGCGCATGTGATTTATAACGGTGTACATCAACAGCCTGCATTAAGCCCAGCAGAAACAAAAAAACTACAACATGAGATTTTTGCTCAGCATCCACAGCTGAACCCTCAGCAAAAAAATGTGCTATGTATTGGACGTTTAGAACCGGTAAAAAATATTGCTTTACTGATTCAAGCCATGCAAGGCATTCAAGCCAATTTGTGGATTGTCGGTGATGGCTCTTTACGCGCCGATTTAGAAGCACAAGTAAAAGCCTTAGATATGACTGAACACGTCGCATTTTTAGGTTTTCGCCGTGATGCACGGGACATATTACAATTGGCTGATGTGGTTGCATTATCTTCAGAGCGTGAAGGTTTTCCGCTGGTGATGGTTGAAGCCTTACAGGCGGAAAAAATTATGGTGTCTACCAAAGTGAATGGGGTTGTGGAGTGGTTGCCGCCTGAGGCTTTAGCAGAGTTAAATGATATACAAGGCTTACGTCAGGCTTTGCAGCAAGCATTAAGTGTAGAATCAAAACAACAGCAAGATTGGCAAGGCTTATTTCAACGTGCCCAGCAGGAATTAACGGTCAGCAGTATGGCTGAGCAAACGGCTAAGCTTTACCAACAATTATTGGCTCATTAAGGCAGACTCAACATGCAAAATTCAAAACTTCGTTATGTTGCGCTTGGCGATTGCGTAACTTTAGGTGCACCGCTGCAGCAAAATCATGCCTATCCTGAACGTGTAGCCGCGGCAATGGGTTGGCAAGTGACCAACTACGGACATACCATGTCAAGCACCCGTGAAGGCTTACAATATTTTAAAAAAGAGGATGTGCAAAGTGCAGACATTTTGTCGATTCAATATGGCATTGTAGATTCGTGGCAAACCTTTAATGGTGCGCCCTTTGTGTTGTATTACCCAGATACCAAATGGCGTAAATTTTTGCGTAAGATCGTGAAAAAAATTAAAAAGTATGGTCGAAAATTTAATTTTCATGCTCTGTTTGGTACACGCAATGTAGTACCCGTTGAAGAATATATTGCTAATATTCAATACATGATTCAGCATAGCCAAGCTAAATATATTTTATTGCCAGAAATTTATCCAAATCAGGACTTAAGCCGTGAACCACGTATTTTGGCCTATAACCAAGCTTTAGCTAAATTGCACGATGGCCAGCGTGTGTTTGTGATCAAGCATTTTGATCTGTTAAAAGCCCATTTAAACAGTGATTATTATGATGATCCAACTCATTTGTCGGGCAAGGGACACCAAGCCGTGGCGGACAATATATTGGCTCAGTTAAAACAGCATGTGATGACTTAATAAGAAAACCTACAGAAATAAAGGTTTTTTCAGCACTCAGCGGGCTAGCAGCGTTTATATAAATGTGGATCGCTTGGCATACGTCGAAAACGCTTATACGACCAAATATATTGTTCTGGGGCTTGGTTAATCATGGCTTGCATTTCATGATTTAAGCATTCTACCGAGCGTTGTAAATCTTTCCCACCAATGTCATGGTGCATGGGTTGGCAAATGACTTTAAAGCCCGATTTTACCCGTAAGCAGCTTAAACCTAATATATTACATTGGGTTTTTTGTGCCAGTTTAGACACCAACGTGGTACATAATACTTCTTGGGCAAAAAAATTGGCATAAATACCGCCTGAGGGTTTGGGCAAATGGTCTGGCAAAATCACAGTTAGACCACCTTGCTTTAAGTGTTTGAAAATCGCACTGACGCCAGTTTTATCGGTGGCCACCAACGTTGCATTAAAGTTTTGCCGTGCTTGTAAAACAAACCGATCTACACTTTTGTTTTTATTGGGTTTATACATAATTACTGGGGCGGTATATTGGCTCAGCCACGCATTTAGCAGCTCCCAACAGCCAAAATGGGTTACCACCATAATCACGCCTTTGTGATTGGCCAGTGCATCTTCAAGCAATTGAGCACCTTGTACATTTTGTACTAAATCGATGCTGTAGGCCTTGGGCATCCCCCAACATTTAATTGACTCGACATAGGTATAGCATTGGCTCTTTAAGCTGCTTTTGAGTAAGGCTGTCTGGGCTTGAGAGGACAGGCTTGGATAGACCAAATTCAGGTTAGTTTGACTAATCTTTTTAAATGAAGAAGGGAGTAAATACAGTAAATAAGCAAAACAATGGGCGAGTGTATATAACCAAGTCAAGGGCAAACGCGCTATGACTTTTAAAAAATAATAAAGCATAAAGATAAGGATAGAAAAAAAGAAGAGAGAAAATTAAAGCCTTTAAAATTAAAGGCTTTAAAATAAATTAATTCTTATATTTGTCTGGGTTGCCCATCAAGACCATATAAATTAAGGCAATAAAAATAACAAATGCACCAGCAATACTGCTTACGCAGAAATATAAAATTCGCTCATTGGTATCTAAGCTAAATAAATTATTGGCTAAGATATAACGCATAAATAACCATTGCACCACTGAAAATACAATCAGCATAATGCCTTTATTACGAACCGCAGGACGCATAGCCATCGCTTGCTTACCCTAAAACTAAACTGAGGCTATTATGCCACCGTTATGCTTTTGGCTCAATCACACAAAAAAGCCCTGCTATTGCAGGGCTTTTTTATTTCTCCTCAAGGGAGAAAAAAGAAGACGCTAAAAAATTATTTTGCTTCTTCAGCTTTTGGTTTTTCGCGTAAACGAATACCCAAATCACGTAACTGAGTCGATTCAACTGGCGCAGGCGCTTGAGTTAACGGACATTCAGCAGTTTTAGTTTTCGGGAAGGCAATCACGTCACGAATAGAAGATGCACCTGTCATCAACATCACTAAACGGTCAAGACCGAATGCCAAACCACCATGCGGAGGTGCACCGAATTTCAACGCATTTAACAAGAAGCTGAATTTCTCTTCTGCTTCTTCTTCAGAAATCCCTAAAGCTTCAAAGATGGCTTTTTGCATTTCTAGGTTAAAGATACGTAGTGAACCACCACCGATTTCAGTACCGTTTAGGACCATATCGTAAGCAACAGACAATGCCGCACCTGGATTGTTCTTCACTTCTTCAACGCTTGATTTTGGTAGCGTGAATGGGTGATGTACAGAGGTCCATTTGCCATCATCTGTTTCTTCGAACATTGGGAAGTCAACCACCCAAAGCGGTGCCCACTCACATGTCGCCATGTTCATGTCATGACCCACTTTAATACGTAAAGCACCCATGGCATCATTTACAACTTTGGCTTTATCTGCACCAAAGAATACGATGTCACCGTTTTCAGCACCCACGCGTTTTAATAGATCAAGTACGATTGGCTCAATAAATTTAACGATTGGAGATTGTAGACCTTCAATGCCTTTTTCAAGATCGTTGACTTTAATGTAAGCCAAGCCTTTTGCACCGTAGATACCCACGAATTTAGTATATTCGTCGATTTGGCTACGTGGTAAAGCACCCGCACCCGGTACACGTAACGCAACAATACGACCTTTAGGATCTTTAGCAGGACCTGCGAATACTTTGAACTCAACGTCTTGCATCATGTCTGCAACGTCAACAAGTTTCAAAGGAATACGTAAGTCAGGCTTATCTGATGCATAGTCACGCATTGCATCTGCATAGGTCATACGTGGGAATTTATCAAACTCAACATTAAGAAGTTCTTTGAACATCTTAATGGTTAAAGTTTCCATTAAATCCATGATGTCATCGTCACTCATGAACGATGTTTCAACGTCGATTTGGGTGAATTCAGGCTGACGATCCGCACGTAAGTCTTCATCACGGAAACATTTCGCGATTTGGTAGTAACGATCAATACCACCGACCATCAACAACTGTTTAAATAGCTGAGGCGATTGTGGCAATGCGTAGAAGCTACCGTTTGATACACGGCTTGGCACTAAATAATCACGTGCACCTTCTGGTGTTGCACGCGTTAGAATCGGTGTTTCAACGTCTAAGAAACCATTTTCTTCGAAATAGTTACGAATCAGGTTAGTTAATTTAGAACGGAAACGTAAACGATCTAACATTTCTTGACGACGGATGTCTAAGAAACGGTACTTTAAACGTACTTCTTCAGAAATGTTGGTATTTTCGTCATTTAATGGGAATGGCGGCGTTTCTGATGCAGCAAGAACTTCGATTTCTTTACCAAGCACTTCGATTTGACCGCTGGTAATATTTGCGTTTTCAGTGCCCTCGTAACGACGACGTACGCGGCCTGTAATTTTTAATACAAATTCTGAACGTGCTTTATCCGCAGTTGCGAATGCTTCTGGCGTATCTGGATCGATAACCACTTGCACAAGACCGTCACGGTCACGCATGTCAAGGAAAATGACACCACCGTGGTCACGGCGACGGTGTACCCAACCGCATAGTGTTACGGTTTGGTCAATTTGAGCTTCGGTTAAAGAACCGCAGTAATGAGTTCGCATCATGGCGTATAAAATCCAACTATATGGGTTACAAAAAAGCTACTACGTAAACAGCGTATGCTTTTATTCAAAGTCTAGGATTATGCCTCTTTGGGACAGCCCTCACAAGAACTACAACAAAAAACAGCATTAAATTAAGGCAAAGCCCAGTGATTGCTTTATTTATCGCGAAAAAATTGTTGCCAAATACTTAAAATGCTTAAGACAAAGGCTGAAACGAATAAGAAAATCTGACTAAATTCATTAAATGTACGCCCAAGAAAGTAATAAGCGTTGCCTTGTAACGTATTAAATGAGAACTGGCTTAAATAGGCCCGACTCCAAAAAATGGCCATGACAGTTGCTAGGAGAAAAGCAGTCGCAATCGCAAACCGTAGACGCTGTGTGGCCAAATTTGGGCTGTGGTGGCGTTGACAATAACGTATGATCCAATACACTAAAACTGGCAAGGCCAAAGCAGAACTCAGAATTTGCAAGATAAAGTGCAGCGGATACTCAACATCTAATACCGCAATGTTTTGACTTAAGAAATCATGCAGGATTAGAGTGCGAAAATCTACATGGGTCAGACCATCCCAGAGGATATGCGTAGCATTGCCAAGAAGGAGTGCAATCAGCATACAAAAAATAAATTTTAATGCGCCTAAAACTCCTTTAATTTGAATCGGGTCGGATAAATTAAATAACTGATAAAGCATGGGCCGATACAGGGCATACCATAGCCCACAAAAGCCCAAACCAATGACTAAATTGGGATAAATTTGTCCCGACCAACGATGCGAAATACGTCCTGCATCAGTGACAAATAAACGATATAAATCAGGTAACATACAGCCAATTGCCAAGGCGGCAAGTGGTAAGGTATGTCGACTTGCGCGGGCGAGTACAGGTGCAAGCACTGCATGCGATAAGGTAAAAGGCATTGCGACACAGTAAATCAACAGATTGCCTTAAGCTTAACTGAAGTTGCCAAACACGGCTGTTTTTTATTGCAAAAATAATGAAATGTTATATTATAACATCATTCTGATTTTACCGACTTTGAGCCTTAAGTCATGTCCCTACATAAGAACCTGATTACACTTGCAATTTTTGCCTCAGTGGCGCCACTGAGTCTTGCTGAGGAAACAACTGCAACTTTAGATACCATTCAATTGACTGCACATCCATTGGTGCAAACAGCGGCTGATTTTGCCGTGGCCGATCATGTGATTGATCAAAAGCAACTCAGCCAACGTGCGCCGACCATTGGTGATGCCTTGGCTGATGAGCTGGGGGTATATTCGAATCAATATGGTTCAGGCTCAAGTCGTCCTGTGATTCGTGGTCAAGATGGGGCTCGCGTTAAAGTATTACAACATGCCTCAGAAACGGCGGATGCTGCGACTTTATCACCTGACCATGCAATGACTGTTGATCCTCTATTAGCCAAACAAGTCGAAGTGATTCGTGGCCCATCGACACTACTATATGCAGCAGGTACAGTCGGTGGTTTGGTCAATGTCACTGATCAAAAAATTCCGACCCAAATGCCTAAAGATGGTTTAGAGGGCACAGTAGGTCTACGTTACAACTCAGGAAGTGATGAAAAACTGGCGAGTGCTGGCGTGACCGCTGCTCTAGGTGATCAATTTGCTTTACGTGTAGAAGGCTTAACGCGTAAAGCCAATGATTATATTGCACCAGATTATTTCCATGAGCATGATGGTGAATTAGAAAAAGAGCGCCGTGTGGGTAATACCTTTGCTGAAGGTCAAACTGTAAATATTGGGGGTTCTTGGATTCATGAGCGTGGCTTTGTAGGTTTAGCGTATAGCAATCGTCAGGATCAATATGGCTTGCCAGGACATAGCCATGAATATGAAAGCTGCCATCCACATGGTGATCACTTACACTGTGCTGGCAATGATCACGGTCATGGTCATGATGATCATGACCACGACGACCATGACGAGCATGGACACGATGATCACGAGCATGCACATGCTGGCCCTTGGGTGGATTTAAAATCAGAACGTTACGATTTACGTGCCGAGTTAGAGCAGCCTTTTAAAGGCTTTGATAAGTTACGTGCCCACGCAAGCTACACTGATTATAAACATGACGAAATTGAAAGCGGCGAAGTCTTAACCAACTTTAAAAATAAGGGCTATGACGGTCGTTTAGAATTGGTACACCAGCCTGTAAACGGTTGGGAAGGCGTGATTGGTACGCAATACAGTCAGCAAGATCTAGAAATTACGGGCACAGAAACCCTGTTGGCACCAAGTAAAACTAAAAAATGGAGCATCTTTGGCTTAGAACATAAGCAAGTGGGTGATGTACATTTAGAAGTTGGTGCGCGTGTGGATCAGCAAAAAATTGATATTGATTCGACGCAAAAAGATCATGATGAGACTGCTTTCTCAGGCTCTATGGCAGCCAATTGGGAATTTGCACCAAGTTATAAACTCTCTGTGGTGGGTTCACATCAACAGCGTCTGCCGTTGGCACAAGAGCTGTATGCCAATGGTAAACACTTTGCTACCAATACCTATGAGTTGGGCAATGAAAATCTAGATGTCGAAAAATCCAATAACTTAGAAGCAGGACTGCATTATGAAGGGGATAAATTAGATTATCATCTGCATGTTTACCATAATTGGTTTGATAACTATATTTATGCAGCAACTTTAGATAGTTATGAAAACTTCCGTTTAGTACAATATAGCCAAGATCAAGCTAAATTTTACGGTACAGAGGCACAAGTAGGTTATAAACTCAATGACACCTATCATATGAGTGTATTTGGTGACTATGTACGTGGCAAAATTGATGGTGATAACGCACCACGTGTTCCTGCCGGTCGTTTAGGCACCAAAGTCAATGCCCAATTTGATGATCAGTGGTCGGGTAGTGCTGAGTATTATCATGTGTTTAAACAAGACAAGTTTGCTGACTTTGAACAACAAACCCAAGGCTATAATATGGTCAATGTCGGCTTAAATTACACGGGTCGTTATGCTAATGATCAAGACTACCGCGTGTATTTAAAAGCCAATAATTTATTAGATGATCAAGTCTATTCTCATGCCTCTTTCCTATCGAATATTCCACAGGTGGGACGTAACTTTACTGTGGGCCTAGAGTTTGACTTCTAAGCCAAATACACAGAAAAGCCCTTGAAAATTCATACAATAAAACCTAGTCTGAGCGCATTGGACTAGGTTTTTTGTTATGCGTATCTTCCAGAGAATTCACACCAAGTTAAATTGGTCACTTCGTCGTTATATTGCTGTGATGATTGCGATTTTATTGCTCAGCCTTGTGGCATCAGGTGCTTATCATATCTATAAACCCTTGCCTGAGGGCTTAAACTACACTGGTAAATTACGGCATGCCGAAGTGGAGTTCTTAAGTGATCAAACTTATGTTGATCAACATGGCAAGCCACACACGCAGCAGATGATTTTTGATCGCATGCTCAAGATGATTGATGAAGCCCAAAGCTTGATTGTGCTGGATATGTTTTTATTGAATGCGGAAACAGGCGAGTCAAAGCTTGAGCATCGCCCATTAACACAACAGCTCAGCCAAGCCTTAATTCAAAAGCGTTACTTCAATCCAAATATCGACATTAAAGTGATTACTGATCCAATTAACTCAGTTTATGGCGGTGTGCAGCCTGAGCATTATCGTCAAATGCGTCAAGCCGGTATTGATGTGATTGAAACCGATTTAACCCCGTTACGTGCCTCTAATCCGTTATGGTCAAGTTTTTGGTATTTATGCTGTCAAGGTATTCAAAATAATCCGCAAGGCGGTTGGTTACCCAATCCTGTCGGTGCGGGCAAAGTGACTTTACGCAGCTATTTAAATCTTGCCAACTTTAAAGCTAATCATCGTAAAGTTTTGGTGGTGGATTCGGCAACTGGTTGGCAAACTTTGGTGACTTCCATGAATACCCATGATGGTAGCTCACGCCATTCCAATGTCGCGTTATGGGTCAAAGGGCATACAGCAATTGATGTGCTGAATACTGAACACAGTGTGGGGCAGATGTCCAAAGCCAATATGCCGATGCTGATTGTGGGTGATTTTGAAGCCGAGAAAACCCAGCCGCAAGTGCAATTACTGACTGAAAAAGCCATTTATGATGCGGTTTTACAGAGTATTATTAGTAGCAAGAAAGCCGATGTAGAACTAGATTTAGCGATGTTTTATCTATCTGAACGTCGTGTGATTGAAGAGCTGATTGCGGCACATCAGCGTGGTGTAAAAGTACGCGTACTCCTTGATCCCAATAAAGATGCGTTTGGTCGCACTAAAAATGGTATTCCAAATCGCCCTGTCGCAGCAGAATTACATCAAGCAGGGATTGATGTGCGTTGGTGTAATACCCAAGGTGAACAATGTCATAGCAAAATGCTAATTAAACGCGATGTGGACAATACAGAGATCATTTTAGGTTCAGCCAATTACACCGCACGTAATTTAAAAAATTATAATTTAGAAAGTAATTTACGTGTAATTGGCAGTCGCGATGCACAGGTGTTTCAAGATGCAGAGCAGTATTTTAACACTGCATGGTCAAATTTAGACGGCAAGCAAATCAGTGTCGACTATGCCAAATATGCCGATGCGTCTAAATTAAAATATGCGCTCTATCGCTTGATGGAATGGAGTGGCATCGGGACGTTTTAGTGCTTTACCTCTCCCTAAGCCTCTCCTAAAAGGAGAGGGAATTCCTCCCTTTTTTAAAGGGAGGTTAGGAGGGATTCTTTAAGGCTGTGGATTTGGTGGTACCATTTGATCAAGTTCTTTATCGCTTAATTGATCAAGCTCTTCAATCTTGGTTTTAATTTTCCATTTCTCTGCATCATTTACAGGATTTGGTAAACGTGCTTCTAGCCAATCACACACCACATCTGGTGGAAAATCGGCATGGTTACATTGAATCACCCACGATAAAAAGTCTTTGGCTTCACCGTTCATATAAGGTGGTGGTGAGACAGGTAAGAATTGGGTCGGTAAGCGTTCATTTTTTGAAATATAATTTAAAACATGACCCAGTTCTTGTACCGTTTGCCATGCCAATGGATGCTCAACATTAATTTGGAATTTAAACCACCATGCATGCTGACCATCGGTGCCATAGCTTTCGATTAACGCCTTACGCACACTCGGTACTTTGCAGAAATACTCATAGAGACGGTCGAAACTTAATTGTTCAGCCACAATACTTCACTCAGCCAGAAAAAAAGCTATCTTAACATAAACTTGGTTTTGCTTTAAAAGCCAACTTGTTATGCTAGTTAAAAGTCAATCAGGATAAAAAACATGCGTCAATTTTTGGCTTATACGCTGTTAGTTGCTTTGCTAAGTCCGCAAGTCTGGGCAGAGAGTCCGTGGGCAGGCTATCGTGGAGTAGAGAAAAAAATCCAGCGCCCGATGCGCCCTAAACCACCACATCCAGCGCAGTGGCCACGTCCACAGCCGCATGTTTCTATTCAATATCAAGGCCCAACGACGGTGGTACAAAACACTCAAAGTTATAGTTTTGTCAATGGTCAGCCAGCCACGTCTTATATTCAAAGCTCCAACTATGTTTTTATTTCCGATTGGCAGCGTTTAGGTTTGCCTGCACCGCCAAGGGGTATGTATTGGATTTATGAAAATGGGCGTTATGCTTTAGTGCCGCAGCGTTAAGCCAATTCGTCATCTTGTGGGCGGGGCGTTTTGTCTTGCGGTAAAGCTTGTTCTTGTTCTTTATTGCGAATCACCGATGGGTAATGCCATGAAGCAAAGCGTACCACCAAAATGGCTGCAGCTAAAATTAAAATAGAACCTGTAATAATGACTAAATCCATGTCTGCTTTATGATCATGTTGAATGTCAGAAATGAGTAAGCGAGTTAAAGCAGTGATGGCGATATAAATTAAAAAACGTACGGGCATGTGGTTGGTTTTAAAGTAAATCCCTACCATGGCACCCAGTTCTAAATAAATGAATAACAGTAAAATATCATCAATTGCTGCATATTGTTTAACAGTTAAAATATCCCAAACTGTATGACCTGCGGACCAAATCACCATACAGCCAATAATAAACAAAGCACTATAATGAAAACCCTCAACAATCCGATTGCCAAATTGATCTAAATAGCGCTCTAGTGGATGTGATTTGGCCATGATGTTATCTCGCTGTTTTGAATATATTTACAAGAAAAATCATGCAATTTTTATGCACATTTCAGCAAAAAAATACCCGCATACAGCAGGTATTTTCTTAAGAGTGGTTTTTAAGCCTGACGAGTAAAGTATTCAGGGCTAAAGCTCATAATGACATCGGCACCTGATTTGATTTTACTGATGCGCATTGGGAGTTCAGGTAAAATGCGTTGCACAAAATAAATGGCAAGGGTGAGTTTGTCTTGGTAGAAATCGCCAGCTTTGCCCTGTGCTGCATGGGCAATACGTGCCAGCATATAACTAAAGCTGAGTAATCCAACAGCATGTAAATAATCCACTCCCACTGCATTGGCAAAGTTTGGATTTTCCTGAGCAGCTTCTAAAATAAATTGCGTCACCGATTCGAGTTCTGTTGCGGCATCTAAGGTGGCATCTTTAATAAAATTCAGCTCTGCATCGAGTTGATTAGCAAAATCACGAATTTCATCAATATAGTCAGTTAAGAATGCACCTTGGCATTTAATGGTTTTACGGCCAATTAAATCTTGGGATTGAATGCCATTGGTACCTTCATAAATTTGTGCAATACGTAAATCACGTACACATTGTTCCATACCCCATTCACGAATGTAACCATGCCCGCCAAAGCACATTTGTGCATCTAACACGGCTTGAAAAGCGGTATCGGTCAGATAGGCTTTGGCAATAGGAGTAAGTAGCGCAACACGCTCGTTGGCGGCTTTGACTGCTTCTGGGTTGTTAGAAAATTTAGTGATATCGAGTTGCTGCGCTACGTACACTGCAAAAGCGCGTGAAGCTTCGTTATTGACGCGTGCGTTGAGCAACATACGACGTACATCGGCATGTACTAAAATTGAATCAGCTGGTTTTCCAGGAGATTGAACTCCTTCGGCACTGCGCCCTTGCAAGCGATCTGTAGCATATTGTGCAGCATTTTGGTAGGCAAATTCAGAAGCGCCTAAACCTTGAATGCCCATTGATAAACGTTCGTAATTCATCATTACAAACATGGCGGCTAAGCCTTCATGTTCTTGACCGACAATAAAACCTTTGGAGCCGTCAAAATTCATCACACAAGTCGCGGAGCCTTTAATCCCCATTTTATGTTCGATGGAACCTGCTGCGACATGATTGCGTTCACCTAATGAACCATCGGCATTCACTAAAATTTTAGGTACAATAAACAAGGAGATACCACGTGAACCGGCAGGTGCATCTGGGGTCTTGGCCAAGACCAGATGAATAATATTTTCAGTTAAATCATGGTCGCCACCAGTAATAAAGATTTTAGTGCCAGTAATATTGTAAGAGCCGTCTGGATTTTTCTCGGCTTTGGTTTTAATGATACCTAAATCTGTACCAGCATGTGGCTCTGTTAAGCACATGGTCCCTGCCCATTCACCACTATACATTTTAGGTAAATAGGTTTGTTTTTGTTGTTGCGAGGCATAACTGTCTAAGGCTAAACCTGCGCCTACAGATAGAAGCGAATACAAGGTAAAAGCGGGATTGGTGGCAAACAGCATTTCATCGCTGAGCACAGTCAGCATTTTTGGCATGCCTTGACCGCCCCATTCTTCATCGGCACCTAAACCTAACCAGCCGCCTTGGGCATATTGTTCAAAGGCGGCTTTAAAGCCCTCAGGTGTCGTCACCACACCATCTTTAATTTGTGCACCTTGTTCATCACCTGTACGGTTTAAAGGTAATGTCACGTTTTGGCTAAATTTCGCCATTTCTTCTAAAATAGCTTCTGCGGTTGCCGTATCAATATGCGCAAGTTTTGGGTTGGCTTGCCAAAATGAAGCAGCATGAAAAACGTCATTGAGAATAAATTTCATATCTGCAAGTGGTGCATTATAAATTGGCATTATTGACTCACCTCGTTGTTGTATTTAATTGGTTTTGTACTTTTTATAAACAAAAGGGACGCCCATTGCAATGAGTGTCCCACTAAGTGTTAAGAAAAATCAGTTAGAAAGCAAAATGTTCAGCATCTAACTGCATTAATGATTCAGCACCGGTTTCAATTACGGCTATATGAGCGCGTACGCGTGGTAGCAATTTATTAAAGTAGAACTGCGCCGTGCTGATTTTTGCTTGATAAAAGGCAGTTTCTGTTGTGCCAGCAGCGAGTGCTTGCTGTGCAGTATACGCCATACGGGCCCAGTAATAGGCAAGTGTTACATAGCCAGCGAAGTGTAAATAGTCCACTGCCGCAGCACCGACTTCTTCAGGATTTTGCTGCGCACGCTCGGCAATTTCTTGCGTGACTTGAGTTAGATTTTGTGCCCATTTGGCAAGAGGGGTAATAAATTGTTGCATGCTTGAGTCATTTTGATGGGCTTGAATAAAGCTTTCAATGATGCTTGCAAAGTCTTCTAACAATTTACCTTTGGAACCCAAAACTTTACGCCCAATTAAGTCAATCGCTTGAATTTCAGTTGTGCCTTCGTATAGGCAGGCAATTCGGGTATCACGGACAATTTGTTCCATACCATGTTCAGCAATAAAGCCATGACCCCCAAATACTTGCACGCCTTTATTGGCAGCTTCATAGCCTGTTTCAGTTAAAAAGGCTTTGGCAATTGGAGTCAGTAGCGACAAAATATTGTCTGCTTTTTCACGTGTAGCAGCATCTTGTGCTTTTTCGACTACATCTGCATATTGGGCTAAATCATAAATTAAAGCACGACCACCTTCTGCAAAAGCCTTTTGGGTGAGCAACATATTACGCACCGCAGGATGCACAATAATAGGATCAGCGTCTTTTTCTGGTTCTTTAACCCCAGACAGTGAACGCATGGCTAAACGGTCTTTGGCATAGGCCAGCGCCCCTT
Source organism: Acinetobacter sp. CY17 (assembly GCF_059515825.1). Lineage (NCBI taxonomy): Bacteria > Pseudomonadati > Pseudomonadota > Gammaproteobacteria > Moraxellales > Moraxellaceae > Acinetobacter > Acinetobacter sp. CY17. The sequence continues at coordinate 211,849 of NZ_JCAKMX010000003.1, forward strand.
GGAAGGAGCTTTCTGCAGCAGATAAGCCTTGTACTGCCGTACCAATACGTGCGGTATTCATAAAGGTAAACATGCAATTGAGACCACGATTTTCCGGTCCAATTAAGTAACCTTTGGCATGATCAAAATTGATCACACAAGTGGCATTACCATGAATGCCCATCTTATGTTCAATCGAACCACAACGAACGCCGTTGGCTTGACCATCAATCAGTTTAGGCACAATAAACAGCGAAATACCTTTAGTGCCTTTGGGTGCGCCGGGTAAACGTGCCAAGACAATATGGATAATATTCTCTGACATGTCATGCTCACCCGCAGAGATAAAGATTTTCTCACCGCTAATTGCATAACTGCCATCTGCATTGGGTTCAGCTTTGCTACGAATAATACCCAAATCAGAACCCGCATGTGCTTCGGTTAAACACATAGTCCCAGTCCACTCACCAGAAACCAATTTAGGTAAATAGGTGGCTTTTTGCTCATCTGAACCATGATGCTCTAGGGTACGTACAGCGCCATGTGACAAACCAGGATACATACCCCAAGCCCAGTTGGCGGTGCCCACCATTTCAGATACGGTAATGCCTAAGGAATTTGGTAAACCTTGGCCACCAAATTCAGGGTCGGCAGACAAAGAGGGAAAACCCAGTTCAATGTATTTTTGATAGGCTGCTTTAAAGCCCGTTGGTGTGGTCACAACACCATCGTTCCAGCGGCAGCCTTCTTGATCGCCTACTTGGTTTAAAGGCGATAATTCATGTTCACAGAAATCTGCAGCAGCTTGTAAATATTGGTCAATGAGCTCACGACTCACTGTATCCTGAAAGGCAGGCAAAGCAGCATAATGTTGCTCGGCATTTAATACTTCATGCAGTACAAATTGCATATCACGTAACGGCGCTTTGTATTGTGGCATCTGATTATTCTCCCTTGGTCAGGACCATCACTGGTGCTGATTGATATACTTTTAGATCTATAAATTTTGATTCTTTTATATACTGAGATTAAAAAATAGGGCTAGATGAAAGCATGACTCAAAAGTCAAAGAAAAAAATTGCAGCAGAGCTAAGTGACTTAATTTATAAAAATTTTAAGCTAAAAAAAGATCAGGTATAGTCAATTTAAGTGGCAGTTATGTAAAACAAAAAAAAGACGCTATTCAAGCGTCTTTTAAATTTAGCCTCGCTTTAAGCCACTTTGGTTTGCAGCTGCGGCTTAAATTTCAATTGGCATTGACCATTGATGGTCTGATCAGCAAATGTAATGTGTACGGCCTTACCTGCGCTTTGACCTTGGCAAGCAGTTTGGATCGCTTTTTGCTGCGCTTGGCGCTGTGCTAAACGTAAATCAAATTGTTTGACCATTTCAGCACGCTCGGCATCAGTCAGCACGCTGTTACGTGATTTTGGCTGAGACGCCTGCATTTTATAATGTGACTTTAAGGCTTTTTGACCACGTTCTGGCATAAACACCATCTCGCAACTGCCATTTAGCTGACGTTGACCAAGGGTTAAATTCACTGGGTCACCGACCTTTTTGCCTACACAGGCGTGTTGAGTCGCTTTATGCATACTGCGCATATGCTGATGCTTTGCCATACGACCATCTTGATGCTGTTTGAGCATACGTTCATGTTTTGGTTGTTGGACTTGCGTATTGGATTGACACGCGCTGAGTAGTAATGTTGCACAGACTGCGCTGCTTGCAATTGCGATTTTTTTCATCATTGTATTGTCCCTAAAACCCAGATTTTTGTGGGTTAAAGATTAAATAATAAAGATGAAGAAACAATGGAGAGTTTTTTAGTATGCTGTTGGGTACAATAGCTTTCTCCTGTTTAGAGAGCAGCCTGTGAACATTCGTCGCGTTCCCATTGCCTTACGCTTATTTCTCACCGTGTTACTTACGTCCTTACTGATTACGACAGTCAGTCTTGGGGTATTGCATTGGACTATGCAAAAAAACTTTGCCAAGTACGTAGCTGATGTGGAAATGCAAAAGCTTGATTTGTTGGTAAATAATTTAAGCGGTGTTTACAGTATGCATCATGATTGGGGCAATGCAATTCAAGCGCAAATTTTGCAAATTGAAGGCGAAGCTGGGCCTGAAGATTACGACCGTTTATCGCGCTGGTGGTTGCGTCGTCAGTATGATATTGCCCAGCAGCAACGTTATTTTGAAGAACATACTTTAATGAATGTAGCCGCAGCCGTGAATGGTACTGTAGCCAGTGAAAGTGTCATTGACCCTGAAGAGTTGCGCCGTATTGAGCTGAATTTACCCTCAGAATATGTGCCGTTTGAAGGTTTGAGTTTTCCACTCAATATCAGTAGTTTCCGTGGCGATCAAAAACAAAATAACGATGGTAAAAAGCAATTTATTTCTATGCCTGACCGTTTGGGTTTAGGCACGCGCTTAGGTTTATATGATGCTAAAAAGCAATTTATTGTCGGTGAGCCATCGCCTGCACAAACCTCATGGCGTCCAATAGTCGTTGATGAAAAAGTGGTGGGCTATTTAGCGCTCAAACCTGTTTTAGAGCAAGATGATGCCTTAAGTATTAACTTCTTTAGCAATCAAAAACGCTATTTATTTTTGATTTATGGCTTAAGTTTCTTGGCCAGTTTAATTGTGGCATTACTGCTTGCCACCTATTTTAAAACCCCAATTCAAAGGTTATTGCAGGGTACACGCGAGTTAACCAAAGGCAATTATCAACATCAAGTGATGGTCAATCGTAATGATGAACTAGGTGATTTATCCAAGCAACTCAATCAATTGGCTTCGATTTTAGATCAACATGAAACCTCACGCCGTCAGTGGGTTGCCGATACATCACATGAACTAAAAACACCTTTAGCTGTTTTACAGGCACAAATTGAAGCCATGCAAGATGGCATTCGTAAAGCAACGCCTGAACATTTAGACGCCATGCTACGTCAAGTGACCAGCTTAAAAAAACTCACCAAAGATTTAGCTGATTTAGCCCAAGCCGATGCGCAGCAGCTCAGTTGTTACTTTACCCAAGTTAATCCTTGGCAAGTGATTGAGCAAGAAGTAGAAAACTTTAAACCAAGTTTTGCTCAAGCCAATATTGACATCCATGCCGTTGGACAAGATGCCAGTTTACAATTAGACCCTGATCGTTTTAAACAAATTATGGTCAATTTAATTGGTAATAGCTTACGTTATACCGATGCAGGCGGTGAAGTGCAGATTCATAGCCATGACAGCCCAACCGAATGGACGGTTTACGTGGATGACAGTCCTTTGGGTCTGAGTGATGAGCAATTGGCGCGTCTAGGTGAACGCTTCTACCGAGTCGATGATTCACGCACTCGCGCCACCGGTGGTACAGGCTTAGGCTTGGCATTATCGCGCCAAATTGCACAGGCTTTAGGTGGTAGATTAACGTTTGAACATTCTCCTTTAGGTGGTTTGCGCTGCAAACTGACCTTTCCAAAAACATTGCACAATCAAGGATAACGCAACATGAAACATATTATGCTGGTGGAAGATGAGGTCGAACTCGCACAGTTGGTACGTGACTATTTAGAAGCAGCAGGCTTAGAAGTCAGTATGTTTCATGATGGTCAAGAAGCCTACGACAGCTTTTTACAACGTAAACCGCATTTAATGGTTTTAGATTTAATGGTGCCACGTATGGATGGTTTAACCATTTGTCGTAAAGTACGTGAACAATCAGATTTACCCATCATTATGACCACGGCACGTACTGAAGAAATTGACCGCGTGTTAGGTTTAAATATGGGTGCAGATGATTATGTATGTAAACCATTTAGCCCAAAAGAATTGGTGGCGCGGGTGCAAGCGGTGTTGCGCCGTTTAGACCGTAAAGCGGAGCCTGAACAAAATAGTTTATTCCGTATGGATAAAGGTCAACAGCGTATTTGGTATCAACAAAAACCACTGAACCTCACGCCAACAGAATTTCGTTTATTGGAACTATTTTTAGAGCATGTGGGACAAGTGTATTCGCGTGCACAATTGCTAGATCATATTAATCCAGACAGTTTTGATGTGGCCGATCGTGTCATTGACAGTCATATTAAAAACTTACGCCGTAAAATTTCTGATGCTGCGGAAACCGGTAATCGTCATGAATGGATTCAAGCAGTGTATGGGGTAGGCTACCGTTTTGAATATCCTGAAGATTAATTGATTCAGATTGAGCAGCATAAAAAGCGAATAGCCGAGCCTATTCGCTTTTTTATTATTTCACAACAAAATGTCATCACCCTCTGCCAGAGTTAAGGTTGTGTAAAGCACAACCTTGAATATACAGAATAAAAAATGCCAGATCTCAAGCGCTAAGAGAATCCTGAGTTTTAATCACTCAGTCTCTGATCAGTTCAGACTAGGTGAATGCAAATTCAGCCTATACAATTTAGTTTTGCTTGATATTGAGAGGGTGTTTTGCACCACGAAACGCCAAAACTACAGCGCCGTTTAAAGAATCGTCATATTCAACTCATCGCCATGGGCGGTGCGATTGGTACGGGACTTTTTTTAGGTTCTGCACATATTATCCAATCGGCAGGCCCATCGATTATTTTGGGCTATCTGATTGGCGGGTTGATTGCGTTTTTAATTATGCGCCAATTGGGCGAAATGATCGTGCACGAACCCGTCACAGGTTCGTTTAGTTATTTTGCTTTTAAATATTGGGGTAAGTTTTCAGGCTTTTTAACGGGTTGGAACTACTGGATTTTATATATTTTAGTGGCCATGACGGAACTGACTGCCATTGGTAAATATATTAATTATTGGTGGCCAGAGATTCCCGCGTGGGCATCAGTTTTATTTTTCTTTGTGTTGGTCACTGTCATGAATTTGGCCAATGTCAAGATTTATGGCGAGTCTGAGTTTTGGCTCTCTCTCATCAAAGTCCTCGCCATTCTTATGATGATTTTGTTTGGTGTGTATTTGCTATTCACTGCCGATGTCAACTCAGCAGCATCAATCAGCAATCTATGGGCACATGGTGGCTTTTTCCCCAATGGTTTTGAAGGGCTATTTTATATGTTGGCCTTTATGATGTTTGCTTTTGGTGGCATTGAGCTCATTAGTATGGCGGCAGCAGAAACCGAAAACCCAGATCACAATATTCCTAAAGCCGTCAATCAAACCGTGATTCGGGTGTTTTTATTTTATATTTGTTCGTTAGCCATTTTACTGTCTTTAGTACCCTGGAATCAGCTCAGTTTAGGCGATTTAGAGCACAGTCCTTTTGTGATGATTTTTAATTTAATCGGGATTGATTGGGCAGCACATTTACTCAACTTTATTATTTTAACCGCGTCACTTTCGGTCTGTAATAGTGGCATGTATGCCAATAGCCGTATGTTGTTAGGTCTTGCAGAGCAGGGCAATGCACCTCAAGTCTTTAAACGTGTAAATGACAAAGGTATTCCAGTTGCAGCGGTATTATTTTCTGCATTGCTGATTTTTGGCTGCGTATTGCTGAATTATTTTGTGCCTGAAAAAGCCTTGAGTTATTTAATTTATATTGTGGTCGCAGCGGCAGTGCTCAATTGGGTGATGATTAGCTTAATCCACTTAAAGTTTAGAAAGTCCATGCAACAACAAGGCATTCAATCTAAATTTCCCGCACTCTTTGCACCCTTAACCAACTATTTGGTTTTGGCCTTTATGGCGGTGATTTTATATGTGATGTGGATGCAAGGCTTTATGCTTTCGGTACTGATGTTACCGGTATGGATCGCTTTACTGTTTATCTTATTTAAAGTGTTTTATAAACAAAAAACTTAAATCAAAATGGACTCAATTGAGTCCATTTTTAATGATTTTTAACTTGAGCAACTCACTACCAATTCGGGTTGGTCACTTGGTAGAGGTGCTAAATCTTCAGCATGTTCTAAATCAGGCTGCTTGATAAACGGTGTGCTGAGTAAATCAAACAAACGCTCCACTTCTGAAAAATCATTGCCCTCAGCCAATTCAATCGCCTTTTGCGCCATGTGGTTGCGCAAAATATACTGTGGATTAACTTCAGTCATACGTTGATTTAACGCTGCAATATCTTGATGTTCACGAATACTTTGATATTGGCTTAAGAAACTTTCAAATTGACGACGATCCAAACAATCATCTAATAGCGCGGTGTAGTCTTGATTTTGCAGGCGAATAAAGCTTTGCGTGTAATCTAGTTGTTCACTTTGTAAAATGCGTAAAAATGCCATGGCACAGTCAAAACTGTCTTTATGGAAACTTGGTAAGCCCATTTTTTCCGCTAAACCCAACTTATAATGTTCTAAAAAGGTCGGTTCAAAGTGTTCTAAACAGGCAGCTAAATCGTGTTTCCATTGTGCTTTATCATAGTGATTTGGACATAAAGGCACTAAATTATTCAGCCATTGCCATAAATTCCAATGTCCCATGCTGGGTTGATTTTGGTAACTATAACGCCCTTGATGATCGGAATGATTGTTAATCCAGTGGGGGCGGAAACGCTCCATAAAACCAAATGGGCCAAAATCTAAGGTACTGCCAGTGATATTTAAGTTATCGGTATTCATCACGCCATGTGCAAAACCGACCAATTGCCAGTGACTGATCATCACCGCAGTACGCTGAATCACACGGGTGGCAAAGGCGAGGATGGGTTGCTCTGCATCAAGGCATTCAGGGTAATGCCATTCGATACATTTTTGTGTAAATTCAGGCAGTAAATCACCTTGATATTGATTAATCCATTCGAAATGCCCTAAACGAATATGACAATCTGAGGTGCGTAATAACATCGCACCACGTTCTAGTTTTTCGCGTTGCACCCCTTGATCTGAAGAAGTAAAACCTACCGCATTACTGGCAGCAATACCTAAACTGTTGAGTGCATGACCTGCTAAATATTCACGAATTGTCGAGCGTAGTACAGCACGGCCATCGCCCATACGTGAATACGGGGTCAAACCTGCACCTTTTAAATGTAGATCAACGGTTTTACCAGCTTGATCTAGGATTTGTGCAATGAGTAGCCCACGTCCATCACCTAGTTGTCCTGCCCATTGTCCAAATTGATGACCTGCATAGACCATGGCGAGCGGTTGAAACTCGCGAAAGGTTTTTTGCCCGCTACAAATCTCAACCCAATCAGCCTGTTCTTGTTCAGACCATTGTAATTGCTTGGCAAGGGCTGCATTAAAATGTCCAGCTTTGGCCCCATTTAAAGGCGCAGGCATTTGCTCATGATAGAGCTTAGAGGGAAGACTTGGATAACGGGAATTAAATTGCATAAACCAAAATACTCGTAGCTTGAACAGTCACTATAACAAACAAAGCCCCGAAATCGGGGCTTGTTGTATTAAGCAGCGCTATTCTTTTTAATGCTGCGCATAACGTGATTGAGTGCTTCACGATGCTGGGAGAGGCGTTGTTCGACCTGATGGAACTCAGCTTTAAGCTTGTCATCCATTTGGTGGATTTTTTCTGCCACAGCGGCTTTTTTATGTTGAATTTCTTGCTCTTTAAGCTTAGCCCAATCATTTAAAGTTTGGCTAAAGGCTTCGTATTCTTGCGAAATACGTTGTTTGGCCTGTGCCATATCTTCAGTCATGTTATGACCATAGACGGCTAGGTCTTGCTCTGCATATTTAAACTTCATCGCTAATTCTGCTTTTTTAATATTAAAGCTTGGAATACGACGTAAGTTTTTGGCTAAGCCCAATTTAGAGCAGCTCCAAATGAGCCATTTAGTTGGGTCATATTGCCACCATTTCACCCCGTTACGGTAGTCGTATTGGAAAATATGGTGATAGTTATGATAACCCTCGCCCCATGTGGCGACAGCTAAGAAGAAATTATCGCGCGCGGTGTTTTCGTCGGTATAAGGACGCGAACCCCACATATGGCACAGTGAGTTAATAAAGAAAGTCACATGATGGCTTAAAATTAAACGTACTAAACCACCTAACAGGACGACACCCCAAACATCACCTACCGCCCAACCGAGCGGCAGTAAAATCGCAGCATGTACCGCAATTACTAAAGGTACATAATATTTATGCTGGAACATCACGATTTTATCGTTCTGTAAATCAGGGGCATTTTTATAGTTAGGTTCTGCCGCAGGATAATCACGTAACATCCAACCCAAATGCGCATACCAAAAGCCGTTATTAATCGAATACGGATCTTTTTCCACATCATCTACATGACGGTGATGGGTACGATGGCCTGACCCCCAATACAAAATACTATTTTGTACCGCAAAGGTTCCCATTAACATTAAAATAATCTTTAATGGGGTGGTTGCCTCATAAGCACGGTGTGCCCATAAACGGTGGTAACCTGCCGTAATGCCTAAACTGCTGACGCCTAATAGCACGACCATACTGATCCATGCCGCAAGGCTAAAATCATGGTTGATGGCATATAAAGGAATGGCAATAACGGCAACAATTGGCAAAAAGACTAAAGCAAAAACGGCAACCCAGTTAATCGGGGCTTGGGGTAGGGGAGGATTCATCTCCAACAACGCTCCTAGGACCAGCGGCTCACCTAAATCGGTGCAGATGACAAGCATATTAGCATGAGCAAATAGGCAGACTCTAGTATTATTATACGTTTGTATTGTAGGAAACCGTAACAGAATATCAGCCCTGACTTATACTGAAAAAGCGACAGGGTGAAAGGCGTAGCTAAAAAAAGGATGATTATAAAATGTTGCAGTCTAAGTTTTTAAAAATAAATAGTTTTTTGTGTATTGGCTTGTTTTTGGTAGCGTGTCAAACTACGCCATCTGGCACAAAACCCCCCCCACATCTAAAGGCAGTCAGGAGCGCCCCCTTAAAGTAACTCGTAGTAGTGATGGCTTACAGGATATTACATGGCAAATTAAACAGATCCATGGCAAAGCTGCGCGCTTTTATGGGCAAATACCAAGTTTGAAACTCAACTCACAGTTGGGAGTGATTCAAGGTCATACAGGATGTAACGCGATTCACGGACGTTATGTACTGCAGGCGGCGCAAAAGCGCTTAGCATTAGATGCCAAAGCAGGCCATTACAGTTGCGATCAAGCATTGGCACAAGAAGCAGAACTTGCTGATGCTTTAGCCAGTGTGCGCCGTTATCAACTGAGTGGCCAGCAATTGCTATTGGTGGATGAGCGCGGGCGTAGTGTGATTGTGGCGCAAAAACCTTAACTCTATAGCCCTATTCAATAGGGCTTTTTTACAAGCTTAGAGTTGCTCTAACATCAATTTTGGATAGTCAGTAATCAGGCCTTGAACACCTAGATCACGCAGCTGTTTAGCGCGTTCAATCTCATTAACTGTCCACACACTGACGTTAAGATTGGCATGTTGTGTCGCTTGAATCAGTTCAGTCGTGGCTAATTCATTCATCCAGCCAATTTGGCAGCAACCTAAGCTTAATGCATCTTCAATGGCCTTTTCACCACGCGTATCTTCAATGAGTAAACCCCGTTTAAAGGTTGAGTTTTGCTGCTGCAAGGCGTGATGAATTTTATGGTCAAAACTGGTAATAATGGCGCTGTGTTCAAACCCTTGTAATTGTTGTTGTAAGGTTTGAGTGAGGTGCATAGCATGTTGTGCTGAGGCCACCGCTTTGACTTCTACTTCGATATGATCAAAGTTATAAATTACATTTAAGGTTTGTTGCAGCAGTGGAGTAGGTTCAAATTGATTCCAAGTTGACCAAGCCACTGCATGATTATACTGGGCTAAATCCGCAGCACTACACTCATAAAGATGTTTATCTTGTCCTGTAGTTCTGAGCATTTGATCGTCATGCATGACAATTAAGGCATGGTCTTTGAGTTGACGTACATCAAACTCTACGCCAAGAATGCCTAAATCTTGGATATATTGAAAGCCGCCGAGCGTATTTTCAGGTGCTTCACCACGCGCACCGCGATGACCAATTATGCGCATGTAAAACCTATCAAAATCTGTAGAAAGGACATGATAAACAAGAGACGTGACAAAAATGTGACGCTATTTTGCTCCGATCATTCTCAATTGCAAGAATGATCGGATGAAAGATCATCTATTTTTAAAGGTCAATTTAGATGCTTTCATTAATATTTTTTTGCCATAACATTTCGTGGCCACCAGTTTGTAACTGTAGGGTGCGTGATGCCACAAATAACCAATCAGAGAGACGATTGAGCAATTGCAAAGATGGTGCTTGAATATTTTGGTCGCGGTTATGTACGGCCATTAAGCGTCGTTCGGCACGGCGGCAAACGCTACGTGCCTGATGAGCATAACTACACACCAAGCTCCCCGCGGGTAAAATAAAGTCTTTGAGCATAGGGAGTGATTCATTCATGGCATCGATATCATGTTCTAGATATTCGATGGCAACAGGCTGTACTAAATTAAAGTTTGGAATACAGACTTCGCCGCCTAAATCAAATAACCAATGCTGAATTAAGCTGAGCGATTTATCCCATTTGGCCTTCTGCTCTTCAGTTAAATCACTCATGCCAATGTGTGAGCGCAGTACGCCAATACTTGAGTTAAGCTCATCGACATCCCCTAAGGCTTCAATACGCAAATCATCTTTGGCAACGCGTGAGCCATCGCCCAATCCTGTGGTGCCTGAATCGCCTGTACGGGTATAAATTTTACTTAAACGGTGACCCATGAGAGTTCCTTTATTTTTGAATGTTGAATTCAAGCATAATGCCATCGTACTGACATGATGCAAAATAGACTGCAATGCTGACTGAATATTGAAGCCAGTATTTAAATTAGTATTTAAACGTCACACCCATCGAGGCGACTCGTCCACCGCTGAGGTAGTAGTGACCATCATAGTTGCCTGGAGAAGCCGTTTTATAGTTGGCATCGCCTGCATTTTGGACGTTAAAGAACAATTTGGTATATGGATTGGCATGGTAGTAGCCATGTAAATCAATTTGCATATGACCTGGAATCATATCTTCATCATACGCACTACTGTCGGAACGGCTATTGGCGGTGAGTGTTGCCGAGAGTCCATAGACTTCATCAGCCAAACCTAACGATAAAGCCAGCTTTTGCCGTGGGCGACGGCTTAAGTCTTCACCAGAGGCATCATTGGTGGCTTTGTTATAGCTATAACTGGTTTTGGCAAACCATTGATCTTGATGAAAATGCAGATAAACTTCTGCGCCATCAATGGTTACTGCATCAATGTTGGCCAGTTTCCAATCATTGGCTGGGTCGCTGTCAATTAAGTGATCAATTTCGGTACGGTAGACCGATAAGCCACTGCGCCAAGCTGTATTGATTTGCCAATCTACCCCGAGTTCATAAGACAGGCTTTCTTCGGGCTTGAGTTCTGGGTTGGCATAATATCCATAATACAAGTCATTCATGGTTGGCGCTTTAAATGCCGAACCAATATTACTGTAGACACTGATATGGGGCTGGAAGAAGTAACGTACAGCCGCTTGTCCTACGGTATGTGTGCCATATTTTTGATTGTCTTCAACACGGACGCCAACTTGGGTTTTGAGCTTGTCCGTTTGCAATTGGTGCTGGACATAATAGCCTGTGCTGTCCAATTTTTCTTGGAACGAATCTGTTGGTTTACGGGTTTCGGTGTCTAAAGCCTTATGGTTCACACCTAATGTAAGGTTTTGATGTGAAGTCAGCTCTTGACGAAGACTGAGGTCATATTCATCAGACTCAAACCTGGTTTCTTCCGCCACATTGATTTGTGTTAACACATCTTTAAAATGCGATACACGAGCTTTAAGTTCAGTGTTGTCACTGGCTTGATAACGGGTGCTTAAGGTTGTGACTTGGTTTAAAAAGTTATGTGCACGTGGGCTATAAGTATAAGTGCTCCAACTATAGTCTTCGTACTGTGCACGACCTTCATTTTCAGAATGTTCAAGCGTGATATCGAAAGCATCACTGGCATATCCGAACTTGCCGGAAAAACCTTTTTGATCATAGCTGGCAGGTTCTGCACCTACATAATCAAAAATTTTGGTGCCGTCAGTTTCAAGGCGTTGACCACGCAGTTGCGCATAAAAACCATTGTTTACCGCATCAAGACCTAAAATGGTTTTATAAGTGCTATTTTCACCCACTTCAGCAGATACGAAAGCCGAATTTTTGGTTGGGGTTTTGGTGATCATTTGCACCACACCACCAATGGCATTGGTGCCATAGAGTACTGATGCTGGGCCTTTTAAAATCTCAATCTGTTTGATTTCAGTGGTATCAATAAAGCTATTTGAGGCAAGACCGCTGGCATCATTATTTAAACGCACACCATCACGCAGCACCAATGTATGGTCAGATTCCGTACCCCGCATAAATAAAGAGGCAATTTGACCATAACCACCAGATTGCACCATATTGATAGATGCATCGGTCATCATCAGTTGTGGAAAGGAGGCAATGGGTGATTGCTCAATCTCATCTACACCAATCACATTGATGCGTGCAGGCACGTCTTCAATCTGTTCTGCAGAACGTGTTGCGGTCACCACAATAGTATTAAGTTTGGCTTGCGCTGTTGGCGAAGTGTTGGCAAAACTTGAAGAAGAAAAACCCAACGCAAGTGCGATCGCACCAACTAAAGCGGTTGGCTGAAAATGAATAGACATGAGTGTTGCTCCATACATTCACCCCTCGTGAATGATTGAGTTACGGGGCATAGGTTTGGTATCCGGACTTAAATGTGCATTTGCTACATACCCACCTTCCCACATCTCATGCAGTGGTGTAAATCTGGTTGATTTATAAAGGTATGCTTTTCATTTTACCGTTGCGGGGGCAGTGTTGGTTTTGCACCAACTTCCCAAAACCCTATGCAATTGCGGCAGAGTATACGCACTGGACAAAGTCTAAACAATGTGGCTAGATAATTATCTGGATGAACTTTACGCAACATCGCAAAATTGCTTTACAATGCGGATTGTTAGAATTTATAGATTGGCTATAAATCAGGATGAGTTAAAGCCAGAACAAGATATGCGAACGCGTGCCAAAATCTGTGGAATCACCAGAAGCCAAGACATTCAAGCCGTTGTTGATAGCGGTGCTGATGCCATTGGTTTAGTGTTTTATCCACCGAGTCCTCGAAGTGTCACTATTGAGCAAGCTGCTGAATTGGCGACACATATTCCCGCCTATGTACAATTGGTTGGACTGTTTGTGAATGCCACGCTTGAAGAGATTCAAGCCACTTTACAACAGGTTCCACTCGACGTATTACAGTTTCATGGTGACGAAACGCCCGAGCAATGCCAAGCGATTGCAAAAGCAACAGGGCGACGTTGGTATAAAGCCATTCAGGTGAAGCCCGATATGGATCTAGAGACTCTGCTGGGCAGCTACCATGCGGTAGGGGCGAGTGCCATGTTATTAGATGCATGGCATCCAACTTTAAAAGGTGGCACAGGACAGGCATTTGACTGGTCAACTTTTCCAAAACTTGACCTTGCTTTAATCTTGGCAGGGGGCTTAAGCCCTGACAATGTTGCACACGCCATTGAAATCACCCGTGCTTATGCGGTGGATGTCAGCGGAGGCGTAGAATCCGCAAAAGGTATTAAAGACCGACAACTCATTGAACACTTTATGCAAGGAGTCCAACGTGGATCAGCAAAATAATGTGATTGACTATACCCAATTCCCCGACGCACGTGGGCATTTCGGTATCCATGGCGGACGTTTTGTGTCAGAAACTCTCATGGCTGCATTACAGGATTTAGAGCAACTCTATTTCCGTATGAAAGATGATGCGCAGTTTTTGGCAGAATTCGACCGTGATCTCGCCTACTATGTAGGTCGTCCTAGTCCTTTATATTATGCTGAACGATGGTCCAAGCACCTTGGCGGTGCGCAGATTTACTTAAAACGTGAAGACTTAAACCATACTGGTTCACATAAAGTGAATAACACCATTGGTCAGGCTTTATTGGCAAAACTGTCGGGTAAAAAGCGTATTATTGCAGAAACGGGTGCAGGTCAGCATGGTGTGGCAACCGCAACCATCGCAGCACGTTTAGGTCTAGAATGCGTGGTGTATATGGGCGCGGATGACGTGAAACGTCAAGCCATGAACGTGTATCGTATGCGTTTATTGGGTGCGACGGTTGTGCCTGTCGAAAGTGGCTCTAAGACCTTAAAAGATGCCATGAACGAGGCGATGCGTGATTGGGTCACCAATGTTGATTCAACCTATTACGTGATTGGTACAGTGGCAGGTCCACATCCATATCCGCAGTTGGTACGTGATTTCCAATCGATTATTGGTCGTGAAGCACGTCAACAAATTCAAGCACAAGCGGGTCGTTTGCCAGATGCTTTAGTGGCATGTGTAGGCGGTGGTTCAAATGCCATGGGCTTGTTCTACCCATTCTTAAACGATCAAGATGTGAAAATGTATGGCGTAGAAGCCGCAGGTCACGGTATTGAAACCGGTAAACATTCAGCCCCTTTAAATGCAGGTCATGTGGGTGTGTTGCACGGTAACCGCACTTACTTAATGTCAGATGCACAAGGTCAAATCATTGAAACACATTCAATTTCTGCAGGTCTAGATTATCCGGGTGTGGGTCCTGAACACAGTTTCTTAAAAGATATGAACCGTGTGCAGTACATGCCAATTAATGACCAAGAAGCCCTACAAGGTTTCCGTGATTTAACCCAAATTGAAGGCATTATTCCGGCGCTAGAAAGCTCACATGCCATGGCGTATGTCACTAAACTTGCGCCAACCATGTCGAAAGATCAAATTATTATTGCCACTGTCTCAGGTCGTGGTGATAAAGATCTCATGACCGTTGCCCGTATTGATGGCGTAGAAATGGTCGAAATGTAATTGCTCTAAAGTCCTCTCCTGTTTGGAGAGGCTTTAAGAGAGCTTAAAATAAAATCGCATTCAAGTAATTGGGTGCGATTTTTTATTTATAAAAATAATGTCTTAAAAAATTGAAGTGTTTAGGCGACAGGCTATATTGACTTGGTTATGATAATAAATTGATGTTGTCTAGGGATTGGATGTATGCCAAGTTTATTTATTGTCATGCTCGGTGGTCGCCATGCGCGTGCTAACACCGAAGTGCATGATGTGGTCTTAGCGGTCGGTGAAGACTTAAAAGATACTTATACGCAGCTCCAAACGGCTTGGTTTGGTGAACAAAAAGGCTTACATATTGATGCGTGGGCGCAAATTAATGGCATTGAATTTGAAGGTCAATCTTATCAAATCCAGTTCAGTGACGCAGCACCAAACCCAAGCGATGACAAGCTCTATCTGATTAATTTAGGCGGTTATAGTGCACATGAATTTGGCGAATTGCATCGTTATGTGTTGGTGGTGGCACAAAATGCCATAGTCGCTAAGCAACGTGGCAAAAATTATTTTGCGGCAAGTTGGCAAAAACAACACACCGATCGTGTGCTAGAGGTGGATGATTGTATTGCCATTGACCATGTGCATGGACGTTATGTGCAATTGGTGGCGGGTGATTTTAATGGCAATCGCTGGGAAAATACCTATTTGACCTTGTGAGGCTTAAACTGAACAGCAAAAGTGTGAGCTTCAACTCAAAGAAAAAATGCACTATGCTCTATGCAGCATAAATTTTATTGGCATAATACAGATCAACAGTATAGGTCTTTTAGCGAGTGGGAATAGATGGATCTAATTCAGTCCAATGGACAGCCACAGTATGGCCGTTTTGATGCGATTCCCACTCGGATCAATTATCAGCTATTTCAATACAAAAATGAGCAAGGGTTTGAACTGCTCGGTTGGCGTAAGCGTTTAAAATATAAAAAATTTAAATTTTGTAGCATTCAGCATCAGCACTATAGTATTGGTTTTGCGATCGCTGATTTGGCTTGGGCAGGTTACGGTCTAATTTATGTGTATGACCATCAAACTGGTGAAGTATTAGAATGGCAAGGTTCAACCTTACTAGCACGTAATACTCAGCTTGATGAACAACCGCTGTTTAACCATAGTCATTTTCAAAAATCACCGTTTGAATTGACCATTGATCATGCCCACGGCGTACGTTATTTACGTGCCAGTAAATATGGTGAAGTTAAACTCAGCGCACGCATCTTTTGTGCAGGTACAGATCCACTAAGTACCTGTATTCCCGTGGCTAAAAATGGTTGGCTATATAGCCAAAAGCTTACTACCTTAGGCTGCGAAGGGCATTTTGTTGATAAAAAAGGCAAAATGATTCAATTTGATGCGAAAACTTTTGCCAGCTTAGACGACACGTGTGGCTTTTTTAAGCCGGAAACCAGTTGGTTTTGGTTGAGCTGTAATTTCTGGCTCAATGGGCAACATCGTGTTGGTTTGAATTTAGCCGCAGGTGATCATAGCCAAACTGAAAATAGTTTGTGGCTCGATGGCGTGATTTATCCATTGGCTGAAGTCATGTTTGAGCAGTTAGATGCAAAGCAATGGCGGGTACGTTCTATAGATGGGCAGGTGGATTTAATCATTTACCCACAGTGGGCACGTAGCGAAAAATTTAATTTCCGTTTTAGTGGCAGCCAATTTCAACAATGGCAGAGTAAAATTAGTGGCTCAATTCGCTTGGCAGAACGTGTATTAGAATGGGATGCTGAATATGGCATTTTTGAGCAGCATGCACGTAAACTATAAGTGCTATGCAAAAAAAGCGACCCTAAGGTCGCTTTTTTGAATGCTTAAACAGCTTAAGCTTTAAGGCGTGGATAACGCATTACAATCGCTATGATGGCCATCACGGCCAATACCCAGCAGTAATACACGCTGCTAATCAGCTCTACGGGTGACATTTTGGCAATTGAGCAGGCCAATAATAATTGCGCACCATAGGGGATTAAACCTTGAATCACACAAGAGAAAATATCCATGAGGGCTGCTGCGCGTTTTGGGTCAACGCCATATTCTTTTGCCACTTCACGTGCCATATCGCCCGATAAAATAATCGCAACAGTGTTATTGGCCACAAATAAATTTGAGAAAATCACCAAGAAACTAATGCCAATTTCCCCTGCACGTTGACGCCCGACTTTCAATAAGCGGGTAATAGCATAAATGCGTTCAATCAGCCACTGTAGACCACCCTCACGTTGCATGATGGCAGATAAACCGCCTAAGAACATCGACAACAATGCCACTTCAAACATGCCTACAAAGCCATCGTAAACAGCAGTATTGATTTTAAAAATATCCAGCTCAGGTGTCACCCATAATCCCATTAAAGCTGACAGCAATACACCGATGGTTAAAACACCCAATACATGTAAACGACTAAATGCTAAAATAAAAACCGCCACATAAGGCAGAATAAGCCATGCATTAAAATCTTGATAACTGATGGCTTTAGAAGAGTTGGTGAGTAAAAAGTAAATCACGACTGTGGCAAGCGCTGCAGGGACTGCAATCCAGACATTGACACGGAATTTATCGCGCAGTTGTACTTTTTGACTACTGGTGGCGGCAATGGTGGTATCCGAAATCATTGAGAGATTGTCACCAAACATCGCACCACCGACCACCGCACCAATGGCATATACTGCTGCAATGTCCGTGGCTTGGGAGAAACCAAAGGCAATTGGGGCACAGGCGGCAATGGTGCCCATAGAGGTGCCCATGGCCGTGGCAATAAAGGCTGAAATTAAAAACAGCATCGGCAGTACAAAGCTAGGTGGAATAATGGACAAACCCAGCTGTACCGTGGCATCTACACTGCCAATGGAGGAGCTCACGCTGGCAAAAGCACCGGCCAGCATAAACACCATAAACATTAAAATTAAATTAGGGTGACTGGCGCCTTTTAAAAACGCCTCAATGCCGTCATTGAGCCTGCCGCGATAGAGTACAACCGCCAAAATCACTGCAGGAATTGCAGCAACGGGTGCTTTCATTTGATAAAAGGCAAACTCAGTGCCAATAAGGGTGTGATAAATACCGCTGCCTAAAAAAATGGCTAAAAAAACAATAAGCGGCAATAGCGCAAGCATGCGTGCTTGCACTTTCTGAGCTGCATCGGAAGTCATAGGGAGATAAAAAATATACAAGAATATGCCTAGTATAATGCAGCTTTTGCAATTTAGGCCAAGTTTAAATGTAAATGCTAACTTGGCTTTTTATATCAAATTTTTAAAAATTAAACTAAGTTGGTCTAATTCAAGACAATTTTTTTAAAGCCAAAATTAGGAATCTTTGATCATTGAGAAAAAAAAGCAAATATTAGTAAATGTAGGGCATAGGTTTGTTCTGATTTAAACCCGCAAACAGACCCAAAAATGTTGCTTGATTTGTACTCTATCCAATGAGCAAAAAATAGCGTTACAATGCTTGGGTCTTGTATTGATACAAAACTAACGTCTCCGTTTTAATATTCAAGGAAAGTGCAACCCTATGTCACGTTTAGCCAGCCGATTTGCCCAGCTTAAGTCACAACAGCAAAAAGCCTTAGTTTCTTATGTGATGGCAGGAGATCCGCATCCACACGTCACGGTTGATTTACTACATCAAATGGTGAAGGCTGGGGTAGATGTGATTGAACTGGGCTTACCATTTTCCGACCCTATGGCGGATGGTCCAGTGATTGCTTTAGCCGCTGAACGTGCTTTAGCAGGCGGCACCAATACCTTGGATGCTTTAAACATGGTCAAAGCGTTTCGTGAGCAAGATCAAACGACACCAGTGGTCTTGATGGGATACTTAAATCCTGTTGAAGTGATTGGTTATGAAAAATTTGTATCTATTGCCAGCGAATGTGGTGTAGATGGTGTGCTGTTGGTGGATTTACCACCAGAAGAAGCTGGCGATTTTAATGCAGTATTGGAAAAATACGACATGGATCAAATCTTCTTACTTGCACCCACTTCAACCAATGAACGTATTGAATATGTCGCCAAGCAAGCGCGTGGCTTTATTTACTATGTGTCGTTAAAAGGGGTGACGGGTGCGGCAACTTTAGATGTCTCTGAAGCAGCACAACGTATCCAAAAAATTAAAGCAGTAACAGACGTACCTGTAGGTGTAGGTTTTGGTATCAGTGATGCTGCCTCTGCCAAAGCTATGGGTGTAGCAGCGGATGCTGTGATTGTGGGTAGTGCATTTGTAAAACAATTTGCCACTTTAGCGCCAGAACAAGCCGTGATTGAAACGGTTAATAAAGTCAAGGAGCTTCGAGCTGCGCTCGATGAGTTAGTATGAATCAACAAGTGAAAGCAGGGAAAGTTCTTAGCCCATCGACGCCGTGGACCCAGCGCGGCGTACCAGGCATTCAAGTTCCCGATGAACAACAAACAGTAAAAGCCACGTCAACTGAACCTACAGTTGAATGTACCGAATGTCACGCTTTAGTGACCCGTACTGCCATGAGCTTTAATGCCTATGTGTGTCCACAATGTGACGAACATTTGCGTATGAAAGCCCGTGATCGTTTAACTTGGTTCCTCGATCAAGTGCAAACTGAATTGGGTCAGGAATTCAAAGCCAAAGATCCGTTAAACTTTGTCGACAGCAAAGCTTATCCAGAGCGTATGGCAGAAGCACAAAAGAAAACGGGTGAAACTGAAGCATTGGTGGTAATGCAAGGTTTACTCAAAGACCTACCGTTAATTGCTTGTGCCTTTGAGTTTGACTTTATGGGCGGCTCAATGGGTACGGTTGTTGGTGACCGTTTTGTGCAAGCAGCGGAAAAAGCCATTCAAGACCGTCAACCATTAGTATGTTTTGCCGCATCAGGTGGCGCGCGTATGCAAGAAGGGATGTTATCTTTAATGCAAATGGCGCGTACTTCAGCTGCCATTCAACGTATGAAAGATGCAGGTCTACCGTATATCGTGGTGTTAACCCATCCTGTTTACGGTGGTGTAACTGCATCGCTTGCAATGATTGGTGATGTGCATATTGCTGAACCGAAAGCCATGATTGGTTTTGCTGGTAAACGTGTCATTGAACAAACGGTACGTGAAAAGTTAGAAGAACCGTTCCAACGTGCGGAATACTTACTTGAGCATGGTGTAGTCGATCAAATTGTTCATCGTCATGCATTACGTGATACTGTATATCGCATCATCACGAAGTTAATGAATTTACCTTGAACACACAAGCTCCACTTGCAACAGATTCTTTAGCAACATGGCTCGATTATTGGGGCCATGTTCACGTTACAGGCATTGATTTAGGTTTAGAGCGTGTCATTCCCGTCGCTGAAAAGCTGGCTGTAACGCGCCCTCAAGCCAAAGTCTTTACTGTCGCGGGCACCAATGGTAAAGGTTCTACCACCACCACTTTAGCCGCCATTTTAAAGGCTGGTGGCTATCATGTCGGTTTATATCAATCCCCGCATATTTACCGCTTTAACGAGCGCGTAAAAATCAATGGCATTGAGGTGGATGACCAAAGCTTAATTGATGCGTTTGTACAAGTGGATCAAGCACGCCGCGAATGTGGTTTAAGCCTCTCATTTTTTGAGGCCACCACACTTGCGGCGTTTGTGATTTTTAACAACAAAGATTGTGATGTTTGGGTGTTAGAAGTCGGTTTGGGTGGACGTTTGGATGTGGTCAATGTGGTCAATCCAGATGTGGCTGTGATTACCAATATTGGACTGGATCATACCGATTGGTTAGGCAATAGCATTGAAAAGATTGCCTTTGAAAAAGCAGGTATTATTCGCCCGAATATTCCAGTGATTTTTGGCGGGCAACAACAAATTCCCCAAGCCATTGCCGATAAAGCGGCTGAATGTCATGCAGCGCTTTATGCTTTAAATCATGATTATTTTTATCAGATTGATGACAACGGTCAAACTTGGAACTTTGCTTCTAGTGCCACCACCTTAAAACTCCCGACAGGCAGTTTAGCTTTAGACAATATTTCTACCGCTGTGGCTGCTGTATTGGTCAGTGATTTACAGATGAGCCAATCGGCCTTAAGCCAAGGGATTCAAAACGCCAAATTACAGGGTCGTTTTGAAGTGCGCCAAATTCAAGATAAAACCGTCATTTTTGATGCAGGACATAATCCACATGGCGTGGAATTTTTACTCAAGCAGCTACAACAATACTTAAGTCATCATCCAGAATACACAGAAGTGGTCACAGTTTTTTCAATGTTGACCGATAAAGACATTAAATCTGTCTGTGATATGTTGAAAGATCATATCGCTTTGTGGAAAATTGCAGCACTTGATGTACCGCGTGCTGCACCCCTTACGCAGCTCGATGTCGCATTAAGTAATCAGAACGTGCAGCATTTTGACAGTGTAAAACTCGCTTTTAAATCAGCGCTCGATGAAACAAACAATAATCAGCTGATTTTGGTATGTGGCTCGTTTCATACCTTAGAAGCGGTATGGGAGTATTTGGAAGCATGTTAATGAATAGTAAACAACGTTGGATGGGTGGTGTTGTTTTATTAGGTGGTGGGGTATTACTTGCTGCGCTATTACTTAAAGGTAAAGAAGAAATTCACCAAAATAACATTCGTAGTTCGGATTTAGTGGAACAGGTGCAACAGCAAAAGAAAAATCCACAACCCGAAGCTGAACCTGTAATGCAACTGCAACCGCTCACGGTCGATGTTGCCACCGAACAACGTTTATTAGAAGAACAACGCCGTGCTCGTGAAAAAGCAGTGGCTGAACAAGAAGCGCGTGCCGCAGAATTTTTAGCCATGCAGCAACAAGCTGAGGCGGAAGCTGCGCGTAAAGCAGCTGAAGAATATGCAGCTTTAAATGCGCACCGTGCTAGTCAGCAAAGCTCCGACAATATTCCACCTGAATTAGTGGAAGATGAAAAAGCCAAACAAAAACGTTTAGCCGATGACGCAAAAAAGGCTGAAGCTGAGAAAAAAGCCGCTGAGCAAAAGAAAGCTGAAGATGCCAAAAAAGCGGAGGAAAAACGTAAATTAGAGGCTGAGAAGAAAGCTGCCGAACAGAAAAAAGCCGAAGAGAAACGCAAAGCCGAAGAAGCTAAAAAAGCTGAGGAAAAACGTAAATTAGAGGCTGAAAAGAAAAAAGCCGAAGAAGCCAAGGCTGAAGCGAAAAAAGAAGGCAAACCAAACGGTCAATGGATGGTACAAGTCGCTTTAGCAGCTAACCAAGCTAATGCAGACTCGATTGCTGCCAAGCTACGTTCTCAAGGTTATAAAGTAACTAAAAGTCCAACTTCTAAAGGGGTAAGGATTATGGTTGGACCTGCCAAGAGCCGCGAAGCTGCTGACGATCTACGTAAAAAAGTCAATTCTGATCCAAGCTTAAATACCAAGTCGGCATGGGTGATTGATTGGGTACCTTTAGATAAACGCTAAGTGCTCAAACACTGACTGAAGATGGATTCGCCAGTTGCTGACGAATCCATTTTATTTTTTCAGGTGTAAACAACTCAGCAAAGCGCTGTTGCCAAATATAATGAAAGCCATAACCGCCATGATGCATTTCTGCAATTGCCTCATTCACAGCCCAGTTTTGTATGATAATGCGGTACATAGCGACAATAACCCCAGTGCGATCCGCACCGTGATAACAATGCACTAAGATTTTCTGTCCTTGTGCTTCTGCGGCTTGAATCTGCTGCAAGGCTGCCACGATATGCTGTTCTGAAAAAGCAAAAGTGCGGATTGGTACATGCAGCGTTTGCACATGCAGCTCTGGATAATGAGCGGAATGTGGGCGTAAATTTAACACCACATCTATATCTTGTTCTGCGATCAGCCGCGCCAGTACCTCATTCGGCTGTTGACTACGAAATACTGATGCACTGACCTGATAAAAATTATGCTGTGGTTGAATAGGACTCGCCCAAGTGGGCGGGCGTTGATTTAAAGGCAAAGTTGCTGTAGTCATACAGCCGGAACTTAAACAGCAAAAAAGCAGGATTATTTTTTTCATCATCTATATATAGCATAAAAAAAGCTCATCCGAAGATGAGCTGAACCTAAAGCATAATTTAAGCGGTTTGACCGAACGATTGCTGTAAATCAACCCACTTAAATCGCATATTTTTTATATTTCATCATGTGATTGAGTTTGGTATCACGACGTTTGTTCTCTACAAAACTCAAAAGCAGTGCTTTGGGTTTTGCCACTCGAAGCATCGCTTCTCGTCTTGCACAAGGGCGAAGCAGTGCTTCGCTTATCCTTACATTCACAGCCTAGCTGTGAATCTTGCGCTCCAACCAAGCAGAGTTTTCCTTATATCACTACGCGCTGCGCTTGTCTTGCGCCAAACTAAGACAGTGTCTTAGTTTGTCTCAGGCTGTGGCGTAAGGCGTAAATAAGGCGTCACCGCTTTATAACCTTTTGGAAAACGTTGTTTGATTTCCTCTTCATCTTGTAAAGACGGCACAATCACCACATCATCGCCATGTTGCCAGTTGGCAGGCGTAGCCACTTTATAGTTATCGGTCAGTTGTAATGAATCCACCACACGCAATACTTCATCAAAGTTACGCCCTGTAGATGCAGGATAAGTAATAATTAAACGCACCTTTTTATTTGGATCAATAATGACCAAAGAGCGTACTGTTAAGGTTTCACTAGCATTTGGGTGAATAAAATCATATAGGGTTGAGACTTTACGATCTTGATCGGCAATGATTGGGAAATTAACCGTGGTATTTTGCGTGGTGTTAATATCTTCAATCCAACCGTGATGAGAATCCACATCATCAACTGATAACGCAATGGCTTTGACATTACGCTTTTCAAATTCAGCTTTGAGTTTGGCCGTAAAGCCCAGTTCTGTGGTGCAGACTGGCGTATAGTCGGCAGGATGTGAAAATAAAATTCCCCAGCTATCGCCTAAAAACTCGTAAAAATCAATTAATCCTGCACTTGAATCTTGCTGGAAATTAGGGGCGATATCACCTAAACGTAAACTCATACTCACCTCAGTAAACTTATATTTTGTTGTCTATGCCAATGACTATGCCGCAGTTTTTATATAATTAAAAATAGTGTTTTAAGATGTTTTTATGAATAAAAATGCTAAATGACTGGGCATAAGACGATAGCTGTCGCTAAACAGCTTGCCAGTGCCACACCGCTTGAGAATGACTTTTTTTTACAGTGAACTGCTTAAAAGCCTTGTACTTGAAATTTCTAGCACCATAATAACAGCCAAGAACAAATTTTTTCTTTTGACAAGCAAGATTTAGAGAGTCTATTCATGTTGGCAAGTCTGATCGGAGGAATCTTCGGTACCAAAAATGAGCGCGAACTCAAACGCATGCGTAAAATCGTAGATAAGATTAATGCGCTCGAGCCGACGATATCTGCCTTAAACGATGCAGACTTATCTGCAAAAACCCAAGAATTCAAACAACGTTATAACAATGGTGAAAGCCTAGACCAACTCTTACCTGAAGCCTTTGCGGTGTGTCGTGAAGCGGGTAAACGTATTATGGGCATGCGTCATTATGACGTACAGTTGATTGGTGGTATTACCCTACACGAAGGTAAAATCGCAGAAATGCGTACTGGTGAGGGTAAAACGTTAATGGGTACTTTGGCATCTTATTTAAATGCTTTAAGTGGTCAAGGTGTGCATGTCATTACCGTCAACGATTATTTGGCCCAGCGTGATGCGGAGTTAAACCGTCCATTATTTGAATTTTTAGGTTTGAGCATTGGCGTGATTTACTCCATGCAAGATCCAACCGAAAAGTCAGAAGCATATCGTGCCGATATTACTTATGGTACCAATAACGAATTTGGTTTTGACTATCTTCGTGACAACATGGTGTTTTCTTTAGAAGAGAAAAAACAACGTGGTTTAACTTATGCCATTATTGATGAGGTCGATTCGATCTTAATTGATGAAGCGCGTACACCTTTAATTATTTCTGGTCAATCTGATGATTCTTCGCAGCTTTATGCAGCCATCAACAGCATTCCACCAAAATTAGTGCCACAAAAAGAAGAAAAAGTCGCAGATGGCGGACATTTTTGGATTGATGAAAAACAACGCTCGGTCGAGATGACCGAAATTGGTTATGAAACCGTAGAACAAGAACTGATTGCCATGGGTCTGTTAGCTGAAGGCGAAAGCTTATATTCAGCAGCCAATTTAAACTTGGTGCATCATGTTTCTGCGGCAATTCGTGCGCATTTCTTGTACCAACGTAACGTGCATTACATCATTCATGATGGCGAAATTATCATTGTGGATGAAAACACGGGTCGTACCATGCCAGGTCGCCGTTGGTCAGAGGGTTTACATCAAGCGGTCGAAGCCAAAGAAGGCTTAGAAATTCAGCCGGAAAACCAAACCCTTGCGACTACGACTTTCCAAAACTATTTCCGTCTATATAAAAAGCTGTCAGGGATGACCGGTACTGCCGATACTGAAGCGGCGGAAATGAAAGAAATTTACAGCCTTGATGTGGTGTTAATTCCAACTCATCGCCCAATGGTGCGTAAAGACCATGACGATTTAATTTATTTAAATCGCGAAGGTAAATACAACGCCATTATTCAAGAAATTCAGCGTGTGCATGAAGCTGGTGTTGCACCAATCCTAATTGGTACAGCAACTATTGAAGCTTCAGAAATTTTATCTGACAAGTTAAAAGCGGCAGGCATTCATCACGAAGTCTTAAATGCGAAGCAACACGAACGTGAAGCCGATATTATCGCCCAAGCCGGTGCGCCGCGCGCGGTGACCATTGCCACCAACATGGCAGGTCGTGGTACCGATATTTTGCTGGGGGGTAACTGGAAAGCCTTACTGGCTAAAATTGAAAACCCAACTTCAGAGGACGAAGCACGTCTAAAAGCAGAGTGGGAGAAAAACCATGAAGCCGTGTTGGCATCAGGTGGTTTACACATCATTGGTTCAGAACGTCATGAATCACGTCGTATTGATAACCAGTTGCGTGGTCGTGCGGGTCGTCAAGGTGACCCAGGTGTATCACGTTTCTACTTATCGCTTGAAGATGACTTAATGCGGATCTTCGCCGGTGACCGTGTTGTGAATATGATGAAAGCCATGGGTCTTTCGGAAGATGAAGCGATTGAACACAAGATGGTGTCGCGCTCAATTGAGAATGCGCAGCGTAAAGTTGAAGCACGTAACTTTGATATTCGTAAGAACTTGTTGAAATACGACGACGTCAACAACGAACAACGTAAGATCATCTACTCACAACGTGATGACATTTTAGCGGAAAGCTCACTACACGATTATTTAGAAGAAATGCATCGTGAAGTAATGAAAGGTGTAATTGAAACTTATATTCCACCTGAATCGATTCATGACCAATGGGATGTACCGGGTTTAGAAGCGGCATTACGTGAAGAATTTTCGATTGATTTACCAATTCATGCATGGTTAGAGCAAGATCGTCGTTTAGATGAAGAAGGCTTGGCACGTCGTATTACGGATGAGGTGATAGGGCGTTATAACGCGCGCCGTGAACAAATGGGTACAGAGTCAGCGGCCATGCTTGAACGTCACTTTACTTTAAGTTCGCTTGATCGCCACTGGAAAGAGCACTTGGCTGCGATGGATTACTTGCGCCAAGGGATTCATTTGCGTGGTTATGCACAGAAAAACCCTGAGCAAGAATACAAAAAAGAAGCCTTTAACTTATTTGTTAATATGCTGGCGGTGATTAAATCGGATGTCGTGACAGATCTATCACGAATCCATGTACCAACCCCAGAAGAAATCGCTGAGATGGAAGCGCAAAAGCAAGCCCAAGCTGAAGCGCAAGCGGCGGCGTTGCAACTTAACCTAGCAGATGCTCAGGAGGCACCTGTTGTAGACGCTAACTTTAGCCCTGTGGCTGAGCAGGTACAAAGTTTTGGAGCACCAGCCAGTCGTAATGCACCATGTCCATGCGGCTCAGGTCTAAAATATAAGCAATGTCACGGTAAAATCTAATTTTACCTAATTAGCCACTCGATTGAGTGGCTTTTTTATTGTTATGTGAATAGTGTTTGCAGTTGCTGCTATTCAATGTTATTTAGTTGCTCATCGAGAAATTTACGGATAACACTATGAAAAAAGCATTACAAATCGGTTTAGTGGTTTTAAGCACAGTATCAACATGTGCTATGGCAGAGCAACTGACCACCACACCAGAAAAAGTAAAAGCTGCAATTGGTCCACAAACAGCACAAGCACAAGTCAAAGACAATCAAGTGACGGTAATTAGCCCACGTACAGGTATTAGCTATACTTTTAATAATGACAACAAACCGATTGTGCTACAAACTCAAGCTATTGTGGCAGCCAATAGTGCCAATGCTGATCGTATTGTGGCAGCCAATCCGGCACTTTCAGCAGAAAGCCAGCAAAAAGCCAAACAGGCGTTATTAGATGCTGCAAAATAAACAACAGTTTTCTCTAAAACCAGTCCAATGACTGGTTTTTTTAACACTGGATAAAAAGTTGGCATTTTGGCTTTTAGGCTCGATTTTTTTATCAATATCTAATAAGCTGTTCTTTTATATAAAACCAAATTGGAAGTTTAAAAATGGCAGTTGGTGACGTAACGATGCCACAGATGCATGTGGTACAAGGGGTAAAAATTGGTTCAGCTGAAGCGTATGTGCGCTATCAGAATCGACGTGACCTTGTCATTTTTGAATTTAGCCAAGGGACAAATGTTGCGGGGGTATTTACCCAGAACGCATTTTGTGCCGCACCGGTACATATTTCTAAAGCGCATTTAAAGCTAGGCAATCCACGTTACTTAGTCATCAATACCGGTAATGCCAATGCAGGTACAGGTAAAACGGGTATGCTAAATGCCGAAGCAACCTGCGAAAAATTAGCTGAATTAGCTGGCGTGAGCAAAGCAGAAATCTTACCGTTTTCAACCGGTGTGATTGGTGAACAACTGCCAATGCCACGTTTATTGTCAGGCTTACAACCTGCTTTAGACGGCTTAAGCAATGATGCATGGATAGATGCTGCAACTGGCATTATGACCACAGATACCACACCAAAAGGTGCTTCTGAGCAGTTTGAACTGGATGGTATCACTTACACCATGACCGGTATTTCCAAAGGTGCAGGCATGATTCGTCCGAATATGGCAACCATGCTTGGCTTTGTGGCAACCGATGCACCTATTGCACGCGAACTTGTGCAACAAATGTTATCAACTGCTGTCAATCAATCATTTAACCGTATTACCATTGATGGTGACACATCAACCAATGATTCATGTATTTTTGCCGCAACTGGTCAAGCAGGTGGTGTAGAAATTTCATCGACTGAAGACCCGCGTTTTGCTCAAGTGTCTGAAGTGTTGACGCGTGTGATGAAACGCTTAGCTCAGCTGATCGTGCGTGATGGTGAAGGTGCAACTAAATTTATTACTGTTGCTGTTGAAGGCGGTGCAGATACTCAAGAGTGCTGTGATATTGCTTATAGCATTGCACATTCGCCTTTGGTTAAAACTGCCTTGTTTGCTTCAGATCCAAACTGGGGACGTATTTTAGCTGCGATTGGCTATGCGGGTGTCAAAGACTTAGATGTGGAAAAAATCCAAGTGTGGCTAGATGATGTGCAAATCTGTAAAGATGGCGGCGCGGCAGAAGACTACACCGAAGAAGCGGGTGCTCGTGTCATGGCACAAACAGAAATTACTATTCGCGTCGCTTTAGGTCGCGGTGAGGCCAAAGATACGGTCTATACCTGTGATTTATCTTATGACTATGTCAAGATCAATGCTGACTATCGTTCATAATCTAAAATTTTTTGTAAAGCCTCATTCGTGAGGCTTTTTTGTAAGTATTGTTTTTTACTTTCTGGTCAAAAAAGCACAACGCCATTTTGATCAGATACTGCAAGCGGATGTAGGGAATACACAATGAATAATGCGACCAATTTAATTGCCAATGAAGCGAAAAGTATCGTACAGGCGCATTTAGATCGTTTAGGCGAGCAAAAAACTGCACACATGCCTGAATCAGTGAAGCAAGAAAAATTTGCACAGATCTTAGCTGAGCTGAAAAAGCGTGATGCAGTATTAGTGGCACATTATTATTGTGATCCTGAAGTGCAAGAGTTA
This sequence comes from Acinetobacter sp. CY17, assembly GCF_059515825.1. NCBI lineage: Bacteria > Pseudomonadati > Pseudomonadota > Gammaproteobacteria > Moraxellales > Moraxellaceae > Acinetobacter > Acinetobacter sp. CY17. The sequence goes on from NZ_JCAKMX010000003.1 coordinate 240,868, forward strand.
GCAGAACTGAGCGGTGGTTGCGTATCTGACTCTTTAGAAATGGCACGTTTTGGTCGCGATCATGCTGCACAAACTCTGGTGGTGGCTGGGGTTAAATTTATGGGCGAAACCTCAAAAATTTTATCGCCTGAAAAAACCATTTTAATGCCCACTTTGGAAGCCACCTGTTCTTTAGATTTAGGTTGCCCAGAAAAAGAGTTTGCTGAATTCTGTGATGCCCATCCTGATCATACCGTGGTGGTTTATGCCAATACCTCTGCTGCAGTTAAGGCGCGTGCCGATTGGGTGGTGACTTCAAGCTGTGCAGTTGAGATTATTGAACACCTAGATAGTTTAGGTGAAAAAATTATTTGGGCACCAGATCAACATTTAGGTCGTTATATTCAGCATAAAACAGGTGCTGATATGCTGCTTTGGGACGGTGCATGTATTGTGCATGAAGAATTCCGTGCCCGTGGCATCGAAAATATGAAAGCGCTTTATCCAGATGCGGCAGTTTTAGTCCATCCTGAGTCGCCATTGTCTGTAGTTGAAGTTGCCGATGCAGTCGGGAGCACCTCACAATTGATTAAAGCTGCCCAGACGCTGCCACATGAACGCCTGATTGTGGCAACTGACCGCGGCATCTTCTATAAAATGCAACAAGCTGTGCCACATAAGATCTTAATCGAAGCGCCAACAGCAGGTGAGGGCGCAACTTGTCGCTCATGCGCACATTGCCCTTGGATGGCGATGAATGAACTCGATGGAATTTTAGAGGTTTTACAACGGGGCGACCAAGAAATTCATGTTGAGCCTGCTTTAGCCAAGCGTGCCAAGCTACCCCTTGATCGAATGTTGGCCTTTAGTGCACAGTTAAAACGTTGAAAATTAGAGAAAAATGCTTAAAAAATAGTATAAATGATGTTTATTTATACGTTTGATGCGTTTTTTTAACTTTTTTTAAATATAGGTGTTGACGTACCAGTGCGTCACGCCTAAAATGCACACCGTACCGAGCGATAAGTTCGATACAAAAAGCTGAGATGAATCGGAGCATAGCACAGCCTGGTAGTGCACCTGGTTTGGGACCAGGGGGTCGTAGGTTCGAATCCTACTGCTCCGACCAATTCTTCAAGGCCAAATGATGGTAACATCAGTTAAGCGCTTGTAGCTCAGTTGGATAGAGCATCCGCCTTCTAAGCGGATGGTCACAGGTTCGAATCCTGTCAGGCGCGCCATTTGGTCGCTCGATGTATAGAATCTGAAAGCTGTTATTGTGGTGGATGTAGCTCAGTTGGTAGAGCCCTGGATTGTGATTCCAGTTGTCGCGGGTTCGAATCCCGTCATTCACCCCAACCCTAAAAGGTTGTAAGGCGGAGCATAGCACAGCCTGGTAGTGCACCTGGTTTGGGACCAGGGGGTCGTAGGTTCGAATCCTACTGCTCCGACCATCTTAATATTAAGGTGGTCGAGATAAAGATACCGCATTAAGCGGTTTTTTTATATCTTAAGTAAAAGCACATCACATGACGGTGGATGTAGCTCAGTTGGTAGAGCCCTGGATTGTGATTCCAGTTGTCGCGGGTTCGAATCCCGTCATTCACCCCAACCCTAAAAGGTTGTAAGGCGGAGCATAGCACAGCCTGGTAGTGCACCTGGTTTGGGACCAGGGGGTCGTAGGTTCGAATCCTACTGCTCCGACCATTTACTTTAATGGTCAGAATAGAAGATACCGCGTTAAGCGATTTTTTTATGCCTAAAATTTAATACAATATGTTTGCATTACTTTTCTACTTTTCTACTTTTCTACTTTTCTACTTTTCTACTTTTCTACTTTTCTACTTTTCTACTTTTCTACTTTTCTACTTTTCTACTTTTCTAGAAAAACATTTGCCATTTTTAGTCATAAACCATCACAAAAACACCAAATTGATTAGTAATTGACCATTTAGTTGTATTTTAGTAATTATTTTTGTTTGACTATCTTGCAAGACAACTAAATCTCTCTATAATGCTCATCCATCGGTAGCGAACGAGATTTGCTAACCGTCTTGCTTCTGACGAAGATGCAAGAAAATCATTAAGAGATTATGAAGAACAACTTGTGTGGATTTTTACTGGTTGATCAATCGAATATATTTTCATTGATAATTGGTAAGAATTTCTCGAAGTTTATTTGAGCAAATTTTTTGTCAGTAATTGATGAGCCAAGATTGGTGCCCTATAGGCACTATTGATTTTAAACTGAAGAGTTTGATCATGGCTCAGATTGAACGCTGGCGGCAGGCTTAACACATGCAAGTCGAGCGGATGAAGGTAGCTTGCTACTGGATTCAGCGGCGGACGGGTGAGTAATGCTTAGGAATCTGCCCATTAATGGGGGACAACAGTTGGAAACGACTGCTAATACCGCATACGCCCTACGGGGGAAAGCAGGGGATCTTCGGACCTTGCGTTAATGGATGAGCCTAAGTCGGATTAGCTAGTTGGTGGGGTAAAGGCCTACCAAGGCGACGATCTGTAGCGGGTCTGAGAGGATGATCCGCCACACTGGGACTGAGACACGGCCCAGACTCCTACGGGAGGCAGCAGTGGGGAATATTGGACAATGGGCGAAAGCCTGATCCAGCCATGCCGCGTGTGTGAAGAAGGCCTTTTGGTTGTAAAGCACTTTAAGCGAGGAGGAGGCTACTTAGATTAATACTCTAGGATAGTGGACGTTACTCGCAGAATAAGCACCGGCTAACTCTGTGCCAGCAGCCGCGGTAATACAGAGGGTGCGAGCGTTAATCGGATTTACTGGGCGTAAAGCGTGCGTAGGCGGCTTTTTAAGTCGGATGTGAAATCCCTGAGCTTAACTTAGGAATTGCATTCGATACTGGGAAGCTAGAGTATGGGAGAGGATGGTAGAATTCCAGGTGTAGCGGTGAAATGCGTAGAGATCTGGAGGAATACCGATGGCGAAGGCAGCCATCTGGCCTAATACTGACGCTGAGGTACGAAAGCATGGGGAGCAAACAGGATTAGATACCCTGGTAGTCCATGCCGTAAACGATGTCTACTAGCCGTTGGGGCCTTTGAGGCTTTAGTGGCGCAGCTAACGCGATAAGTAGACCGCCTGGGGAGTACGGTCGCAAGACTAAAACTCAAATGAATTGACGGGGGCCCGCACAAGCGGTGGAGCATGTGGTTTAATTCGATGCAACGCGAAGAACCTTACCTGGTCTTGACATACAGAGAACTTTCCAGAGATGGATTGGTGCCTTCGGGAACTCTGATACAGGTGCTGCATGGCTGTCGTCAGCTCGTGTCGTGAGATGTTGGGTTAAGTCCCGCAACGAGCGCAACCCTTTTCCTTATTTGCCAGCACTTCGGGTGGGAACTTTAAGGATACTGCCAGTGACAAACTGGAGGAAGGCGGGGACGACGTCAAGTCATCATGGCCCTTACGACCAGGGCTACACACGTGCTACAATGGTCGGTACAAAGGGTTGCTACCTCGCGAGAGGATGCTAATCTCAAAAAGCCGATCGTAGTCCGGATTGGAGTCTGCAACTCGACTCCATGAAGTCGGAATCGCTAGTAATCGCGGATCAGAATGCCGCGGTGAATACGTTCCCGGGCCTTGTACACACCGCCCGTCACACCATGGGAGTTTGTTGCACCAGAAGTAGGTAGTCTAACCGTAAGGAGGACGCTTACCACGGTGTGGCCGATGACTGGGGTGAAGTCGTAACAAGGTAGCCGTAGGGGAACCTGCGGCTGGATCACCTCCTTAACGAAAGATTGGCGACCGGTAAGAATCCACAACAAGTTGTTCTT
>NZ_JCAKMX010000004.1:0-188572 GCF_059515825.1 Acinetobacter sp. CY17
TAAAGTATGAGGTCGACCTGATTTCTTTTTGAGTGATTCTGCTATTTCTAGAACCTCTACCATCTCAGTAAAAACTTGTCGAGGTACGCCAACTAAGCGTTTGAATTCAGAATCTGAAAAACGGTTTAATTTCTGATATCTCATGAAATTTATATGGAGGTGATTTTTACTTTCGCAAGAGGTCTAATTTTCTTCAAAATCCTGAGCTTTATTTATAAAATTATGAACAATATTAATATATTCCGCACCTAATTTTCTTAACTCTCTTTCTTTAACGATTTACTTCTCAAGGTTGATTTGATTGTTTAAAGAATCAAAAGACATCTCTGTTAATTTAAAACTTTTCTGTCCATACCAATAAGCCAACCCTGTAGCACATAATCCTAAAAACACAGCGATTCCTGTGGCATAGTCAAAAGCAGCTATCGACATATCAGTACTTTTTTCAAATGATTTTATTGCTGTGGTATCTGTAGAGACATTTAAATCAAGATAAATCTTTTCACCATTTGGTTGTTGTAAAACAATCATCTGATTTTTTGCTAGTTGTTCTGTATCTGCCATTTTCCCCTCTTAAAATAGCAACCATATCAAGCGGCTATCGTATAAGCAAAAAGCCAAAAATTAAATAAAAACTAAGCTTTAAAAATTACACTTGAGAATGAGAATTATTTACTTTAATTATCCATTAAATTTCTTTATGATCAGACACAAATTTATAAGGGAATTCTAATGAATATTAAAATTTTAGGACTAAGCTTTTTATTATTGAGTCCACTCATTGCATTACAAGCACAAACGCCAAAAACAGTTGCACAAGTGCAGCCACAATGGAAAACACCCCCAACACTCAATTACACAAACAAAGACCTAGAAAATCAAAATCGTAAAACCACCTTACATATCATGGGTAATCCTCAAGGGAAAGTCATCAATACCCGCATCATACAAAGTTCAGGCATCGCTGCACTGGATCAAAAAGTGCAAGATGCTGTTATGGCCAGTGAATTTCTCCCCTATCCGAATGTATTTGAAGTGACGCAATCCTTTGAAATGACCATCTCTCCATTACAAGACAGTAAAATTTGGTTAGTAAAACCGTATATTTCTTATCAAAACCTCGACCTACAAGGCCAAAACCGTTATCTGACCTTACAAATTACCCGCGACCCAAAAGGCTTTATTGATGCGATTACAATCTTACAAAGCACAGGCCTTCAACATTTAGATGAAAAAATCATTGCACAAGTCAAAGATGCACGCCTTAACCCTAAAACCACCCCTCAAAAATTAACCCTACCTTTGAGCTTAGGCACACGATTTAACCAACAACAAAGCCGTAAAGTGACATTAAAGGATGATCTGCCTGTTAATGAAGCTGCTAAAATTTGGCGTCATTTCCCGCATATTCAATACACGCAACATGATCTGGCTGGGCAAACTCGCCATTTAAGCTTTCGCCTCAGCTTTAATGAAGCAGGCAATCTCGCCAAAAGCACCCTCACACAAAGCAGTGGCATCCCACAATTAGACGCCAAGATCTATCAACAAATTAAAACTGCGCTGCTTTATAGTCACCACGCGCCTGTCACCTTAAATATTCCAATCGTCTTAACAGCAAAAGATCCCCAGCAATGACCCTCAAACCTCAGCCAATATCTAGTGCCTGACAGGATACTTTTTGCCAATACAGCTTTTTTATAATTGGTGACTTCAGCCATAGGCGATGAGATTGATTCTGCTAAACTTCGCATAATCCTAACACTCGCTTTAAAGTCTGATGCAGGCGCGGCAGACATATTTTAGATTTCATACTGGAACGCACTTATGAGCAATAGATTTGAATTCCCTATTCGTATTTATATTGAAGATACTGATGCTGGTGGTATTGTTTATCATGCGAACCATATTCGCTTTATGGAACGCACGCGTACCGAATGGTTACGTGCTTGCGGGATCGAACATTATTGGCATCAAAAAGATTACAACTTTGTGGTGCATAAAATTAACTTAAAATATATGCGTCCAATTTTAATGGATGACTTAATTACCGTAACTGCAACTGTTGTTTCTTGTAAATCAACCTCATTTGTATTGCAACAGAATATTTATCGTGGTGAAATCATGCTAGCTTCAGGTGAGGTCGAGTTGGCATGTATTGATGCCAATATGAAACCTCGCCGACTTCCAGAGGAAATGCGTGAACTCATACGTAACACCATGGAAGCGGATTAGAAAAATGAATTGGCACATGTAACTATGGCAACACAAATCGAATCTTCCCTACACATCTCAGATCTTATTTTACAAGCGAGTCCAGTGGTACAACTGGTGATGCTGATTTTATTATTGGCATCCATTTGCAGTTGGTATTTGATTGCTAAGTTACATTTGACCTATAAAAAAGCCAGCCGTGATGATGAACATTTTCAAAAAATGTTCTGGTCTGGCGCTGAATTATCCACCTTGTATAACAATGCCCAGCTCAATACCAAACGTACTGGTCTTGAAGATATTTTCTATCACGGTCAAGGTGAGTTTTTAAAATTACAAAAACGCCATGCCTCTGTTGCGCAAAGTATTGACAGTACAGAACGTATTTTACGGGTGGGTTTAAGTCGTGATCAGGCGCATTTAGAGCAAGGTTTAGGCATATTGGCCAGTATTGGTTCTGTAGCACCTTATATTGGTTTATTTGGTACAGTATGGGGCATTATGAATGCCTTTATTGGTTTATCGGATGTCGATCAAGTCAGTCTTGCCACTGTTGCTCCCGGTATTGCCGAAGCCTTAATTGCTACTGCCATTGGTTTATTTGCCGCGATTCCTGCGGTTTTAGCCTTTAACCATTTTACCAGCCAAGGCGATCAAATTTATAGCGACCGCGCCTTGTTTGCCGAAGAAATGGTGGCCCTGTTACAAGCACAATCTGTAGGTAAACCACAGGACGATGCCTAATGCGACACTCAGGCCGTTTTAACCGTATTAAAAAACCACTCAATAGTGATATGAATGTGGTGCCCTACATTGACGTCATGTTGGTGTTATTGGTGATCTTTATGGTCACTGCACCCATGATTACCAGTGGCATTCAAGTTGATTTACCTAAAGCCAATGCAACACCACTTGAAAATAAATCGCCGCCGGCGATTGTGACCTTAGATCAAAATGGTCAGTATTTACTTAAATACCAAAACCATAACAATGATCAAGCCTTAAGCTTGGCTGAGTTAGAGGCTGTGCTACAAGCAGCGCAAAGCGAACAACAGCAGCAAAATAGCGAGCTCACAGTGGTGATTAATGGCGAACAATCACGCCCGTATGGCGAAGTGATTCAACTGATGAACCAGCTGCAAAATTCCGGTTTAAGCAAAGTTGCCTTGCTGACCGAGCCGGTATCTTAAAAAATGAAAAACTTTCAAAAGCCCCCATTTGCGCAAAAGAAATTAGCGCTGGCTTTTACAGCAGGCGTGCATGTGCTTGCCATTATGGGTTTACTCTACGTAGGCATGAGTAAGCCACTACAGCCCCCTAAGCCTCTAGAAACTGTGCTGATCCGTCCTGAAGATTTAGTGCCTGAACCTATAGTTGAAGAAAAAACGCCTGCTCTTATAGAAGAGGCGGAAAGCGCAGATACAAACGTAGCGAATCAAATTACCCAAACCGCAGCGCCTACTGCTAATGCGCCTGTGATTCCTGTGCCCGTACCGACTCCTAGCCCCAAAGTACAGCCAGATAGTAATCAGCTCAACGCGCAAAAAGCAGCCGAACAAGCCAAACGCGCCGAACAACAAGCCGCCCAAGATGCAGCAAAAGCCCAAGCACAAAATAAAGCGGCAGAAACTGCACGCTTAAAAGCCCAAGCTGAAGCAGATGCTGCCAAACAAGCCGCGGCTCAAGCTAAAGCTGACGCTGCCAAAGCCAGTGCCGCAGACAAAGCCCGCGCTGAGGCGGCTGCGCAAAAGGCTGAAGCTGCGGCTAAAGCCAAGGCTGATGCGGCTGAAAAAGCTAAAGCGGATGCCGCTGCAAAAGCTAAAGCCGATGCAGCTGCAAAAGCTAAAGCCGAGTCTGCTGCCAAAGCCGAGGCAGCTGCTAAAGCTAAAGCCGATGCAGCAGCCAAAGCCAAAGCCGATGCAGCAGCAAAAGCTAAAGCCGAGGCTGCTCAAAAAGCCAAAGCCGATGCAGCTGCTAAAGCTAAAGTCGATGCAGCTCAAAAAGCCAAAGCCGATGCAGCTCAAAAAGCCAAAGCCGAGGCAGCTGCAAAAGCTAAAGCCGACGCAGCTGCTAAAGCCAAAGCTGATGCGGCTGAAAAAGCTAAAGCCGACGCAGCTGCAGAAGCCAAAGCCGATGCAGCAGCAAAAGCCAAAGCCGAGGCTGCGGCAAAAGAACGTGCCGAGGCTGCTGAACGTGCCAAAGCCGAAGCTGCGGCTGAAGCAAAAGCCTCTGCTGCGGCCAAAGCCAAAGAAGAAGCTGCCGCTAAAAAAGCTGAAGCGAGAAAAATTGCCTCTACTGCTAAACGTGACTTTGAGAGCAAAATTCGTCGTGCGTGGGATATTCCAAGTGGTGCAACAGGACAAAGCGCCACTGCCCGTGTCACTTTAAGTGACAGCGGTAGTGTCCTGTCTGTAGTGGTCAGTTCAAGTAATCCTGACCTCAAAGCCAGTATTGAAGCTGCTGTACGTGCAGCTGCACCGTACCCAATGCCCTCTGATCCAGAGGCACGCAGTCAGGCACGTAGCTTTACTTCAAGTTTTACCGCCCGATAAATCAAAAGCGCGATTTGAAGCCAAAATCGCGCGTTTTTTCCACTCAAATTTACAAAGTTTGAGTAATAAAGCGCTCAACTGGGGCTTTTTTATTACAGAATATCTGTCATGATAACCAACAAAATTTTCACAAAAATTCAAATCTTTTGAGTATTTAAAGGACTAAGGATATGACGCGTAAACACCTACTCGGCTTAGCATTAATGACCGCCTTAGGCGCGAGTCTTAGCAGCCAAACCTTTGCTCAACTCCATCTAGAAATTGTCAAAACTGCCGAAGAAAGCCCTAAAATTGCCATTGTCCCGTTTAGCAGTGACTCTAGTATTTATCCGATTGTCGAAAATGACTTAAATCGTTCAGGCAAATTCTCAAGCGCCTCGAAAAACTTACCGGCAACTGCTGCCAATGATCAGCCTAATGCAGGTGCTTGGAAAGCAGCAGGGATTCCTTACTTAGTTACAGGATCAAGTAAGACCAATCCAGATGGTAGTATTGCCATTCATTATCAACTCTATGATGTAGAAAAAACCACTTATCTACTAAATGAAATGCTCACTGTACCTGCTTCACGCACGCGTCAGGCAGCACATATGATTAGTGATACTATTTTCCAAGCCTTAACAGGCATTGCTGGCGATTTTAGTGGTCGTATTGCCTATGTACTGCGTAACCCAGCCACACCTGAGCAGCGTTATACCTTACAAATTGCCGACACCGATGGTGAACAGCCAAAAACGATTCTGACTTCGCGTGATCCTATTCTATCGCCAGCTTGGACACCCGATGCCAAAAGTATTGCCTATGTATCGTTTGAAACTAAACGTCCTGCGATTTACTTACAAAATCTTGCTACAGGCAGCCGTGAAAAAATCACCAGCTTCCGGGGTTTAAATGGTGCACCAAGTTTCTCACCCGATGGCAAAAGCATGTTATTTACTGCATCCATGCATGGCAACCCAGAAATCTATCAAATGGATTTAAGCACGCGTAGCTTACAGCGCATGACCAATAACAGCGCCATTGATACTGAAGCACGTTATACCCCAGATGGTAAAGGCTTTATCTTTACTTCAGATCGTGGTGGCTCTGCACAAATTTATCGTTATGACTTTGAATCGGCTGATACCAAACGTGTCACCTTCCGTGGTGCTTTTAACGCGCGCGGTACTTTAAGTGCAGATGGCAAAAAAATTGCTCTGGTCCATCGTCCAAGTGGCAGCAACTATAAAGTTGCCATTCAAGATATTAATAGCGGCGTGACCAATGTGCTCACCCCAACCAGCTTAGATGAATCACCAAGCTTCTCACCAAATGGGCAAATGGTGGTGTATGCCACACGCGAAGCGAATCGTGGTTTATTGTCAATTATGTCACTCGATAGCCGTTTCCGTGTCAACTTACCAAGTGAAGTGGGCGAAGTACGTGAACCTGCTTGGGCACCCAAATAAAGCTTAAATTAAATAAGGATGATGAAGATGAAAAAAATGCCAACGCTGCTCTTGCCAATTTTAGCAACAGCCCTACTCTTTACAGGCTGTGCCAGCCGTAAACCGGTTAATCCAGTGATTAGCGATAACGCTTTAAACAACAACACTCCAAGCGTTACAGTCGATACTCAAGGCTTAAGCGAAGATGCAGCGCTTGCTGCACAAAGCTTAACCGGTGCTTCAGCCAAAGGGGTCACTGAAGCCAATAAAGCCTTTTTAGCCAAACGTGTGGTGCATTTTGACTATGACAGCACAGAACTCTCAACTACAGATGTACAAACCCTACAGGCCCATGCTCAGTTTTTAATGGCCAATGCCAATTCACGCGTTGCTTTAACCGGCCATACCGATGAACGCGGTACACGTGAATACAACATGGCACTCGGTGAACGTCGCGCTAAAGCGGTAGAAAGCTTTTTAGTCAGCAGTGGCGTTAGTGCTACACAATTAGAAGCGGTCAGCTATGGTAAAGAAATGCCTGTCGCAACCGGTAGTAATGAAGCAGCATGGAAAGAAAACCGCCGCGTAGAAATCAATTACGAAGCAGTCCCGCCTTTGCTCAAATAAAGCCTAAAAAAAGCGCTCATTAGAGCGCTTTTTTTATGACGGCTGTTGCTCATCCTGTTTAGGTTGCAACGATTCAATTAAATCATGTTTGTTAAACTCTTTATATTCAGGTTTAGCCTCATAGTCCTGCCAAGCTTGTTTAATATTGTCGGCAGAAATCTCATCTAGACTAATTGCTTCACTTGGAGTTGGGGTTGCATCAAACTTATGTGTGGTCATTGCGATCCTCCTCGCCTTATTTCTTATCCTTTAAATCAACATAGCAGTTTTTAATGAACTTGCAAGGGTAAAATCATAGCAAAAGGTCGAGTTTAATTTTTCTTTTTGTTGGTTCTCCTCTAAAATAGCGGCCATCTTTTCTTATTATCTATGTGTGCATGAGCACTGCGGAGTTTTCCAGCGATGGCATATCTTACTCTTTCCCAATTTCTACAACAACAAAGCGGGAACTTAACACCTGAACTCGCTCAAGTGATTGAAACAATTGCAAACACGTGTAAAAGCATTGATGTATTGTTACAAAAAGGCGCGCTTGCCGGTGTATTGGGCAGCGCACAACATGAAAACGTACAAGGCGAAGAGCAAAAGAAACTCGACGTCATTTCAAATGACTATTTAATTGATGCCCTGAAAGTTCACCCACATGTCGGCGGCTTAGCCTCTGAAGAGTTAGACGAATTTACCCCTGCACAAGAGAACGGTGAGTTCTTGGTGCTATTTGATCCGCTAGATGGTTCAAGCAACATCGATATTAACATGTGCGTAGGTACCATTTTCTCAATTTTGCCGGCTAAAAATGCAGTAACGCAAGCGGCTGACTTTATGCAAGCAGGTCAGCAGCAAGTGGCTGCAGGTTATGTGCTCTATGGTCCATCAACCATGATGGCGTTAACTGTTGGTGCAGGCACGGTGTTCTTTACCTTTGACTTAGACAGCCAAGAATTCTTGTTAACCACACAAGACATTACAGTTGCAGCAGACACCAAAGAATATGCCATTAATGCCTCAAACCAACGTCATTGGGAGCAACCAGTACAACGTTATATCGATGAATTACTAGCAGGTAAAACTGGTCCACGCGAAAAAGACTTTAATATGCGTTGGGTTGCATGTATGGTGGGTGATATTCACCGTATCCTGTGCCGTTCTGGTATTTTCATGTACCCATACGACTTAAAAGATCCGAAAAAAGCCGGTCGTTTACGTTTAATGTATGAAGCGAATCCAATGAGTATGCTCATGGAACAAGCTGGCGGTGCCTCAACCACAGGTCGTGTACGTATTTTAGAGATCCAACCAACTGACTTACACCAACGTGTACCTGTCATTATTGGTTCAAAAAATGAAGTTGATCTTGTGACCAGCTACCATAACTAATCTTTGAATGCCCATAAGCTCTTCAGTTTATGGGCATGAGCTTCTCCCATGTCGACTATTTTTTTAGAATCTAAAGATAATCCTAAGATTAAGCATTTACGTGCTTTAATTGAACAAAACAGCTATCGCAAAAAGCAAGGTCAAACTGTGCTTGAAGGTACACACTTGTGCCAAGCATGGTTAGAACAAAATAGGAAAATTAACTCAATTTTCACGACTGAAAAATCACTCACCCATCCAGAAATTTGCGACATTTTAGACCTTTATCAAGGTTCAGTTTTTGTCATTGCAGAAAGCTTATACCGTGACTTAAGCACCTTAGGTACCACCTTACCGTGCTTAGCCGTGATTGATCAGCCCACCTCACGCCAAAGCCTTGACTTTGCAGCAGATACATTAATTTTAGAAAACGTACAAGATCCGGGTAATGCAGGTACTTTACTACGTTCTGCAGCCGCTGCTGGCATCAAGCAAGTCATTTGTACCAAAGGTTCAGCATCTCTGTGGTCACCACGCGTATTACGTGCGGGTATGGGGGCGCATTTTAGCTTACAGACTTTTGAAAATGTGACTTTAGAAGACGTGTTATCACGTTTTGAAATTCCAGTGTATGTGACCAGTTCACACCAATCCACTAGCCTCTATGAACAAGATCTCAGCCAAGCGTGTGTTTGGATTTTAGGCAACGAAGGTCAAGGTGCATCTAGCTATGCCCTAGAACATGCCAAATCTGTGGCCATTCCACAGCCGGGCGGTCAAGAATCTTTAAACGTGGCGATTGCAGGTTCGATCTGTTTCTTTGAAATGGTGCGTCAGCGTCTGTAATTGTGTGTTTTGTTTTAACGTTGAACCATCTACTTAAAATTTAAAGTACACTAGAAAAATAATTAAAGAATTGTCAACCCAATCATTATTTCCAGCGTTATAACACTATGACAATGGAAATAATGCTGGGTATCCAATGACAGGATTTTCCATCTCTATGGATTTAGCACCCAAACAGTCTCAAAGCCAAGATGCCAGTATTCTTAAGAGTACGGCCGAGCAACGCCTTAAGCTTTTTATGCAAGAGGTGACTGGACGCGCTTTAGTCATGATGGAGAGTGCCACCCAAGGTCAACAAGGTATTGCTATGGACTTAGTCCAAGAGGCTTTTATCTCATTGCATAAATCCTATAGCGATCGCCCCAATGATGAATGGTATCCCCTGTTTTACACCATTTTAAATAACAAATTACAAGATTGGCGACGTAAAGAAGCACGGCGCGCCAATCCATTTTCTTTCTTTAAAAAAGTCAGCTTGGATGATGAAGAGATTGAACTGCATGATGTCGTTGATGAACATGCCATTAATCCAGCCGATTTTGTTGACCAACATGTCACTGCTGAAGAAATTCAAGCAGCGATTCAACAACTCCCCTTACGCCAGCAACAAGCCTTTATGCTCCGCGCATGGGAAGGGTTTGATACCCACACCACCGCACAGATTATGAACTGCTCAGAAGGCAGTGTAAAAACTCATTATCACCGTGCGATTCAAGGCCTGCGTGCCACGCTCGCACATTTAAATCCACATCTGGGAGGGTCATCAACATGAAACATGATGATTACTTAAAACAAGTCACTTCCAAACTCGATCACTTAGCTGACCGTCCCCACGACAAAGCCCAAGTGATGAATCAGGTCTTTGAACGTATTCAACATAAAAAGACATCACGTTACGGTTTATGGAAAATGTCAGGTTTTGCCTTAGCGGCTGCCATCACCGGCATCGCAATTTTACCGCACTCAAATGACATGACTGAACAACCTGTTAATCAAGCCGTTGTATCACCAAAACTTTCGCCACAGATGGTTGAAGATTTGGAAATGCTGATGGTGCTAGGTGAAGACCGAGGTCCGCATGGCAGCTAAGAAACTGGCTTTAGCCTTGTGTGCCATTGGCTTTTTACAAAGCAGTTTTGCAGGCTTTGAACGTTTTTGGCTATTTTCTAAAGATGCCAATAGCCAAGTCGACAGTTGGGAAAGCATGTCTGAAGCTGAACAAATGGCAGCGATTAAACGCTATCAAAGTTTAAAAGAATTACCACAAGAACAAAGCAGTAGCTTGCAACAGCGTATTGATTGGTTTACCCAATTGCCCGAGCAAGAAAAACAAAAGATGCGTGAAGTTTGGCAAAAAATGAGTAGCACTGAACGTCGTGAACTTGGACAACGCTTAGAAAAAGCCCGTCCTGAAGAGCGTAGTGCCATTCGTGATGAATATATTGTCAAATACACGCAAGCGGAATAAAAAAAAGCCTCATCAGAGGCTTTTTTTTATTCTTGATATTCATCAATTAAAGCAAAAATCTGTCTTAAAGTCGCACCGCTAAGCTTAGTTTTTTCACCTTTTAACAATTGAATCAATTGCTCTAAGCTTTGCAATAAAATGGAGGCTTGGTGTGGGCCATGGTTAAGCAAGTAATCAATAATTTGCTGATCAATATGAATACCACGGCGATCAAGCACAGAATTAACCAAGGCATAGCGATCGGCATATAAACTGCCATTGGGGACACGTACACTCACCGCTTGGGTTAAGCGTGACTGTAAATCAGGTAATTCAAGTTTCAGTTCAATTGGTGCCATACGCGATGAAAACACCAATTGGCCACCTTCTTGATTATTATAATTAATCAGATGAAATACTGCCTTTTGCCAATGTGGCACGCCACTGATTGCCTCAATATCATCTAAGGCGACTAAGTCATAACGCTCAAGTGAGGTAATGGCTTCTGTTGGCGCATCGAGCAACTCAAGTAAAGATACTTGAATGGCAGATTTACCCACATCAAGATAAGAGTCGCAAATCGCAGAAAGCAGATGACTTTTTCCAGTCCCTGCCCCACCATAGACATAAAAACGACTGACTAAACCAGCATGAAGCTGACGGACTGCATCAATCACGTGTCCCCATCCTGGACCCGAAAAATCGCTAATTCGAGCGTCGAGTTGAGGTTCAATGTCTAATTGCAGTTGGCGCATATATGTCGTATAGCCTTTTCACTTACATGTTATTGTCAGGTCAATCCATCTTACTCGATTTTTCATTGAGTTGCTGCGTTTTTAAGTCAGGATTTTTCATTTCTACATGTACATCGACTTGCTCTGTGACGATGTTTACTGCGCCATCTTCGGTCGCATTAACCGTGAGTTGCGGCTGAGCTTGATAAAGTTGACTGGTTTCGTAAAATTCCCGCACATGACGCAGTAATACTACAATTACAGCAGCCACAGGTAAGGCAATCAGCATGCCTAAGAACCCAGCCAATTGTGCACCTGCCAACACGGCAAAGACCACGGCAACTGGCGATAGACCAATTTTATCACCCAATAAAAATGGCTGTAAAATATAACCCTCAATGGCTTGCCCGACCATAAACACTACTAGTACCAGTGCCAACTGCATCCAATCTAAACCAAATTGGAAAAGACTGGCAATCACCGCAGCAATAATACCGACAGCAAAGCCTAAATAAGGAATGATGCTGGCAAGGCCTGCGATCATGCCAATGATTAAGCCTACTTCCAAACCAATCAATTGTAGACCGACGGCATAGACCACACCCAACAATACCATGACCAAAAGCTGACCTTTTACAAAGGCACCTAAAACGCTGTGACACTCGCCCACTACATGCAAGGTATTGGCTTCATAACGACGTGGAATTAAGCGACGTAAACCATCGAGCATACGATCCCAGTCCAGTAGGAAATAAAAGGCAATAATCGGAATTAACACCACCGTACCGCCAATCTGAATAAAGTTTAAACCCGACTGTGCTAACTTTAGCGCCATGGCTTGTACACTGTCAGCACTATAGTTGGTTTGCACATAATCCATAATCACGGTAGAGAACTGTTGGGTATCAATTTCCATTTCATCGACATTAAAAGTCTCAGATACCCAAGGCAAGAAAGTATAATTAACCCAATGAATCCCTGCAGGAATACTGTCTCTTGCATACTTTAACTGCTCCCAAATCAGCGGCACTAAGTACCAAACTGCTAAGGTCATTACAATGGCAATACCCACAAAGACACAGGTAATCGATAGCCATCTTGGTAGACCATAATCATGCAGCTTATCGACCAAGGGGCTAAATAAATAGGCGATTAAAAACGCACCGACAAAGGGAATAACCACTGGTTTTAATAAGTAGAGAATCCAGACAATTAGAGCGATGCCCGCCAATATAAAAATACGACGCAAGGTTTTGTCACCCATAATTTCGCCTTTTTCCTTGTTATTGGTTATGAAACTTAAAATATTTCAATAAAGATAGCATTTTGCCTCATAAATAACATAAGAGTTTCGTATATTCAGGTTATAATCGCCGCGCGAATGCGGAGACTTCAATTATGAGCAACTCAACTTCTACCCCAAACACCGGTTTAAGCTACAAAGACGCGGGTGTCGACATTGAAGCGGGCGACGCGTTAGTCGATCGTATCAAATCAGTCGCAAAACGCACATCACGTCCAGAAGTGATGGGAGGCCTTGGTGGCTTCGGCGCTCTTTGTAAAATTCCTAAAGGTTATGAAGAACCTGTTCTCGTATCAGGCACAGATGGTGTTGGTACAAAATTACGTTTAGCACTTAATTTAAACCGTCATGACACCATTGGTCAGGACTTGGTGGCAATGTGTGTAAACGACCTTCTTGTCTGCGGTGCTGAACCGTTATTCTTCCTTGATTACTATGCAACAGGTCACTTAAATGTGGACGTAGCAGCTAATGTCGTAACAGGCATTGGTGCAGGTTGTGAACTTGCAGGCTGTGCGTTGGTGGGCGGTGAAACTGCTGAAATGCCAGGCATGTATGAAGGCGAAGACTATGACCTTGCAGGCTTCTGCGTAGGTGTGGTTGAACACAGCAAAATCATTGATGGCTCTAAAGTAAAAGCGGGCGACGTGTTAATTGGTGTGGCATCAAGTGGTGCACACTCAAACGGTTACTCTTTACTTCGTAAAATCTTAGACGTAAAAAATGTTGATTTAACTCAACTCGTTGACGGTCGCCCACTTGCAGATGCTGCAATGGAACCGACTCGTATTTACGTAAAACCAATTCTTGAATTACTTAAATCTGTTGATGTACATGCCATGGCACACATCACAGGTGGTGGTTTACCTGGTAACTTACCACGCGTATTACCAAACGGTGCACAAGCGATTGTCAATGAAGGTTCATGGGAGTGGCCTGAATTGTTTAAATTGCTACAACGTGAAGGCGGCGTAGAACAGTTTGAAATGTACCGTACATTTAACTGTGGTGTTGGTATGGTGCTTGTGGTTGATGCAGCCGATGCAGACAAAACTGTTGAACTTCTTACCAGTCTTGGCGAAAAAGCGTGGGCAATGGGTTCAATCGTCGATAATGCTGAATCAGTTGCTGGTGCAGATGAAAAAATCCGCGTTGTATTCGCTTAAGTTGTAATGATTAAGATTGCAGTTTTAGTTTCAGGTAGCGGTTCTAACCTCCAAGCCTTGATTGATGCCAATCTATCGGGGCAAATTGTTGGGGTTATTTCCAATAAACCTGAAGCCTATGCCTTACAGCGTGCCCAAAGAGCTGGTATTGCCACGGCAGTCATTGAACATAAATACTATCCAAGTCGTGAGAGTTTTGATGCTGTGATGCATCAACAACTCCTCGATTGGGATGTAGATTTAGTGATTTTGGCTGGGTTTATGCGTATTCTAAGCGCAGACTTTGTGCAAAACTGGCAGGGTAAGATGATTAACATTCATCCTTCGCTGTTGCCACATTACAAAGGTATGCATACCCATCAACGTGTGCTTCGTACTGGCGATGCCTATCATGGCTGTACGGTACACTATGTGACTGCGGAGCTTGATGCAGGTCAAGCCTTAGCACAAGGTGTATTACGTGTTGGTACACATGATAACGAAAGCAGCCTCGCTGAACGTGTGCATAGACTTGAACACTTGATCTATCCGCAAGTAGCGGAGTGGATTTGTAATGGCACTTTAGTGCATACAGCACAAGGTCTATTGTACCGGGGTCAGCCTTTGACTGAACCGCTACAATTTACCAAGCTTTAAAGCATAAAAAACGCAGCCTCGGCTGCGTTTTTTTAAATCAATTTCTTTAAATATTGCACCAGCTCAACTGGATGTTCTAGTGGGAACATGTGGCCCCCTTTAAACACGCTATAAGGAATACCGAGTTTTTGCTGAATCCGCTTAGGAAAGCCTTTTTCATTAAAAATACTGTTTTCCCCCACCACCAAATGCATCGGCACACTTGGTTCAGGTATGGGCTGCCAATATTTTGAAGGATTAGTTCTAAAAATATTCACTTCATCCATTTTAGCAATGGTTAAGGTCACACCACCACGTATGGGATCATCTGTTAATGCATGCTGAATATAAGCATTGAAGCAATCATCATCAAAGTCTTTATAAAAACCTTTAGGACGTAAACTGAGCGCTGCTTGCTCACGACTGTCCCAATGATCACGGCGCTTTTTAGACAAGCCGGCAGGACTCAGTTGATCCAGCTTCTTCGGCTGTAAACGTTTCATCAACGCTAAGGCCAATGCAGTTTTACCGACCAATAAAGGTGGATCAAGCAAAATCACTTGATTAAATAATTCAGGTCGCGCATAGGCCGCTTGCATCGTCAACACCGAACCCAATGAATGGCCAATCCCAATTACAGGCCGCCCTGCCGCTTGACGTACAATGCTATCAACCACTTGTTGAGTTAAGCTTTTCCACCCCTCATCAATGGGATAGCGTTTATCTGTGCCTAAAGGCTCGGTATATACCACATCGTACTCATCTGAGAGTAAATCAAAGAGCTTTTGATACACCTGACTCGGTACACCATTGGCATGCGCGAAATGAATTAAAGGTTTCATCTTAGTTTTGGGTCTTGTTCTGTTTGCAATTGTTGTTGCACAGATGATGCAATACCTTGACCAATTTCGCTACCCATACGACCTAAAATCGAATCTAAAGGATTATGTTCAATGGTGTAATTGACGGTTTTATCCAACTTAAGTTCACGTTTGAGGGTGTTGATGCTGCCAATACGATCCGCAACACCTAGTTTAACGGCTTGATCACCCGTCCAGAATAGCCCTGAGAAAATTGCCGGGTCATTGGATTTGAGTTTATCACCACGTCCATCTTTCACCGCTTGAATAAAGTGACTATGCACGTTATTTAACACATCTTGCACATGCGTTTGCTGCGCAGGATCAATCGGTTGGGTCATCGACAATAGAGCTTTGTTGTCACCTGCGGTCATGGTGCGATCTTGTACGCCTAATTTTTGCATTAAGCCATTAATGCCATAATTGGGCATAATCACCCCAATTGAACCGACTAGGCTTGATGGATTGACAATAATTTGATCAGCTGCAGAGGCAATATAATAAGCACCTGAAGCACCCGTATCGCCAATCACGGCATAGAGTTTTTTCTCGGTATGCTGCTGTTTTAAATAGCGAATCTCTTGCCAAATTTCATCGGATTGAACTGGTGAACCACCCGGTGAGTTAATGTTTAATACCACCGCTTTGGCTTGGCTATTGCTAAAGGCTTTATTTAAGGCTTTGATGGTATTTTCACTGTTGACACTTTGTTTATCTGCACCAATGGTACCAATCACATCCACCACCGCCAAATGCGCCGAACTAGTCCCTGCAACCGCATCACTTTTACCGGCGCTAGAGCACCCTCTGCCCATCGCTAAAACAATAAACAATAAATAGGCAAAGGTCAGACATTTAAAGAAAATACCCCAACGGCGTGCACGGCGCTGTTCTTCTACCGATGCCAAAACCGCTTTTTCAAGTAATTTCCATTCTGGTCCTGTGGGTGGTGTAGGCTGTACCTTTATTTCATCTTGTGGTTTTGGTGGCCAATCGGACATAAAAATGACCCAATGTAATTAAAATTGCCCTCATTATATACAATGATTGTGCTTGCACTGTCTAAAGTCGTTACTTTTCGCCTATAATAATTTTCTTTTCTGGCGAAATCTTATCCCTCCATGACTGAGCCCATTCAACAGACCTCGACCTATCGTTTGCTCAACTTTGTTAGCCGCCAACCGATACAGTTATCACGTTTTGTTGCCAAAATGTTAGCTGGTTTGGTGAATAATTTTAAGATTTCTAAAACATCTAATACCATTCGTCTTAACTTACAAATTGCCTTTCCAGAGATGACAGCGCAAGAGCGTGAGCGGATTTGTCGTGCAGCAGTTAAAAATGAACTGTGCTCCTATTTTGAGTTTTTTAGTATTTGGGGTTCGAGCAACCAAAAAAATATTAGCCGTATCCATCATATTCACGGTCGTGAAATTTTGGAAGCCGCTTTAGCCGAACAAAAAGGCGTGGTTTTGGTGGTTCCACATTTTGGTACATGGGAAGTCATGAATGCGTGGGTAGCCCAGCACACCACCATGACCATTATGTATAAGCCAGTTAAAAATCCAGCAGCTGATCAATTTGTACGTCAGGCACGTAGCCGTGAGCAAGCCAATCTGGTGCCTACCGATGAGTCTGGGGTACGGCAAATTTTTAAAGCCTTAAAACAAGGCGGTACTACGGTAATTTTACCAGATCATACCCCCAATATTGGCGGAGATATGGTGCCGTATTTTGGTGTACCTTTAGCGTCCAGTAACTTAAGTGCCAAACTGATTCAAAAAACCAAAGCCAAAGCCATTTTACTCTACGCTCTACGTAACGATCGCGACGGTTTTGATATGTATATGGAAGCCATTGATGACGCTATCTATCAAGGCAGCGCCAACCAAGGTACAGAAATTATTCATCATGCGCTTGAAGATCTGATTCGTCGTTATCCAGAGCATTATCACTGGAGCTATAAACGCTTTAAGGCCAATCCTGCTTTGAGCGGTTTATATAATGCGCCAACGGCTGAGGCCCTCGCCCGAGTTGAGGCATTACGCGTTGCAGCCACAGCCGCTCGCGACGCTGAGCTTGCAGCAACAGCTGATCTTGATCATTCATCATAAAAGTTAAACTGCCCTGCTCAATGGTACTTAGCATTGGTATGTTTAAGGCGTGTAGACGTGCTTGTACCTCTTCAGTGGGATGACCATAACGATTGGCAAATCCCGCTGAGACAACGGCCACTTGAGGGCGATAATGCTGTAAAAAAGCATAGGCAGAACTGTGTTTACTGCCATGATGGCCTAAGACCAACACATCCACCTTTAAATGTGGATAATGCAGTAACAGTTGATGTTCAGTTGGCCAACCCGCATCGCCCATCAATAAAAAATGTGTCGTTTGGCTTTGGCCTTGATACGTCACATACAACACACAAGAGGTCTCATTTTTGGCCTGATTGGCCGTGGCTAAAGCGCTTTTCGGTGGTGAAAGCACTTCAAAACTCAGCCGCTGCCAATGCCACTTTTGCCCACGTTGGCAATACTCAAACGGAAGCGAATGCTGACCTAAAGATTCATTGCTCATGAGGTTGGCAATCTTGATTTTTGCTGCTACCGCCGGATAAGCACCACTATGATCTTGATCTAAATGGCTTAAGATCACTTGATCGAGCTGTTGAATGCCACTACGCAACAAAAACGGTAAAATTACATTTTCGCCTAAGCTAAAACGGCGTTCATCTGGACTACCCCCCACATCTACCATCAGTGCTTGTCCTTGATCACGAATCAAAACCGCCTGCCCTTGCCCCACATCTAAGACATGTAGTTCAAATGGCTGACGGCTATGGTCATAAAAAAATATTGGCATTAAACAGACGAGTGCCCAAAATTTAGGGATTAAACCACGCGGTAAAAACAAGATCACTAGGGCTAAAATCAGCGCGATGAGTTGCCAAAAATTCATGGCCCATGGCAGCAACTGCGGTTGAAACCAAGCATCTAAAAGCTGTAAAACCGCCAACAAAACGCTCAGTATCGCATCATTTATATGCCATAACATTGCGCCTAGCGGCTCAGACAGCAGCCACGCTACACCTGCTACAATATCTAGTGGCACTACCACTAAACCCAAATAAGGAATGGCAATTAAGTTACTGATTGGGCTGATCCATGCCACTTGCTTAAAAAAAATCAGCATTAAAGGCAGCAAGGCAATAAAAATTTTCCACTGCGATTCCACCAACAAGCCTATAGCCTGCTTTACACGCTGTATTGTGCTAAAAGCCGTTTGATCTTGGCGCTGTATCGTTTGGTAAATTCTAAGCAAAATAAAACATGCGCCATACGACAACCAAAAGGCTGCGGATAACACACTAAAAGGATCAAATAACAACAGTAAGGCCGCGCTATAAGCCAATAATTTTAAAGGCTGTAAGGCTTGACCAAACAGTAACAGCACACAGCTTAAACTTACGATCAGTAGTGTGCGTAATGCTGGAATTTCAAAGCCCACAAAAGCACAGTACAAGGCCACAGCAATGACAAACGGCGCAATCAGGACATAGGTTTTGGGCAATTTCAAATAGAGCTTAGGCTGATAGCGACCAATGAGTTGTTGTAAACCCCAACACAACATAGCCGCAAAAATCAGTACATGTGGCCCAGAAATCGCCAATAAATGACTGATACCCAAACGGCGAAAATCGTCTTCCGTCTCAGGAGTTAATAAACTGCGATCCCCAGTTAACAAGCCGAGTAATAGCCCTTTATGCTTCATGGGTTGCTGGATCATAAACTCACGTACAGCCAGACGCTTTTTTTCAATACTCAGCTGTAGTTTTTGACCTAAACCAAGGGGATAACGTTGTTGTAATTGCTGCACTTCACTGGCAGATAAAGGCCGAAGCTGCTCAATACGCAGCGTCGCCATAATGTTTTGTTGTACATACCATTTTTCTTGATCAAAAGCCCCACGCGTGGCATAGCCATGTGCAGGTCGCACTTGCCCCTGAATCTGATAATACTGCCCCAGTTGCAAAACGGGGGTTTTGGCTTGCCCCGTTTTTTCATTAATCGCCGTATAACTAAGCCAAGTGACGGGCTCAGGCTTAAAGCCTAACACTTGTACCGCTTGCACAATGCTGCGTTCACTGCGTTGATTAAGTCGCTCGACATAAACCACCACATCTACCGCTGCAATTTGCGTTTCGCGTAAGGCCAATCTTTGTTCTAATGCCGACTGGGCATAGCTATACCCGAGCACACATGCCACGAACATGCCAAGCATGGCATTGCCAACACCTAACCACACCTGTTGCAATTGATGCTGTAGATACAATTGCAGGAGTAACAGCAGCAAAAACAGCAGCGCCAGCGCAAAACCAATCTGAGGCAGACCTGCAATCTGCTGCCCCATCAATGCAATGCCCGTTAACCATGCCAAAGCTAAACCAATGTACATGCTCCAACCATCCCGTGTCAGCGCTTACAGACATGATAAAGCCCACCGAAGTGGGCTTCAATCAAAACGCGATAACAGGTATTTTAGTCGACCCAGACCCCATCTTGCATATGCAAAATTGAATCGGCTGCTTTGGCTAGTTCTTCATCATGAGTCACAATCAGCATCGCCATATTAAACTCACGGCGTAAATCCGTCAGCAACTCAAAAATTTTCACTGCGGTTTTACGGTCTAAATTACCCGTAGGCTCATCAGCTAGCATTAAAGCCGGCCTAGCCACGAGTGCCCGCGCCATGGCGACACGCTGACGTTCACCCCCAGAGAGCTCACCTGGTTGATGAGTTAAACGATGCGATAAGCCCACCCGTTCTAGTAAATATTCTGCTTGTGTTTTCACCTTTTTAAAGCTAGCCCCTTGGCGCAGCATTAATGGCATAGCGACATTTTCAAGCGCAGTAAATTCAGGCAATAGATGATGGAATTGATACACAAAACCTAAATGTTCATTTCTTAAAAAACCACGCTCAGCTTCGCCTAAAGTGTCAAAACGCTGGCCTTGTAAATACACTTCACCACTGGTCGGGCAATCGAGCCCACCCAAGACATGCAACAAGGTACTTTTACCCGAACCACTTGAACCCACGATCGAGACAAATTCACCCGCCTTGACCCCAAGGGATAAGTCTTTAATCACTTCAACATGGTTTTTACCATCATTAAAGGTTTTGTTGATGTGACGCGCTTCTAAAACAAAATTACTCATAGCGTAGCGCCTCCGCAGGTTGAATTTTGGCTGCGCGGAGCGCTGGATAAATTGTGGCTAAGAAGCTTAATACCAGCGATAAACTCACAATGATTAGCACATCTTGCCAACGCAAATGCGATGGTAAATAGTTAATAAAGTAAGCATCAAATAAATTTAAGCCTAAAGTGTTGTTGAGCCAGCCAATCACCGAGCTGATGCTTGAGGCAAAAGCAACACCTAAGATTGCTCCTGCAACTGTACCAATCACACCAATAATCGTGCCTTGCACCATAAAGATTTTGGTAATCGTGGCAGGTGAAGCACCCAAAGTACGTAAAATCGCAATATCGGCTTTTTTATCCGTCACCACCATCACTAGGCTTGAAACAATATTAAACGCAGCAACTAGGACAATTAAGAACAGCAATAAACTGACCATCGCCTTTTCCATCTGAATGGCGCTAAATAAGTTACCGTGGGTATAGGTCCAATCTGAGGCATAGAAACCACCTGGTAAATCACGCACAATTTCATTGGCGACGGTAGGTGCGGCAAAGATATCATCGAGCTTCATACGTACGCCTTGTGCACCATCGGGTAGACGTAACAAGGTCGAGGCATCATTTAAGGCAATATACCCCATCATCGAATCCACTTCAGCACCAATACTAAAGATCCCGACAATTTTAAAGCGTTTAAAACGCGGTACCACACCCGCTGGTGAAGGCGTCGCTTCTGGCAGCACCAAGGTAATATTATCACCAATGCCTAAACCTAAGGCATCGGTCATTTGTTTACCCAAAACAATACCAAACTCACCTTTTTTTAAGTCATCTAAATTACCCGCCACCATATGGTCTTGAATAATAGAAACCTTGCGCTCATATTGTGGCTCGATCCCTGTGACCATAATACCAGAGACTTGACCGTGCGCAGTGAGCATGCCTTGCAATTGGGTAAAAGGTGCTGCCCCAACAACATGTTTATTTTGCTCTACTTTTTTGGCAAGTTCTGGCCAATCTGTTAAAATTTGTGTAGACGAAACTGTGGCTTGTGGCACCATTCCTAGGACACGATTTTTAAGTTCACGGTCAAAACCATTCATGACCGACAGCACTGTAATCAATACCGCGACCCCAAGGGTCAACCCGATCATTGAAACCAGTGCAATAAAAGAAATAAAGTGGTTACTCCGCCGTGCGCGAGTATATCTCAACCCTATATACAGCGAGATTGGTTTAAACATACCATCTAGTCCGAGGTAATAATCATGGAAAATATTCAGCCTCAACACGAGCGCACTGAGCGTCGCGTGATGTCTCGTATTGATGCCGCTTTAAGAATAAATTATCAGTTAATTTCTGAAGCTGCTGCCTTAGCTGATCCCTATGCTGCCAATTTCATTTTACCGCGTTACTTTTTACTGCAAGCCGAATTGGATCAGTTTGATCATGCTTTGACATTTGAGCTGAGTAAATTAACTGAAAAAGATCAACAAATTGCTAAAATCTTATCCTTATTCAATCAAAAATTAAACTTATTTACAGGCGCATTATACGATTCTATTGTACAAAGCATGTTACCTAGCCCTGAGCGAGTCAATTTTTCTGAAACAGGCTTAAGCTTTTATAGCCGTGAAGAAATTAGCAAAGGTAGCTATTTGCATGTCACATTAAGTCATGCTGAGAATTTTTTTCATATTGCCGCCAGCGTGCAAGTGATCTATAGCCAATTGCAAGCCGATGGACAATATCGTAATGGTGCCTATTTTGTGACTATTTCAGCGCAAGATCGAGCTAAACTTGCTGAATGTATTGAAAAAAATTTAGCCGATTTTTCGTTGTAAATTACGACTGGTTTTAAAATCACGATAGAAATATACCGCTAAACCGAACAGTAATACTCCAGCACCAACAAACACCATCAAAGAGAGTTTTTCTTGATTCAGCCATGCACCCAAAAAAATAGCCAACATCGGCGTCATGACCGTGGTTAAGGATAAGGTGGTGGCTTTAATATTTTTCACCAATTTAAAGTAGCAAAACATGGCAATTAAAGATGCCATAATCACGGTATAGAGCAAGGCTCCAATACTCTTTAGGCTTGGCATAGCAGTTGGTGCATATTGCCAAATAAACGGCAAGATACATAAGGCCATGAGGGTCGAAACTAAAATCGAACCTGTGGCCTGTGCCACTGGGGCAACATGCATGGCATTGACTTTTTTGACCCAAAAAATCGAAGCCGCATAGCTCAAGACACTTATCAGCATTAAGGCAATACCAATGGGATGAACATGCTGATTTTCACCTGCAAAGCAAATTAAACTTAAGCCAAATAAGGCAATCAACATCCCAAGCCATTGCATGAGATGCAGTTTTTGCTTAAAAAAGCTCAGTCCAATCAGACCTGCCATAATCGGTGCTAGACCAAACATCAGCGCAATCAGACCTGAACTTAAATAGGCGGTTGCCATATAAGTAAAAAATTGCGAACCAATCAAACTAAAAGCACCGGCTAAATAACTATGCAGCGCGACTTTATTGAGAGGAAAATTTTGCCTAAGAACCAGCATTAATACAGCGGCTAAAGGTAAAGCAATAAAAAAGCGTAACACCAATGCCCATAACGGATGTAGATCATCCACACTCCAAACAATCGCTAAAGGCGTGGTCGACCAAATAAATACCAATAAGGCATAGGTCAAGATTAAATTGCTTTTGCTTAAATTGGCCATTACTGCGCGGTCTTACGTTTTTGCTTAAAAATGGTTTGATCTAGGCTATTGGAAAATTCACGCTTATCACGCTCGGATAAAGGCGGTGGTCCACCAGTTTGTACGCCTGCACCACGTAAGGTTTCCATAAAATCACGTAAATGTAGGCGCGCTTTAACATTGGCCTCAGTATAAATTTCACCGCGTGGATGGATCGCAATTCCACCTTTTTCAATCACTTGTGCCGCAAGTGGAATATCTTGAGTCATGACAATGTCATGTTGTTTCATACGCTCAATAATTTCTTTATCGGCTTGGTCGGCACCGCTCATCACTTGAATGGAATTAATTCGTAGTGACGGACGAATGCCGACATTTTGGTTGGCCACAAAGGTCACTTCAAGCTGATGACGGTCTGAGGCACGCATAATCACATCACGTAAAATTTTAGGTAATGCATCTGCGTCAACCCACAATTTAAATGGCAGCACTGCCGCATCCTAAATTTAAAAACTCAAAGCTTAGTGTAGCAAAATTGTGGCGGTCGCGCTGAGCTAAGCTAAGCTTAAACCAGATTTTAAGAGGCAATGTTTTAGAATATCTGTACAGTAATACGCTAGGCGTTTGTATTTATTTGCCTAAATTTGAGGCATGTCCCTTGAAAAAATTAAATCATCCTCGATTAAATAACTAAACCACTCAAAGTTCTATTGTGCATATGAAAAATCAAAATAGACCAGAAATGATCACCATTGAAGATCAAAACTTTGGCAGCCATGTTGAGCATTGGAATTTACTTACCGAAAATCCAAGCAGCGATGTGCCCAAATGGATGGGGCTTGCGCTGGATGCGCCTGTGATGCCGATGGGTCTATGCACGCAAGAGTGTGATATGGATGCCAATACTTGGCTGATTCAAGGCCCAAAACAATCGCATATTTTGATCAATCAAGTGATTGATGTCGAAAATAATCGTCCCAAAAAAGTTAAAACTGCCTTTCCTAGTTTTACAAGCCCATATAAAGTGCAAGCACAAGTCGAACGCATTATTACCTGTAAAACCAATACTCAAGCGGTATTACGTTTAAACTTGGGCAATAACAATATTGTCTATGCCTTTGATAGTTTATATAGCGTCAATCATCATTGTTATGACGCAAAGCAGCCGTATATTGCCGAACTGAATGCTTGGGCCTATGAATTAGAAGCTGTTGGTGAACATGAACAATTGGTGGTGGATGACCCTGCCTCAATTAAACATCACCGCGCGTTAAATGATATTTTAGCGGCCAATGATGGTGTTGCGCCTGCGGACTTACATCAACAAATTCAAGCATGGCAACCTAAATCTGAAGAAGATAAGGAACCTGTTACGGTTGATTTCTCTAAGATGGTCGCCTACTTGTATGGTGAAACCTTAGGTCAAGAAGATGAAGCATGGTTCCAAGGTCAAGTGGTAGGTAAAACCAGCATGCAATTTATGCAGCAAGATTACACGCTTTATGACGTCACTCTATTACGTGAAGATAATTCTGAAGCGACTTTAATTCGCATTGCCACGCGTGATCCGCAATACAGCAAGTTTAATGTGGGTCAATATATTCGCGGTAATATTTGGCTACAAGTCAATATTCAGCAATCTGCATAAAAAAAGCCCAAGTTTAACTTGGGCTTTTTGACTTTAAGGCTTAAGCATTGCGTTTAGCAAAGTCATCCATAAAGTTAACTAAAGCTTGTACACCTTCAAGTGGTACAGCATTATAAATGCTGGCACGCATACCGCCCACTGAACGGTGACCTGCGAGATTTAATAAATTGTTTGCTTCAGCTTCAGCCAAGAACTGTTTTTCAAGCTCAGGTTTTGCCAAAGTAAACGGTACGTTCATAATCGAACGATATTCTTTGGCAATTGGATTGGCATAGAAATCGCTAGCATCGATATAGCCATACAGTAATTCAGCTTTGGCTAAATTTACCTTATGGATTGCCTCTACGCCACCTTGCTCAAGTAACCATTCAAACACCAAGCCTGATAAATACCACGCATAAGTAGAGGGTGTATTCACCATTGAATCATTTTTGGCTTGTGCTGAGTATTTTAAAATGCTTGGGATGCTCTCTACAGCTTGATCAAGTAGATCATCACGAATAATGACTAAGGTTAAACCTGCAGGGCCAATATTCTTTTGCGCACCAGCATAAATTAAACCAAACTTAGATACATCAATCGGTGCCGATAAAATGCTTGATGATAAATCGGCAACCAATGGTTTATCCGTTTCAGGAATGTTTTTAAACTGAAGACCACCAATGGTTTCATTATCCGCATAATGTACATATGCTGCATCAGCAGATAAGTTCCAAGTATCTTGCTCAGAAATCGCTAACTTGCCAGCGCTGTCTTTAATGCCTGCTTCAATGACGTTAATGTCGCCATAACGTTTCGCTTCTTTAAGCGCTTTTTCTGACCAAATACCAGTATGGATATAATCAGCTTTGCTGTTTTTACCTAACAAGTTTAAAGGAATCGCTGAGAATTGTAGCGATGCACCACCTTGTAAAAACAAAACTTTGTAGTTTTCAGGAATATTCATGAGCTTACGCAAGTCTGCTTCAGCTTTGGCTGCTACCGCAACATAGTCTGCACTACGGTGGCTCATTTCCATAATGGATAAGCCTTTGCCTTGCCAATCCAACATTTCAGCTTGAGCTTTTTCTAAAACGGCAGTGGGTAATGCAGCAGGGCCAGCACAGAAATTGTACGCGCGCATGATTTTTCCTTGTCAATGTGAAACACAATAGAAATGGCATTTAAGCATATCTTGTGCACTCTTGCATAAAATTATTTCAATCTAATTTTTCAAATACAGTTAAAAAATCAATATAGATTCAAGAGATAATTTGAATAAAAAAGAGATAAGTTTATTTGCATGGATTATCTTAATGCTTTTCAGTGACAATTTTTTCACAATAGCGGCGTAACATCTGACTATAAAATCGCCATGCACCATAGAGTAAAATTAACATTAAAAGTTCAGCAAAAAATAAGCCTGTACAGTCTTCGCCTAGATAAGATCGACCTGTGAGGCGACCTAGTCCAAAACTCATGGCTATATCTAATAGGCTCAGCGTCAAAGCCCATCGCGCAAAACGCGCATATGAACGCTGTAAATCTTGATGACCTTTATCAGCTGTGTTTTTATACAACAGTGCACAACAAAAATGTGCCGTCAGAGCTAATCCCGCAATACTCAATGCCTGATAGAACACATCCGTATGAGGAATCTCCCAGTAACGAATGCCTTTACCAATCATCGAAGCTCCCACCATAATACAGCTAAAAATTGCGATGGTGATGATGATCAATTTGATCCAAAATAAAGATTGCTGCTGCGGTCGCTGATTCATATAAATGAGGCTATTTTATAATAAGAAACGAGATGAGATGTATTCATGGCAGATTAGAATGCTTATTTTTGTGGATATGACGCAGTATGAAATATCGTAGCCCCCAATATCCTACACACATCACTACACTTAAAATGATGCTGGACAGGTGCCACTGCGTTGATACTTTAGAATCAACAATATAATCGCCCGTACATAAATCTGCCACGACAACCAAAATTGCATAAGGCCATAACATGACAATAGGTTCGGGCTGCTGCCGCATGCGCTTAGCATATAGGCCAAACCCCAAACTTAAACTGAATAAACTTAAAGCTAATTTACCCAATGCTGTCATCGCAATGCCTAGTTGGACAAGCGCATAAAATCCCAGATAGTTTAAACTGACCATACATAACAATGCCAAACATACGGCGCAAGCTTGTCGTATAGGCAACTGAATCAGCATAAAAAAGGTCAAATCACAAAAGTATTTGACCTTATCATCTTTGTAAATGACACGCAAATGCTGCTGTATTTATTCACCAAACACTTGAATATTAATATTGGTAATTTTTTCGCTGCCACTAGGTTTGTCAAAACTGACATCGTATTGCACTAAGTTTTTTGGATAGGCAATTTCATAACTGACTTTATATTCACCTGCATTTGGCATGCTTTTGCTCATAATTTTCTTATATTTTATTGTCTCTTTAGGAATTGAGCTGGCAAATTTCTTTAACAGTTTTGGATTTTCTGTAAAATGTGCTTGTAGTTTAGGGTCTAAATGCTGTACAAATTTTTCAAAATCACGTTGGCTTAAATCTTGATAAGCGGCTTCGGCAGCTTGGGCTTGCGCTGGGCTTGGATCAGCTAAATCTTGTTGTCCACAACCCGCTAAAGCCAATACAGCACCACATGCCAATAATTGAGTTTTCATCGGTTTATCCTAAAAAATTAAAGAAAAAAGGACGCCGAAGCGCCCTTTTTTAAAGTCAAAGCTTAGTCTTGAGTCACATCTTGTGATACGTCAGTCATTGACATCTCTGTATCAGCAACGATTTCAATTTCATCTTCTTCGACAGCTTCAATAGCTTCAACGCCCACTAAGGTTTCGTCTTCTGCTAAGCGAATCAGACGTACACCTTGAGCATTACGACCCGTTTGCGCAATTTCAGAAGCGCGCGTACGAACTAAAGTACCACCATCAGAAATTAACATCAGTTCTTTGCTGATATCAATCGCAACCGCACCGACCAATTCACCATTACGCTCTGAGGTCTTAATGGCAATCACGCCCTTACCACCACGTTTTTTGGTTGGGAAATCATCTACTGGGGTACGTTTACCATAGCCATTGGCAGAAGCACACAGCACTTCACCGGTTTCAGGCACCACGACTAAAGATACAATACGACTAATGAATGCGCTTTCGCTGTCTTCATCATCATGGTCGAGCTCTTCTTCAACGTCTTCTACAGCTGCGCCAATGGTCACACGCATGCCGCGTACACCTTTGGCCGAACGACCCATGGCACGTACATCAGTTTCTGCAAAACGAATCGCTTTACCTTCGTTAGAGAACAACATGATTTGCTGTTCACCATCGGTAATTGCCACACCAATTAAGGTATCTTCTTCATTGAGTTCAATAGCACGTAAACCATTTGAACGTACATTACTAAATTGATCTAACTCAACACGTTTGACCGTACCTGACGCGGTTGCCATAAACACAAAGTAGTTTTTGCGTAGGTTAATGGTTTCAGCGGCAAATTCAGCCAACAACGCATCATCAAATTCAGCCGTTTCTGCTTCAAGTTCAGTGCTGAGTTTTTTCAACACTAAACGTAATTCATCTGACAATTCATCACTGCTGTCATCAAAATTAGTTAAGGCTTGGCTTAAATCTGCAAAGTGCGTAGCAACTACAGCATTTTGCTGTAATTTGGCAGCATTATTGGCAACCAATGCTTTAAAGTCGGCAATACGAACTTTAAATTTCTTCGGTACGTCAATTACCGGTAAAATTGCAGTGATGCTTTCATTGGCTTCAAGCGGCAATAAGTTGATGATTGGACGACCTTTGGCACCACGTGAGGCTTGTGGCACTTCAAATACGCGTAAACGATAGACTTTACCCACATTGGTAAAGCACAGCACGGTTGCATGGTTTGAAGTCACAATCAAATGACGAATATAGTCATCTTCTTTCATGGAAGTTGCCGATTTACCACGACCACCACGGCGCTGCGCTTGATAATCAGACAATGGCTGAGTTTTTGCATAACCTGATTGAGAAACAGTGAGTACCACTTGTTCTTCAGGAATCAAATCTTCACGTGAGAAATCTACGCGTGATTCAACAATTTCGGTACGACGTGCATCACCATATTGTTGTAAAATCAACACTAACTCTTCACGAATCACCGTCATTAAACGACTAAAGTCATTTAAGATATCGGTTAGATCGGCAATTTGCGCCAAGATTTCAGAATATTCAGCTTGTAACTTGTCTTGTTCTAGACCCGTTAAACGGTGCAAACGTAACTCTAAAATAGCAGCAACTTGCGCTGGCGATAAGCGGTAAACATTGGCATTTAAGCCAAATGGACGCTGTGGATCTTCGCCTTCAATCTCATCAGGACGAATCGACACAGAACCTGCCGCATCAAGCAGTGCTTGTACGCCACCCGCTTGCCATTCACCCGCTTGTAACAATTCGCGTGCTTCAGCAGGATTGGCTGAGGAACGAATGGTTTCAATGATCGAGTCGATGTTGGCAAGCGCAACGGTTAAACCTTCTAAGATATGCCCACGTTCACGTGCTTTACGCAACTCGAACATGGTACGGCGTGTCACTACTTCTTGGCGGTGACGAATAAATGCCGCGATAATATCTTTTAGGTTCATCAATTTAGGCTGACCATTGTCTAGGCAAACCATATTGATGCTAAATGAGTTTTCTAATTGCGTGTTTAAGAACAGATTATTCACAATCACTTCAGCGTTTTCACCACGCTTTAAGTCGATTGCAATACGCATACCCTCTTTATCAGATTCGTCGCGTAGTTCTGAAATCCCTTCAAGTTTTTTCTCTTTTACCAGTTCCGCAATACGCTCAATAGTTTTGGCTTTATTGACCTGATAGGGAATTTCAGTAAAGACAATGGTGGTACGACCAGTTTTGGCATCTTCTTCAAAATGGTATTTACCACGAATATGCAAACGACCTTTACCAGTACGGTAGGCATCGACAATGCCCGATTTACCGTAGATGATGCCACCTGTTGGGAAATCTGGGCCTGAAATATGTTCCATTAAACCTTCAATGGAAATATTCGGGTTATCAGCATACGCAAGACAAGCATTGATGACTTCAGTCATGTTATGCGGTGCCATGTTGGTTGCCATACCTACCGCAATACCCGTTACCCCGTTAATGAGCAAATTAGGTACGCGAGTTGGCATGACTTGAGGAATACGCTCAGAGCCATCGTAGTTATCTTCCCACTCCACCGTGTCTTTTTCTAAGTCAGACAACAATTCATGGGTAAGTTTTTGCATACGCACTTCGGTATAACGCATTGCCGCAGCAGAGTCGCCATCAACCGAACCAAAGTTACCTTGGCCATCGACCAATTGGTAACGTAAGCTAAACTCTTGTGCCATACGAACAATGGTTTCGTATACAGCAGAATCACCATGCGGGTGATATTTACCGATTACATCGCCGACAACACGGGCAGATTTTTTATACGCTTTGTTATAATCATTGCCTAATTCGTGCATAGCGAATAGCACACGACGATGCACAGGCTTTAGACCATCTCGAACGTCTGGTAATGCACGAGATACAATCACACTCATAGCATAATCGAGATATGAACTCTTCAGTTCATCCTCAATGGCAATCGGTCTAATTTCCGATACGCTCATGCATACTCCTTATTCTATAAGCCCAAATTAGGCTTATATTCATCACTTAAATCTTGCAAACTTTTAGCTTAAAAACACTAAGCTAAAATCTAAAAATCAGCCGTAAATTATAGCATAAAAATGCTCTATTGCGCCGATTGTCATGCGCTTAATTTGAGTTAATTTTCTCTATTTTTTATGATCATTTTGGTGAGTTGAACTTGCATTTTTTTTTGCATTTTAAATGCTTCTCTTACCCATTTTGCTCAAGCACATGCCATAAAAAAAGCCCCTGTTTAAACAGGGGCTTTTTTTCTACTGGGTAGAATTAGATTTTAGATACTAATTCAGGCACCACAGTATTTAAGTCGCCCACTAACCAGTAGTCAGCCACTGCATTAATTGGTGCTTCTTCGTCTTTGTTGATCGCAACGATCACTTTAGACTCTTTCATACCTGCCAAGTGCTGGATTGCACCTGAAATACCCACTGCGATATATAGGTCAGGGGCAACGATTTTACCTGTTTGACCTACTTGCATATCGTTTGGTACGAAGCCTGCATCTACCGCAGCACGTGATGCACCTTGCGCTGCACCTAACTTGTCCGCTAACGGATCAAGAATAGTGTGGTAGTTTTCACCAGAACCCACACCGCGACCACCTGATACTACAATACGTGCAGCAGCAAGTTCAGGACGCTCAGATTTCACGATTTCTTCGTTGATAAAAGTAGATACGCCTGCGTCACCTTGTGATGCAACCGCTTCAACTGCTGCAGAACCACCTGTTGCAGCAACTGGATCAAACGCTGTACCACGTACCGTACCCACAACAATAGATTCAGAAGACTCTACAGTTGCAATCGCGTTACCTGCGTAAATTGGACGCTTGAAAGTATTTGCAGATTCAACAGCAATGATGTCTGTAATCATGCTCACATCAAGAAGTGCAGCAGCACGTGGTAATACATTTTTACCAGATGTCGTAGACGCTGCTAAAACGTGTGAATAACCTTGTGCAACTTGCGCTACAAGTTTCGCTACGTTTTCAGCCAATTGGTTGGCATAAGCTGCATCGTCAGCAAGTAATACTTTGCTTACGCCTGCAACTTGTGCTGCTTGGTCTGCAACCGCTTGCGCGCCTGAACCTGCAACCAATACTGTGATATCACCACCGATTTTTTGTGCTGCAGCAACAACGTTTAAAGTCGCAGCGTTTAACGCTTTGTTGTCGTGTTCAGCAATAACTAAAATAGCCATGAGTTCAGTCCTGCCTTAGATCACTTTCGCTTCGTTTTTAAGTTTTTCTACAAGCTCATCTACAGACTTCACTTGTACGCCCGCTTTACGTTCTGCTGGTGCTTCAACTTTCACTGTTTTAAGTTTAGTGGTTGCTGTTACGCCATAATCTGCAGGAGACTTAGTTTCAAGCGGTTTTTTACGCGCTTTCATGATGTTTGGTAGTGCCGCATAACGTGGCTCATTCAAACGTAAGTCAGTTGTGATAATTGCAGGTAAGCTTAATTCAACAGTTTGTAAACCACCGTCGATTTCACGCGTCACTTGCACTTTAGCACCATCTACTTTGACTTCTGAAGCAAAAGTACCTTGACCTGCGTCAAGCAATGCACCAAGCATCTGACCCACTTGGTTTGAGTCATCATCAATGGCTTGTTTACCTAAAAGGATCAATTCTGGTTGTTCAGCTGCAACCACACCTTTTAAGATTTTTGCCACTTCTAATGCACCAAGGTCATCAGCAGTTTCAACCAAAATACCACGGTCTGCACCAAGCGCCATTGCTGAACGAATTTGTTCTTGCGCTTCTTTAGGACCCACTGAAACCACGATGATTTCAGAAACTGTTCCCTTTTCTTTTAGACGAACCGCTTCTTCCACTGCGATTTCACAGAACGGGTTAATGGACATTTTAACGTTAGTAAGGTCAACCCCACTGTTGTCCGGTTTAACACGAACTTTAACGTTGGCATCTACCACACGTTTTACTGCAACAAGAGCCTTCATGTAATCCTCGGCTGTTTTAGCAAATTAAATATTGAAAAAAGTTAAAAACTTTTCACTTAAAATTTTTTAGGTGCCCTATCTTGCAATGCACACGGCATTTCGGTCAAGCATCATTTAAGTAAAGCTGAATAAAAAGATGCTTTTTTTACTGAACGATGCGTTCATGTTTTTTTTAACTGGATAAATTGACAGCATCTTGTGCAATTTTTGTTATTTTTTAATATTTGATTTATATTATTTTTTTCGCTGATTTTAAACATCAGCTGTGCTTATTAAAAAAAATATAGCTTTTAAAAGCCTAGACCAAAGACTAAATTTTAGGCAAAAAATATAAAACTGATGCGTAAAAATTGGATGCTTTTTAGTCAATTTACTGGCTTTTTATTTTGCCAAGCCCTCAGAATTTGCCATAAAAAAGCATGCTGTATAGAGCATGCTTTTGAAAGCTGTTAGTTGATAATCAACCATGTGGCAGCCAGCGCCAATAAACCACCTGAACCCGCATCAATCCATTTTTGTTTACGTGCATCGATTTGGGTGTTTTGACTCAGCTTGGCAAAGATTAAACTTAAACTGCAATACACCACAAAAATTAAGCCAATAAAGATCAACGATAAAATCAGACCTTGCGTTACAGTGTTGGCAGATTGATCAATAAACTGCGGTAAAATCGCAAAATAAATCAACATGCCTTTAGGATTTAACAGCGCGGTAAAAAAGCCTTTTTTAATC
This sequence comes from Acinetobacter sp. CY17, assembly GCF_059515825.1. Taxonomy (NCBI): domain Bacteria; kingdom Pseudomonadati; phylum Pseudomonadota; class Gammaproteobacteria; order Moraxellales; family Moraxellaceae; genus Acinetobacter; species Acinetobacter sp. CY17. The sequence goes on from NZ_JCAKMX010000004.1 coordinate 33,128, forward strand.
GGGCTCGCTACAGCTTTATTTTCAATGCGTAAATTTTTATTTTGGAACACTGATTTGATTAAGCTAAAGGATAAATATAAAAGATAGGCAATCCCTAACCAGCGAATACTTTCAAATAAAATCGGGAAAGATACAATAATTGCAGCAATACCAAGCGCCACTAAAATAGAGTGTACCAAGTAGCCGCAACACACCCCAACCGTTGCCATCATGCCCGCTTTTGCATCTTTACCCAGCACTTGTGACAAGATAAACAGCATATCTGGTCCAGGTGTAAAAATTAAAGGGATTACCGTTAAGGCAAATAATGCAAATACAGACATGTCCTTCTTCCTATCTGTTTTTAGAAAACACAAATAGTATCTGTGAATTACTACAAAATAGGATTGCAATTATTCTATAATAAGACTTATTTTTCGAATTTTCTTCTATTTTATGAAGCTTTCTCCTAAACATATTTCAGTAAAGTTAGATAGGATAGACAAAACTATCATTCAGGCTTTGCAAAATAACGGCCGTATTCAAAACAATGATTTAGCCCGTGAAATTGGATTGTCGCCTTCATCTTGCCTACGTCGCGTCAAACTCTTAGAAGAAGCGGGCGTGATTCAAAGTTACACCACAGTGGTTGACCCACAAAAAGTCGGGTTACAACTGATTTTATTCTCACGGATTTGGTTGGTGGGACAAGATGCCGAAACCATTGACACCTTTATTGAGGCGATGCGTGAATTACCGCAAGTCATGGAATGCTATATTATTTTAGGTGAATGCGATGCCATGCTCAAAGTGGTGGTGCCCGATTTAGAAAGTTATCGTAAGTTTCAATCGACACATTTGACCAAGAAAAATGGTATTACCAGTGTTAAAACGGATTTACCGAGTCAAATTATTAAACAGAGTTTTCAATTGCCTTTGGATTAAGTACTTGTATAAATATGCCCTCAAACCTGAGGGCATTTTTTTAAGCTTGCTTGGCCGCTAAAAAATCACGATGCACATGACTTAAATCAATCAAGTCATATTGGCTTAAATGAAAAATTTGCCACACAGCTAAGAAATCTTCTTTTAAATCAATCTCACCTTTGACCACAGGACGCGCTTGCCATTGCTGATCCGAAATCCATAAAAAGGTTTGACCAGTAATATCTATGGCTTGTGCTTTACCTTCAGCATTTAGGCCTTGTACTTGAGCAGCAGCGGGTAAGGCAGCTTCAAGTTTAGGCAGCGTAATTTCAACAAAATGTTTAATTTGACGTAAACCATAGCCTGCAAAAATTTCTTTTTGTCTTGGGCTGAGTTGTTGATATTTTTGTTCAATGTCCGCAATCATACTGCTTGCCTATACACACTTTAAATAATCTTAAATTCTGCTGCTCTTTATAGCTTAAATTGTGCTGTTTTATTATTCGACAATAGTTTAAAAAATAATCTTGACTTTAACAGAGCGACACGCAAGCACGGTTTAGTTTTTCTGTTGCTGGGCGCGTGGATGTGCTTGGTCATAGACTTGGGCCAAACGATCAAAATCCACATGGGTATAAATTTGCGTGGTGGTCAAGTTGGTGTGGCCTAACATCTCTTGCACTGCACGCAAATCACCACTATTGGAGAGTAAATGACTAGCAAAACAATGTCTTAATAAGTGCGGGTGCAAATCAATATTGACCCCGGCACGCTGTGCTTGATATTTCACTCGATTTTCAATTTGTCTGGCACCTAAACTTGTACCTCGCTGACTGACAAATACAGGCGCATGCGGGCCAAACTCAGCATTGAATTGGGTATATACTTTTAACCATGCAAATAAGCTGTCTTTGGCTTTGGTACCAAATGGCACAATACGGGTTTTATTGCCTTTACCGGTAATTCTTAATAATTGCCGATTAAAATCGAGATCTTTAATGGTGAGGTTTTGAATTTCAGCTAAACGTAAACCGCTTGAATAAAATAACTCTAATAAGGCTTTATCACGTAACCACAGCAAGGCTTGTTGGGGCTCAGTTGGCGCAGGCTGATCTAAAATTTGATTGACCGTTTCAATATCGAGCATACCCGGTAAAGCACGGGGCTGGCGTTTAATTTGAAAATCTGCCGCCGGATTATGTTGCAGATGATCGCCCTCTACCGCCCATTTCATAAATTGGCGAATCGCAGAGAGTAAGCGTTGAATGCTATTACTACTCAACTGTTGTTGTTCAATTTTTTCAGCCACATATTCACGTAAATCACTACTTTCCAAATCAGTGAGATTTAAGTTTTTTTGCGCACAGAAATCTAAAAAATCACTGACATCACGCTGATAGGCCACTAAGGTATGCGGTGATTGTTGCTGCACTTCACGTGTAGTCAGCCAAAGGCCAAGTAATGCTTTAGGATCGAACATAATGCCTCAAAAAAGTGAAGCCGGTAAATTTACCGGCTTAACACCATTAACCTTGGAAATAGCTCAGGTCAAGTCGACCTTCATAGACATTTGCAGTTGGACCGGTCATCCATACCACATCGCCTTCTTGCCATTCAATCAGCAGCTTACCGCCAGCCAGTTCGATTTCTACCGAATTGCCCAGTAAACCACGGCGCATGCCTGAAACAGCTGCCGCACAAGCCCCCGTACCACAGGCTAAGGTTTCACCCACACCGCGTTCAAAGACGCGTAAGCGAGCAGATTTTTCGTTAATAATCTGCATAAAACCAGCATTGACTCGTTGTGGGAAACGCGCATGTGATTCTACTTGTGGTCCTAAACCGGCCACATCAGCAGTCAGCACATCATTCACAATCGTCACTGCATGCGGATTGCCCATATTCACCACATCAATCGTGAGGTGTTCTTGATTGGCTACTTCAAGTTCATACAAAGGCGCAGCAGCATCGGCCATAAATGGGATCTGTTCTGGTAAGAATTTAGGATAACCCATGTTCACCCGCACCCAGCCATTGGCACCGAGTTCTGGTTCGACAATACCTGCTTTGGTTTGTACTTTGATTTTGGTTTTGTTGGTCAGTTGACGCTCATGCACAAAACGTGCAAAACAACGTACCCCATTACCACACTGCTCAACCTCAGAACCATCGGCATTAAAAATGCGATATTTAAAGTCGACGTTAGGTAAATCAGGTGGCTCGACTACAAGCAACTGATCAAAACCAATGCCAAAGTGACGATCAGCCAGACGCTGAATGGTGAGCGTATCTAAATAAGCGCGCTGGCTAATTAAATCCACCACCATAAAGTCATTGCCTAGACCATGCATTTTGGTAAATTCTAATAACATCTTGTTTTATCCTTTAAGGCAACAGACGTTCACGTTCCCAAAGCGATTCAATCGTTTCACGCTCACGAATCACATAGGCATTTTCGCCATCCACCATCACTTCTGCAGCACGGCCACGGCTGTTGTAGTTTGAGCTCATCACAAAGCCATATGCACCCGCACCCATAACGGCTAACACATCATTTTCTTGAATGGCAAGCTCACGCTGTTTACCTAAGAAGTCACCGGTTTCACAAATGGCACCTACGACATCCCATTCTTGAGTCTCGACGTCAGTACGTGGGCAAACCGCTTGAATATCCATCCACGCCTCATATAAAGCCGGACGAATTAAGTCATTCATCGCTGCATCAATAATGGCAAAGTTACGGTGTTGTGTCGGTTTAAGTAAATCAACTTTAGTCAGTAACACACCGGCATTGGCAGAAATACTACGCCCAGGTTCCATATACACTTTAAGGCCCAATTTTTCTAAAGCTGGACGTAAAGCGTTGGCATATTCAGTGACGGTAGGTGGTACTTCATCTTTATAGGTTACGCCTAAACCACCACCAATATCGATGTGTTTAAGAGTAATCCCCATGTCTTTAAGTGTGTCGATCATGACAATCACACGATCTAGCGCATCGACAAAAGGCTGCGTTTCTGTAAGCTGTGAACCAATATGACAGTCAATTCCCACAATCTCTAAATGCGGTAATGAGGCTGCATAAGCATAGGTATCAAAGACGCTGTCTGATGGAATACCAAATTTATTTTCTTTTAAACCGGTTGAAATGTACGGATGGGTTTTTGCATCGACATCTGGATTGACACGCAATGAGATCGGTGCTTTTTTGCCTAAACGTGCTGCTACTTTTTCAATTCGGTCCAGCTCGGCATAAGATTCAACGTTAAAGCAAGCAATCCCGACGTCCAAGGCTTTTTCAATATCGGCTTCTGATTTACCCAAACCAGAGAAGACGATTTTACTTGGCTCACCGCCTGCTTTCAGGACACGTGCCAATTCGCCACCTGTCACAATGTCAAAACCTGCACCTTGCTTGGCCAATACATTGAGTACAGCAAGATTCGAGTTTGATTTCACCGCAAAACAGATCTGATGATCGATAAACTCAAAAGCACGATCCATATCTGCATAATGTTTTTCAAAGGTTGCCTTTGAATATACATATAACGGTGTACCATGTTGTTCAGCCAATGCTTGTAATGAACATTGCTCGGCGTGCAACACCCCATCAATACGGGTAAAACTCATGAATCTATCCTTTTTCAATATACGCTAAGGTGTAGCGGCAAATTATTGCGGCGCTACAGGTTGTGACTGCTCGGTAGGTTGCGCTGGGTAAAGCAAATATTTGGCACGGTGGTCGTAGTCAGGATCGCTTGGCAGTTGCAAAGCACCCGTTTGACCACAGGCAGATAAAGCAAGACTTAAGCAACACACACTTAAGACACAAAAGGCTTTCAACATCACGATTATCTCTAGATAATTTTGATGCAGTATAACGCGATCATTTCGCTGACCCAAGAGATTAACCATAGATAAAAAAAAACGCCAGCACTCGCTGACGTTTTTTTAATTCAAATTAATTATTTGTTTTTGGGCTTATAAAAACCAAAATAACCTAAAGCCAAGATCACCAGCCATATCGGACTGACCAATAGCGCTTGACGGGTATCTTCTTCTAAAGCCAACACCACAATCATACTGAGGAAGAATAAAATCACCACTGCACACGTGAACAAGCCACCTGGCAATTTAAAACGAGATTTGGCATGTAGCTCAGGACGTGTTTTGTAATACACGATATAGCTCCACATGATAATAATCCACACACAGATAAATAAAATCGTAGAGAGCGTTGTGGCTAAAGTAAAGGCACGTACCGTATCTGGCACAAAGTATTGTAATGCTGCACCAAGTAATAAACATACCGCTGAGAAATACAATGCATTGGCAGGCACAGCACGTTTATTCAGTTTAGCAAATGATTGTGGCGCTTGTTCTTCACGCGACAAACCAAACAGCATACGCGAAGTGGAAAACACCCCACTGTTCATCGATGACATGACCGATGACAACACCACCAAGTTCATAATAATTGCCGCAGCTGCAATGCCTGCTTGGCTAAACAAGTTGACGAATGGCGAGATATTCGGATCAATTTGATTCCAAGGAGTCACTGACATCACCACCAGCAACGCCAACACATAGAAAATAATGATACGAATTGGAATAGAGTTGACCGCTTTAGGTAAATTCTTTTCAGGGTCTTTGGTTTCCGCAGCCGTGGTTCCCACTAATTCCACCCCAACAAAAGCAAAGATGGCAATTTGGAAACCGGCCAAAAAGCCCATTGCCCCAGTTGGGAATAAGCCACCATGTGACCAAATATGGCTAAATGATGCCACATGACCAGTATCTGAGGTAAATCCAGTAAAGATCATCCATAGACCGACCCCAATTAATACCACAATGGCAATAATCTTAATGAGGGCAAACCAAAATTCTAATTCACCAAACAGTTTAACCGTGACTAAGTTTAAACCCATGATAAAAATAATCGCGGCAACACTAATCATCACCCCCTCAAATGGAGTAAAGGGTAAACCATGATTAAAGAACTGCAGGTAGTAAATGATAGCGGATAAATCAGCGATCCCGATGGTGATCCAGCATAGCCAATAGGTCCAACCGACAAAATAGCCGGCCCAAGGCCCAATCAAATCCGTTGAAAAGTCGATAAATGATTTGTAGTTGAGGTTTGATAGCAATAGCTCGCCCAAGGCGCGCATCACTAAAAACACCATAAAACCAATAATCATATAAATGACGACAATAGAGGGTCCAGCAAGGCTAATCGTTTTGCCTGAGCCCATAAACAAACCTGTACCAATGGCACCGCCAATTGCGATCAACTGTAAATGACGATTGGACAAGCTTCGTTGTAATTCGCCCGAATTTGGCGAATTGTGTTGTTGATTTGACATTATTTTCAATTCATCTTCGATGTCCATCGCGACAAATTAGCTTAAAAGTGCTAAAAAACAAAAAAAATATCGCATCATCTATATTTTCTACAGATTTTATCAAATTCATTTATTTTTCTTATGCTCAAAATCAATAAGTTAAGCATCAGCAGAAAAATGCACGCAATAGTCACCGTCTGCTTGAAAAATGTGCAGTTTTATGTGAAGAATGTTGGCTTGACTAAAATTAAAACAGAGCACAAGCATGGCATATCACTTGCATGCTGTTGATCCTAAACACAACAAGAAGAGAACGTATGCAGTTACAGAGTTTGATGGAAACCCTTAGCGGCTGGGTTTGGGGTCCTTATATGCTCGTCCTGATTGTCGGGACAGGTATATTTTTGACCTTCCGCTTACTATTTTGGCAATTTCGCATGTTGCCTTTGGCTTTTAAACAAGTCTTTGGCAAACATCCACAGCATAAAGATGGCGATATTTCACAGTTCGCCTCCTTAATGACCGCCCTGTCTGCCACCATTGGTACAGGGAATATTGCAGGGGTCGCAACCGCCTGTGTTTTAGGTGGGCCAGGGGCCGTTTTTTGGATGTGGATGACCGCACTTTTTGGCATGGCGACCAAATATGGTGAAGGTGTGCTGGCAGTCAAATATCGGATTAAAAACGAAAAAGGCGAAATGTCAGGTGGCCCGATGTATTACATTGAACGCGGCTTAAAATGGAAATGGTTGGCACTGATTTTTGCCCTATTTGGCACCTTAGCTTCGTTTGGGATTGGCAGTTCAGTGCAATCCAATACCGTGGCCCTTGCCGTCGAAAATAGCTTAGGCATTGACACCTGGATCACCGGCATCATCATCACAGTTTTTTCAGCTTTAGTGATTTTAGGCGGAATTAAAACCATTTCCAAAGCATCATCAGTGATTGTACCCATTATGGCCATTGGTTATGTCTTGGGAGGTTTAGTTATTATTTTTAATAATCTTGAATTGGTAATCCCTGCCTTAAAGATGATTGTAACCTATGCTTTTACTGGTGAAGCGGCACTCGGCGGTGCAGTCGGTGCTGCGATTCGTTATGGTGTGGCGCGTGGGGTCTTTTCCAATGAGGCAGGTATGGGTTCAGCCCCAATTGCAGCTGCAGCAGCGAAAACCGATCACCCTGCCCGTCAAGGTTTAGTCTCTATGACCGGTACTTTTATTGATACTATTATTGTCTGCTCAATTACCGGTATTGTATTGGTGATGGGCTTTATCATAGCGGGCAATAGTTTTGGTGAGCAAACGGGTGCGGTACTCACCATTAGCGTGTTTGACAAACTATTACCAGGTGTTGGCGGTTGGGTGGTCACTTTTGGTATTATTTTCTTTGCATATTCGACCATTTTAGGTTGGAGCTATTATGGCGAAAAATGTGCCACTTATTTATTGGGTGAAAAATTCGTACTGCCCTATCGCATTATTTATATTGCCTCAGTTTTTATTGGTTGCGTAGCCACCCTTGATTTAGTCTGGTTATTTGCTGACACCTTTAATGGTTTAATGGCAGTACCTAACTTAATTGCCCTATTGCTGTTGTCTGGGGTCATTGCCAAAGAATCCAAAGATTTTATCGCACGGCGTAAATCCGGCGAATTGTACTAAAATAAAAAGCCACGTTTAACGTGGCTTTTTTTATTGTGGCTTGAAAGGACTTATTGTAAGCGTGTGGTCATGGCAACTGCACGATCCGCCATCAGTTCAAGTGCCGTTTCTAAAGACAAGACAAAGAAATACACGCCTTCGAGTTTCATATTACCATCATCATCTTCTAAATACTCGCACAGCTCACGATATAGCGCATCATCTTCATCAACAGCGAGGTCAATGTAAGTATGCTGTAATTCATGATCATTTAGGCTTTCTTCTTCTAAACCTAAACAATCTGTATAGGCAATTTCGTGGTCTTCTAGCCATGCCAAGACAATTTCATTGATTGGACTGTCTGGATCTTCAAAATGAAGAAACAATACATCACGGTTTTTTTCACGCGCAATGGCATCAATATAAGGAATTGGTTGTGACATGCACGATTTCACTTTTATAAATACAATATCGCATTATACGAAGCAAATGCTGACGGTTGTATTTTTTTAGCTAAATAAAGCGACAAAGTGTGTCGTAAAAATTTGGGATTTAAGCACAGCCTCGCTATGCTTGAGCAGTCTATGGAGTGTTGTGCAAAATTATGGCCAAAGCAAAAAGTGTGTATCGCTGTGAACAATGTGGCGCAGATCATCCCAAATGGTCAGGTCAATGCAGTGAATGTGGAGAATGGAATAGTTTAGTTGAAGTGAGTGTGGCCCCTGTGGTGACACACCGAGCTGCCAGCAAAAGCAGCGGCGGGGGGTATGCAGGTCAAGCTGCCACCATTACTACACTCAATCAAGTTTCTGTATCACGCGAAACGCGTTTACATACTGGCATTGGTGAATTTGACCGCGTTTTAGGCGGCGGTTTAGTTACAGGCTCTGTGGTGTTAATTGGCGGTGATCCGGGGATTGGTAAATCAACCATTTTGTTACAAACCGCAACCCATATGGCTTCACAAGACAGTGCAGCACTTTATGTGACGGGTGAGGAATCTTTATCGCAAGTCGCACTACGCGCACAGCGCCTAGAACTCCCTACTGAACATTTAAAAGTCATGGCCGAAACTTGTGTGGAACGCATTTGTGAAGTGCTGGCGCAGCAGCGCCCTGCTGTGGCTATTCTAGATTCGATTCAAACTTTATATACCGAAAGCTTACAATCTGCCCCAGGTGGCGTATCGCAAATTCGTGAATCAGCTGCCATTTTAACCCGTTATGCTAAAAACAGCGGCACAGCCTTATTTATTGTTGGTCATGTCACCAAAGAAGGTTCTTTGGCAGGCCCACGCGTTTTAGAACACATGGTCGACTGCGTGTTGTATTTTGAAGGTCAGTCAGACTCACGCTATCGTATGATTCGTGCGGTCAAAAACCGTTTTGGTGCGGTCAATGAACTGGGCGTATTTGGCATGACCGATAAAGGCTTACGCGAAGTGGCCAATCCATCTGCCATTTTTTTAAGCCGTTATGATGAAGCAATTCCCGGTTCAATTGTCATGATCAGCCGTGAAGGCACACGCCCATTGTTGGTAGAAGTACAAGCCTTGGTCGATGACGCGCATGGTCAACCGCGCCGCGTGGCACTCGGTTTAGAGCAAAACCGCTTAAATATGCTGCTTGCAGTGATGCATCGTCATGGTGGAGTGCAAACCTCAGGTCAAGATGTTTACGTGAATGTGGTGGGCGGCTTAAAAATCACCGAAACAGGTTCCGATTTGGCTGTGCTACTGGCCTGCGCCTCAAGCTTACGAGGTAAAGCGCTGCCACAACAATTGGCAGTATTTGGAGAAGTCGGTTTATCAGGTGAAATCCGCCCTGTTCCAAATGGGCAAGAACGTTTAAAAGAAGCCATCAAACATGGTTTTAAATATATTATTTTGCCGCGTGGTAATGCACCACAAAAAGACATTAATGGCGTCACCATCGTCAGTGTGGCGCGTTTACACGAGGCATTATCAGAAGCAATGCGTTTGAGTGAAGAATTAACCTAAAGGCTTTGTATGTAAATCCTGCAAGATGCAAAAAAATATATTTTTATTGTTGAAATTGTCTAGAAATGACGGCATAAATACAGGGTAAAATTTTATTTTTTAAGGATACTTTGATGGAAGTTCGACAGCGTAGTTTGATTACAGGTATTTTAGCTGCTGCTCTTTTGGTTGCACCAATGGCAGAAGCGAAACGTGCTGGTAGTGGTAAAAGTCATGGTATGAGCCGTCAAGCTGCACCTACTCAATCGTATCAACAGCCGCGTCAAGCCACCCCTGCTCAACAACCTGTCGCACCTGCTACTGCTCCAGTACAACAAAAATCTGGTCCGGGTGTTGGTGGTATGGTTGCAGCTGGTGTTGCCGGTGCAGCGATTGGTGCTGTAGCAGCCAATGCTTTAGCAGACGATAAACCAGCATCACAAGCACAAGCAGCTTCTGAAGTTGCCCCAGTTGAAGAAGAAAAAGGCGGTATTCCAGGTTGGATTTGGATCTTACTCGCTGCTGCCGTTGCTTTCTTCTTGTTCCGTAAAATGGGCGCAAAAAAAAAAGTAGCTTCTAATCCATACGCACCAAACAATGGCGCCAATAATGCGCCATTTGGTCAAGTGCCACCTGCTGCATCAAATGATAACTCAAATATCTTTGGTCAAAATGTAGGTGGTTCTACACCAAGCAACAATGCCCCATTTGGTCAAGCACCGCAACAAGCGCCAGCGTTTGGCACAGCCTATACCAATAGTGGCAACCAATTACCAGATGGTACAGAACCTGCTGCCTTCTTACGTATTGCACGTCAACGCTTTAACCATATTCAGTCGATGAATACTGCCAGCAATATTGGCGAAATTCAGCGTTATTTAACCCCTGATCTGTATCAGTCAATGTATCAAGACATTATGGCCAATCAAGATCAAGACGTTGCTGAGTTCTCGAACTTAAATGCCATGGTGGTTGAATCGACCACTGAAAATGGTCAATACATTGTCAGCGTACGCTTTACAGGTACAGTCAGCGAAGACTTAAACAGCTTGCCACAACCATTTACTGAAATTTGGCACTTTGTTAAACCTGCAGGTTCTAACCAAGATTGGTTAGTAGCAGGCATTCAACAAGAAAGCTAAGTTTTCAACTAAAAAAAGCCTGTGCCTGTCACGGGCTTTTTTTATAGCTATTGTTTAGTTTTTTGATCCGTGATCCGTAATCCGTAATCCGTAATCCGTAATCCGTAATCCGTAATCCGTAATCCGTAATCCGTAATCCGCAGATTAAGTTAAATCTTAAAAACAACAGCAATAAAAAAGCCCCTCTTGAGGGGCTTTTAATTTAACGACTTTGCGGTAATGGAATATATTGATGATTTGAATTTTGCTGAGCCACTGCTGGTCGTTCAGCCACCATCACCTCAGCCTCTAAGGCTTGGTCTTTACGTAGCAAGCTAATTTTCACTTTGCTATTGGGTACTTGCAAACCTACATAATTAACCAAGAAGCTCGCTGAGTTGATTTCCTCACCATTGACTTTCATCAACACGTCACCATTTTGGATACCCGCTTTAGCTGCAGGGCCATTTGGTTCAACCTCTGCCACTACAACCCCTTGGGTTTTTGTAGCTAACACATCGGTTTGTTCCACAGGCAACAATTTTAAGCCAACATAACCACGAATCACTCGCCCATGTTGCAAAATTGAATTTAACACATGCTGACAGACAGGTGCAGAAATGGCAAAACCAATACCTAATGAGCCACCCGACTGTGAGAAGATCGCGGTATTTACCCCGATTAAATTACCTGCCACATCAATTAATGCACCACCTGAGTTACCTGGGTTAATGGCTGCGTCGGTTTGTACAAAATCTTCATAGTTGTTAATTCCAAGACCTGAACGACCTGTCGCTGAAATAATCCCTTGGGTGACTGTTTGCCCTACGCCAAACGGATTACCAATCGCCAGCACCACATCACCCACTTCATTACCACTGAGTTTAAATGGCAATACAGGCAGTTGATCCAGCTCAATTTTAATGACTGCCAAATCTGTTTCAGGATCAGAACCAATCACTTTAGCTAACGCACGGCGACCATCATGCAGCGCCACCACAATTTGATCTGCTTGTTCAATCACGTGGTTATTGGTCAGGATGTAACCATCTTGACGGACAATCACCCCAGAACCTAGGCTATTTTCATTACGATCTTGGGTAAATTGATCTGGCAATTGGTTGCCAAAAAATTCACGAAACATCGGATCATTGAGTAAAGGGTGATCGACTTTTTTGACCTTTTGCGTAGTAAAAATATTTACCACCGCAGGCGCCGCCACTTTGACCGCAGCGCTATAGGAGGCAACCCCACCAGTACGGCTAGTATTGACTAAAGGCTCGACTTTTTCGGCCGGCATTTTTACGCCATCAACTGCCACAGGCGCAGTTGGTTTTTGTTGTTGTTGCCATATAAAAAATCCAGCAATCACCAACACAAGTAAGACCCAAGGTAACCAGATTAAGGTGCGGCGCACAGTTGTTTTCCTCTATTTAATATTGTCATCATGCCTAATATTTAGTGTGTATTGTAAGCCCAATTGACACATTGTTTTGTTGGCTTTAGTTACAATTTAACATAGGCTAAATACATCACTACACTCGAGAATTTACTATGGCAAAGTTAAGCGACATTATTCAATGGTGTGATCACACTTTAAAAGCACAGGAGTTTAAAGATTACGCACCTAATGGTCTGCAAATTGAAGGCAAAGCTGAAGTGAATAAAATCTTATGTGCGGTTACTGCCTCACAAGATGCGATTGATGCAGCCATTGCTCAAGGCGCAGATTTACTCTTAGTACATCATGGCTATTTTTGGAAAGGCGAAGCTTACCCGATTACAGGTATGCGTGGTAAACGCATTAAAAGTTTGATTCAACATGATATTTCTTTGGTAGGTTACCATTTACCTTTAGATAGTCACCCCACTTTAGGCAATAATACTGCAATTGCTGATCTTTTAGAACTTGAAAATATCGAAGCACTTGATCCATCAGAGCGTCACCCTATTGGTAATATCGGTTATTTAAAAACACCAATGTCCCCAGAAAGCTTTAAAGCGTTACTGACCCAGCGTTTAGGTTTTAATACCATTCATTTAGCAGCAGATAAAACGAGCATACAAAAAATTGGTTTTTGTACCGGTGGTGCACAAGACTTTATTCATAAAGCTGCCAGCCAAAAGTGTGATGCCTATATTTCAGGTGAAGTCTCAGAACGCACTTTTTATGAAGCACAAGAATTAGACGTACACTATTATGCCTGTGGGCATCATGCGACAGAACGCTATGGTGTGCAGCGTCTAGCCCAAGCCTTAAGCGCCGAATTTGGCATCGAAACGGTGTATTTTGAATTGAATAACCCGATCTAATCTTTTATTTTTATTTATCTGTATAAATTCAGGCTTTATTGTGTATTGTTATTAAAGATCAATGCGCCATTTGGTCCAGAATCGATTACAATAACCACACTTTTTAATCTCAAAACCCAGCATTAGCAAGGAATTGAAACATGACAACGATTACTTTACCGGCTCTTCCGTACGGTTACGAAGATCTTGCTCCACACATCAGCAAAGAAACTTTAGAATTTCACCACGACAAGCACCATAATACTTATGTTGTTAACTTAAACAACTTGATCAAAGGTACTGAACTTGAAGGTAAAACTTTAGAAGAAATCATCAAAGCGTCTGCTGGTGATGCCTCTAAAGCAGGTATCTTCAACAATGCTGCACAAGTTTGGAACCACACGTTCTACTGGAACTGTATGGCTAAAAACGGTGGCGGTGCTGCAACTGGCGCGTTAGCTGCTAAAATTGACGAAGCGTTCGGTTCTTACGAAAAATTTGCTGAAGAGTTTGCTGCTGCTGCAACAACTCAATTCGGTTCAGGTTGGGCTTGGTTAGTTGCTGACGAAGTAAACGGTAACTTATCTATCCTTAAAACGTCTAATGCTGATACACCAATGGCTCACGGTAAAGTTGCTGTATTAACCATCGACGTTTGGGAACACGCTTACTACATCGATTTCCGTAACGCACGTCCTGCATACATCAAAACTTTCCTAGAAAGCCTTGTAAACTGGGATTACGCGAACGCGAAATATGCCGGTCAAGAAGCTGGTGTTGAAAAATAAGTTTTATTTTTCAGTGTAAAAAATCACCCGCTTTAGGGTGATTTTTTATTTTTTGTTTAAAAATAATGCAAGCAATTCATTTATATTAAAAAATTATTGACCATCTAGAAAAATTCTCTATAATCGCTCTCAGATTCTCCAATAGCTCAGTCGGTAGAGCGACGGACTGTTAATCCGCAGGTCCCTGGTTCGAGCCCAGGTTGGAGAGCCAAGATTCTTAAAAAACCCACTCTTTGCAGTGGGTTTTTTATTGACTAAAGTTTCACAATATTAAAAATACTTTAGATTTAAACCACTTGCTTAAATTTAAATCATTTAAAAGCAATTTAACTGATTTTTTAAAATTCTCACTTGACCCCTTTTAAAAATTCTCTATAATCGCTCTCAGATTCTCCAATAGCTCAGTCGGTAGAGCGACGGACTGTTAATCCGCAGGTCCCTGGTTCGAGCCCAGGTTGGAGAGCCAAGATTCTTAAAAAACCCACTCTTTGCAGTGGGTTTTTTATTCTTTAAAATATATGCCTGTGCCCTAGTTTTTATCTAATTTCAAACAATCTGCTTGTTTTTAAAACAGTTATGATTTTTTTAACTTAAATAACTTGACGCCATAGCAATTTGCTTTATAATCGCCTGCAGATTCTCCAATAGCTCAGTCGGTAGAGCGACGGACTGTTAATCCGCAGGTCCCTGGTTCGAGCCCAGGTTGGAGAGCCAAAATTCTAAAAACCCACTCCAATTGAGTGGGTTTTTTCTTATGTGTGATTTATGCAAGTATTCAGCTTAACGCAAATCATCTTCTTTATGATTGGCTGCATGGCAACATTGGCCTTGGTGTTGCTTGTGCTTCGTCGCCCTGCTGCACCCCAAAAACCTAAAACCTATTATCCTAAAAAAGTCATTACCAATTTTGAAAGTAAACTTTTCTTTCAACTCAAAGCCGCTTTTCCAGAACCCAACTATTATATTTTGGCGCAAGTCGCATTTACTGCTTTAATTACCAGTCAAGATATTCAGGTTAGAAATAAATTTAATCGCAAAGTCACGGACTTTGTGGTGCTAAATAAGCACTTAGAAGTGCTGGCAATTATTGAACTCGATGATCCTAGCCATATAGGCCAAGAAGCACGCGATGCTGCACGTGATGCAATGTTTCATGATGCTGGCTACCGTGTGATTCGTTATACCGCCATTCCATCGGTACGCCAGCTACAAAAAGATCTTAAGGCTTAGGACTGGCTTCTGAAGCGGCTTTTTCTGCAGCTTCACGCGCGGCAATACGATCTAAAATTTCTTGCTGCTGTTTTTGATAAGCTTGCTGATTTTTAGCATCACTCTTAATCGCAAAAAATGCCACTGCCACCAATAAGACCGGAATGATTAAACCTAGACTTGCCAGTAAAATAACTTTAGGCGTTAAACGTTTGCTATTTGTCGACATCAATGACACTCCATAGCGTTAAACAAAAATAGGCGCATCATTCTAGCAAGCCCAGTTAGCAAAGCAATGAAAAAAGCCGACCTCATGTCGGCTTGTCTATTTTAGAGATTTAAGTTGAGCTGCTGCAAGACGTTGCTCAGCGTGGCTTGATGATCCACATCTGCTGTGACAGAGGACATACGCCATGCAATATAACCATCTGGACGCACTAAAATCGCGCCATTGTCATCTATTTCAGATTTAGCCTGCCATGTGGCATAGACATCACGATAATCACGCGAACCAATCTGAATAACATCTAAGTAGTCTAGGCCTAAGGCTTGTACGGCTTCACGCCACGCTTTACCCGACAATCCTGTGATCAAAGTAAAGCGACCTTTCCCTGTGATATCTAGCGTGGAATGTTTACGTCCTTTGCGATCGACCAACCACGTATGTGGAATTTTGGCGCCTGGTCGCGTGGTGGCTTGTAAATACAGTTCTTGATCTTTGACAAAGACTTCTTCAGATTCATCAGCAATCACAGCCGATGATTGATAACGTTGATTCAGCTCTACCCCTTGGGCATTAAACTCATGATGTTTAATTTCTAGAGCTTGATAAAGCTGTTTACGTATTTTTGCTGCTTCTTCAGTTTCTGCAAAAATACGTTCTAACATTTGCGCTTGGGTTTGAATACCTTGATCAAAACCAAAAACCTGTTTTAAATATTTATAGTCAAAGCGTGATTGATTAGCACGCGCTACAATTTGTTTACCTACAGGTGCACGTTCATCACTATAGGATTGCAATAATTCAGGTTGTGCCCAGCCTTTCACCGCATAAGCCAATTTCCAAGCTAAATTAAACGCATCTTGCATACAGGTATTTGAACCTAAGCCACTTGATGGTGGATGACGATGCACCGCATCCCCCCCACAGAAGACTCGACCCTTTGAATAATGAGTGGCATAGGTTTGATTAACATACCAATATGAGAGTTTTTCAATCTCTAAATCTTCAACATGTGCACCCACAAAAGCATCTAAACGCGCTTGCACTTGCTCTGTGGTGACTTGTGGCTCGCCTTGGCTAATATCAAAGCCCCAACCCATAATCCATTCATTCCATGGGCTAATGGCGCGTAATAAGCCCATACCAATCTCACCAAAGCCCGCTTCAGGATTAACAATCCATTGTAAAATTGCCGGACGATGCTGCACATATTGGCTTAAATCAGCTTTAAAGGTCACATATACCGTACCTGCACGCGACATGACACCTTCTAATGGCAACTCCAACTCCTCAACCACTTTAGAGCGCGCGCCATCCATACCCACCAAATATTTGGCACGTAGACTAAATTCAGTATGGGTAATTTTATTTAAGAACCGTGCAGTAACACCGTGTTCATCTTGTTCATGGGATAAATATTCGGTATTAAAATTATAAATCGCGCCACGCTCGCCGGCATTTTTCACCAACAAGGCTTCCATTTTGGGCTGAATTAAATCAATTAATGGACATGGGCTGCCTTTTAAATAGTCGCCATAACGTTCATCACCTGTTCCCCAAGCGCTCATACGAGCAATTTCTTCTCCCACCAAACTGGTGGTAATTAGACTCTCGCCCATTTCGTGCCACGGCGTAGCAATTTGTTTGGCTTGCTCTTCGACCCCCAAATCACGCAGCACTTCCATGGCACGTTGATTGGTAATATGCGCACGGGGACTGTTGGCCAGCCAATTAAATTGGGTAAACAGTTGAACTTTGATGCCATAGGTGGCCAAAGCCAAACCTAAAGTTGAACCTGCCGGTCCTGTGCCAATCACCAAAACGTCGGTGTCATAATGCGCTGCCATGTGCGACTTCCTCTTACAGCAAGGGCTTAAATTGATGCCTCAGTATAAAAACTGTCTATCATGCTGCAAGGCATATAAGTTTTGCCTATAGACGCCTAGATTTTCCCTATACTTTAGGAGGATTGTTGTTTACATTAAATCGGCTAAAGATTCACAGGGCTCAACGATGGAACTGCGTCATTTACGTTATTTTGTGACTGTGGCAGAAGAACACAGCTTTACCAAAGCCGCGCAAAAATTATTTACCACCCAACCGTCCTTAAGTCAGCAAATTAAAGATTTAGAACAAGAAGTCGGAGTGCAGTTACTCGATCGCTCTGCTCGTCAAATTAGCCTAACCCAAGAGGGGCAAGCATTTTTAAGCTATGCACAAGCTGCATTAGATAATGCTCATTTAGCCATTGCCGCAGCACGCCAAGTGGCGCAGCAAAAACAGAATCAAATTCATATTGGTTTTTTAAACGTGGCAGAAATTAAACTCATGCCGCAGCTGTTGGCCAAGCTGAAACAGCATATGCCAAGCTTGCAATTACATATTCAAAGTTTGACCTGTTTAGAGCAAATCCAAGCCTTAAAAAATGCTGAACTCGATTTAGCTTTTACTCGTTATCAGCTAGATGAGGCTGAATATGCGCATCATTTAATTTTACAAGAACCTTTGTATTTGGTGGCATCACAAAAACTGTATCCACACCAGCAACCCATGTCTAAAAAAACTCTCCAGCGCCAAACGTTAATTTTATGTGAACAAACTGCCTCACCTGTGCTGTATGAAAAAATCCAACAGCACTTTGATTTCGAGCAGATGCAAAAACAACAATTGATGTGGGTGACCAATGTTTTACAGCATATTAATTTAATTAATATGGGCTTTGGGTTTAGCTTTTTACCCGAATACGCTTTAAAATTTTTAAATCAGGATATCGTTACGATTAAAACTGAGTTTGCCTTACCGCAATTGGCACTCTATGCCAATTACCGTAAGGACTCAGCCAATCCAGCACTGGGCTTTATTTTAAAAGAACTACAAGCGCTTTAACGTGCTGGCATATGTTGCTGAATAAACTCCACCACTTCTTTATTTTTAAATACAATGGCTTGAGTATGCGTTGCACCTTCGACCAAATGCAGCTCGACCTCTGTACCTTTGGCGGCTAACTCTTCAGCCAACTGCTCAGTCACCACATAAGGCACAGCAGCATCCAGTTTACCTTGTACAATCATGACCGGCTTGGCAATGTATTGGGTTGCCGGTTGATTCTCTGCTAAAAAGGCAGCAATTACTGGATTTTGGTCAAAGTTTGGCGTTAAGCCCGGATAGTCTAAAACAGTTTTCCCTGGATTTTCTGCCACATATTGCAAAATATCTTGGGTAAAACGTGGGCCTAATTCACTTAAACATAAACCATTATCACCCGTAGTGCCTAAAGCGGCAGCTACAATTGGTTGGGAGCGCGACTCAAATACACTATTATAGTCAAAATCTGGCTTATAAGCTTGAATCCCTGTGGTGACATAGGCGGCATAAGACAATAACTCAGCATAACCTGCAGCTGCGGTGCCCTTTTCAACTAAACCCACACTTTCTGCTAAAAGCACATCTTTTAATAAGTTCGGAGCAATATGTTGAATGATATAGCCCAAACTTGAAGCAGGTGCAGCTGCCACTGCTCCCAAATAATGAGCATCTTGCTGGGCAAACTCAGCTGTAGCAAGTGAAGCATGCCCGCCTTGTGATTGGCCAATACTCATCCATGTACCTTTAGCCTCCTTCGCATAACGTTCTTGATAGGCTTTTTGTGCATAAATCGCCGATTTAGCTGCACTTTGTAAATGTAGATAAGGATGAATCCCTTTTTCACCTAACCCTTCGTAATCAGGTGCCACAATCACATAGCCTGCGGCCAATAAACTTTCAGCCAATATTCTAAAACGTGGATTGAGTTGATTATTACTTGGCGCACACTGATCGCCACTGCCCACCGTGCCATGTTCCCAAACCACCACACGCCAACCGTCCTTAGGTTTTGCTGTACGTGGCGTGAAGACCAAGGCAGAAGCTGTTACTGGCTGGCCTGTGACACTAGGCATGGTATATTTCATGACATTAATACGACTAGCCGCCAAAACACGATCATGCTGATAGTTGCTTTCACTCAGATAAGTGTCATAACGAGCCGCGCTATGGCTGTCATTGTCATCATTACATGCAGTTAAAAACAAGCTGCTACTACACGTCAGGGCAAGTAAGGTCTTTTTCCAAATTGACATTTTTTATTCCTAATTGATTTTATTGTTATGCCTTGTTAATTAAACATAAAAAAAAGCATCTGACTAGGATGCTTTTTAAAATTAAATCAGACTCAAGAAAATACCTAAAAAGAATATCAGTCCAACCCAGCGATTGTGCCTGAATGCCCAAAAGCACATCCCTGGTCGTTTATCTTTCGTTTTTGTCCATTGGTAAATAAAATCAGCCGCAATCACCAAGAGCGCAACTAAGCCAAATGGCATGAGTAAGTTTTCTAAATATAGAGCGCTGCTAAATAAACTGAGTGCCAGTGCTTGTAGTAAAGCAATGATTTGGATGTCATAACGTCCAAACAAAATTGCGGTAGATTTCACCCCAATCTTTAAATCATATTCACGGTCAGTAATAGCATATTGAGTATCATAGGCTACAGTCCATGCCAAATTACCAAAATACAGTAACCAACACGTTAAATCAGGGGTTTGTCCCACTGCAGTATAAGACATCGGAATCGCCCATGAAAATGCTGCGCCCAATACCACTTGTGGCAAATGGGTGTAACGCTTCATAAAGGGATAAACAAAAGCTAAAGCCAATGCCCCAAATGACCAATAAAAGGTTTCAATGGGTAAAAACAGTAGCATCAACGCACTCGCAAGTACCAAGCCTAAAAACACATAAATCGCTTCACGCGCGCGAATCACGCCTGTAGCCAAAGGCCGTGTTTTTGTTCGCTCTACCGCACCATCAACTTTACGATCAGCAAAGTCATTAATGGCACACCCTGCGGCACGCATAAAAATGGTGCCTAATATCATGGGAATAAGGATATTTAAGCTCGGTGTACCTTGATTAGCAATCCACAGCGCCCACATCATTGGCCAAAACACCAATTCGGTGCCAATCGGTTTATCAAAACGACATAAATAATAATAAGCGCCAATTCGCTCGCGCCAAGTGGTTGCGTGTACCATTGCCATATTGATTTCGCCTACTGCTTTTGAATAAAGTCATAAAAAGCGGGTAAAAAACTCTCTTGTACGATAAATTTACACCCATGCCAAGTATAGCAGCTCTGACGTGTCCAACCATCTTCAAGCCACAAGACACGGCGCTCACATTGAGGTGTGGTTCTTTGAAATAAGTACCAACCAATGGGTTTTTTACCAATATGTCGAAAAATACGCGCTTTTTTTTGCAAGCTTAAAATGGGAAAAATACTTTTGGCTTTGACCCAAGGCTGCGCATCTGAGCCATATAAATAGGCTTCTCGTACCCATGCCGTATGCTGATACGGCATCTGCAACCATTTGGCGTCCACAAAGCTCAAACGCGCAAAATGCTCATGTAACGGTTGCACCCGAAACTGCCCTCGCCCCAGTTGGGTGAGCTGCTGGGTTAAAGAACCTTCTGCATAAAGCCAAGCCTGAAGCTCGGCAGGTATTGGTAGTTTGGACATTAGGCTGTATCAGTTTTAGCAATCACTTTAAATTGACCTTGCGGTGTTTTAATTAAAATAAAACCTTCTGCACTTAAATAAAATTCTTGAGGATAGTCAAAATCTAAAGCCAGTTCAGGGTTTTTAAGCTCGACAAATTGCGCCTGTTTATAACCTTCAAGCGTACGCCCTAGTTCCAAATAGGTCACTTCTGAAAAATTAAGTTTAAATCCCTTGTCATGATCTTGTGGATCATTCCATGGGAAAAAGCCGGTATGTTTTTTACGTGGTTTTGCCATAACGCTTCAATTCTGGTGAAATCATTTGATCTTAAAGTAAATATACAAAAAACCCGCGACAAGCGCGGGTTTTTTTCACTTTTAATTCTAAAGAATTACAAGCTGTAGTACATATCAAATTCAACTGGATGCGTAGTGGTATTCAAACGACGCACTTCTTCAGTTTTAAGTTCGATATAAGCATCTAGCATTTCTTTGGTGAATACACCACCTTTAAGCAGGTAATCGTGATCCGCTTGAAGTGCTTCTAATGCCATATCTAGGCTATGTGCCACTGTTGGGATTTTCGCTTCTTCTTCCGGTGGAAGATCGTATAAGTTTTTGTCTGCAGCTTCACCTGGGTGAATCTTGTTTTGAATACCGTCGATACCCGCCATTAACAATGCCGCGAAACCTAAGTACGGGTTCATCATTGGATCAGGGAAACGTGCTTCAATACGCTTGCCTTTCGGGCTAGATACGTAAGGAATACGGATCGATGCAGAACGGTTACGTGCTGAGTAAGCCAACATAATCGGTGCTTCATAATGCGGTACTAAACGCTTGTACGAATTCGTAGACGGGTTAGTAATTGCATTTAATGAACGTGCATGTTTAATAATACCGCCAATGAAGTAAAGCGCCATTTCTGAAAGACCCGCATATTCATCACCTGCGAACAAGTTTTTGCCGTCTTTAGAAATTGACATATGCACGTGCATACCAGAACCGTTATCACCTACCATTGGCTTCGGCATAAAGGTTGCAGTTTTTGCATACTGGTGTGCAACGTTCCACACCGCATATTTAAACTGTTGAACTTCGTCCGCTTTACGAACCATGGTGTTAAAGCTTACACCAATCTCAAGCTGACAAGATGCAACTTCGTGGTGATGAACTTCAACGCGACCAGGACCCATGATTTCTTCAATTTTTGCACACATATCAGCGCGCATATCTTGTGAAGAATCTACTGGTGGTACTGGGAAGTAACCGCCTTTCACACGTGGACGGTGACCTGAGTTACCCGCTTCGTAGTCTTTACCCGTTGACCAAGCAGCTTCTTCAGCGATTAATGTATGGCGCGCGCCAGACATATCGATGTCCCATTTTACTTCGTCAAATACGAAGAATTCCGGTTCTGGACCGAAGAATGCAGTATCACCGATACCTGTAGATTTTAGGTATTCTTCAGCACGACGAGCAATCGAGCGAGGGTCACGTTCATAACCTTGACCAGTTGAAGGTTCAATGACATCACACGTCACAACAACTGTAGGTTCTGCAAAGAACGGGTCGATAAAACCTGTTTCTGCATCTGGACGTAAAATCATGTCTGATGCTTCAATGCCTTTCCAGCCAGCGATTGACGAACCGTCAAACATTTTACCGTCTTCGAAAGTATCTTCGTCAATACTGTCTGCTGGGTAAGTGACATGTTGCTCTTTACCCTTAGTATCCGTAAAGCGGAAATCGACCCATTTTGCGCCACTTTCTTCGATGAGTTGAAGGACCTTGTTCGCCATGCTCATTTTGCTCCGATGATTTTTTGTTGCACTCAACCGTGCGTGTTAGTAGTTGGCTGTTGTAAAGCAATTCCCATACCAACTTTTAAAAGCCATGCTAAAACGTTGAAATCTTTGCCAGGATACGCGATTTAAGCCAATTACTTTGCCGCTATTATACTGTGTAGACAGGGAAATGCACCATATTCAAACATGCTTGGGCGCAATTCTTATAAAACAACCAACACATGCTCTATAATAGTGCATTAACCTGCAAAACTCAGCAACTTCCGTACATTTTTCGAGCAAAAAATAGCCTGTATTTTTAGATTTATTAAGGATAGATTCAAATTGGGAAAGTTTTTTATCATCAATTGGTCTTAATTGTTTAAAACATCAACAATTGTTTTTATATAAGCGCATGATTTTAGAAAATTAGTTAAATTTTATCTTTGTTTTATATAAGAAAAAAACAATCTCTTTTACTTTTTAATAGCTTTTTCAGATGCTAAAACCAGATTTAATTCAGCACAATCTAGGTGCATTTTTAATTCTTGATTCGCTTAGGCGACTTAACAAATATTGATTAACTGCACTACAAAGTTCATTGTGTTGCCTTGATTTGAAGCATGCCTTGGCTTTGAGTGATCACTTGGTTGTGTGCTGAGCTGTAATCAAGTCGGTTAAGGCGCTTTTTAAAGCTTCAAGTTCAGTAAAATGCGGATGAGCTCGAAATAGTTCAGCAGAAAATGTAGATTTTTTGTTATGATGCCAATCGTCTTATTTTTCACCCAATCATTTTGGTTGATTCTTGAGATGAACTCTATATTAGGACAACTTCGCACAGTTAAGTGCATAATTTTTCAATAGGTTAAGCTCATGCTTTTAATGATCGACAACTATGACTCCTTTACTTATAACATCGTGCAATATTTTGGCGAGTTAAACCAAGAAGTAAAAGTAGTCCGTAATGATGCCGTGACGTTGGAAGATATCGAGCGATGGCAACCGAAGTATTTGGTCATTGGGCCAGGACCATGTTCACCGAGTGAAGCCGGCATTTCAATTCCTGCCATTCAACATTTTGCTGGCAAGATTCCCGTGCTTGGGGTGTGCTTAGGCCATCAAAGTATTGGACAAGCCTTTGGCGGCAATATTGTGCGTGCCAAACGCGTGATGCATGGTCGTTTATCGGATATGTACCATACCGATACTGGAATTTTCAGCAATTTACCCTCGCCTTTCTCAGCAACGCGTTATCACTCCTTGGTGATTGATCAAGCGACTTTGCCTGAGTGTTTGGAGGTGACTTGCTGGACCAATGAAGCAGATGGCTCCATGGAAGAAATTATGGGCGTTAAACATAAGACATTGCCGGTAGAAGGCGTGCAGTTCCACCCAGAATCCATCTTAAGTGATCATGGCCATCAAATCTTTAAAAACTTCCTTGAAAATTATGCAAATTGATTGAGCGCACTATGAATATTCAACAAGCCTTAAGTAATATTACTAAAAACATCCATTTAACTGATGCACAAATGCAAGATGTCATGCGTAGCATCATGTCTGGCGAAGCCAGCGATGCACAAATTGGCGCCTTTATGATGGGTTTACGCTTAAAAGGCGAAAGTATCGAAGAAATTACCGCTGCTGCGCGGGTGATGCGTGAGTTTGCGATTAAAATTGATGTATCTGATCTTGACTATTTAGTCGATATTGTCGGCACAGGCGGTGACGGTCAAAACTTATTTAATGTGTCTACTGCTTCAAGTTTTGTGATTGCTGCCGCAGGTGCCACCATTGCTAAACACGGTGGTCGCGGTGTATCAGGTAAATCAGGTTCTTCAGATTTACTTGAACAAGCAGGCATTCAGCTTGATTTAAATATGCAACAAACTGAGCGCTGCATTCGTGAAATGGGCGTGGGGTTTTTATTTGCACCCAATCACCATCAAGCCATGAAATATGCTGCTGGTCCACGTAAAGAGTTAGGCTTCCGTAGTATTTTTAACTTACTCGGCCCGCTCACCAATCCTGCTGGAGTCAAACGTTTTGTGATTGGGGTGTTCTCGCAAGAATTATGTCGTCCAATGGCAGAAGTATTGATGCATTTAGGTGCAGAGCACGTCATGGTGGTCCATTCACATGATGGTTTAGACGAAATTAGCCTCGCCGCTAAAACCTATGTGGCAGAACTCAAAGACGGTGAAATTTTTGAGTGGACCATTCAACCGGAAGATGTCGGTATTGAATCACAAACTTTAAGTGGTTTAAGCATTGAAAGCCCAGCCGATAGCTTAAAACTGATTAAAGATGCGCTCGCTAAGAAAAAATCAGCGATTGGCGAAAAAGCCGCCAACATGGTTGCGCTGAATGCCGGTGCAGGTCTTTATGTCTCTGGTTTATGCGTCAACTATAAACAAGGTGTGGCCTTAGCGCATGACATTATTTATGGTGGTCAGGCAC
This sequence comes from Acinetobacter sp. CY17, assembly GCF_059515825.1. Classification (NCBI taxonomy): domain Bacteria; kingdom Pseudomonadati; phylum Pseudomonadota; class Gammaproteobacteria; order Moraxellales; family Moraxellaceae; genus Acinetobacter; species Acinetobacter sp. CY17. The sequence goes on from NZ_JCAKMX010000004.1 coordinate 58,418, forward strand.
TCGAAAAAATGGGCATCTTAGCCGAATTTAGCAAAACCTTAAAAGAATACGACGTTTAACAGGATGTAGACCATGATTGAGATTGCCAACACGATTTTAGGGAAAATTGTTGAGCGTAAACATGATGAGTTTAAAGCACGCTTAAAACAAAAAAGTTTGTATGATGTCGAGCAACTCGCACAAGCGGCAACCCCAGTGCGCGGTTTTGCGCAAAACTTGCAAGGCAAACGTCCAGGTGTGATTGCTGAAATAAAAAAAGCCTCTCCCTCTAAAGGCATTATTCGTGAAAACTTTAATCCTGCAGAAATTGCCGAACAGTATGAAGCCGCGGGTGCTGCCTGCTTATCTGTACTGACAGATGTAGACTTTTTCCAAGGAAACGACGAAAATATCCAGATTGCACGCACACATTGCAGCTTACCTGCGCTGCGTAAGGATTTTTTAATTGATCCTTATGGGGTCATTGAAGCACGTGCTTTACATGCTGATTGTATTCTGTTAATTGTGGCCTGTTTGTCTGACCAACAGTTAGAAGAAATGTCAAAAACCGCATTTGAACACCATTTAGATGTATTGGTTGAAGTACATGATGAAGCAGAACTTGAGCGTGCCTTACAATTGTCTGAGCGTTGTTTACTTGGCGTGAATAACCGTAACTTAAAGACCTTTGACGTTGACCTCAATACTTCGTTACGCTTGAAAAAGCTGCTTGAACCCTCACGTTTGTTGGTGACAGAAAGCGGTATTGCCACCCCTGCTGATGTCGCGATGATGCAAGCCAACGATATTCACGCCTTTTTAGTGGGCGAAAGTTTTATGAAACAGCCTCGTCCTGATCATGCCTTTAACGCATTATTTGGGCAGCCTCAACCAATTTAATTGATCTCCTATGAGTAATAACGATTCTTCCCTGTCTAAAGACCAGTACAACCTACTGAAAGCTTTTAAGAAACAGATTACGAATCCGCATGCAGCGGTCAAAGCACCTGAACCCAAAGTGGTTGAGGTGGCTGACCCTGTAGCTGAAGACATGGCTTTATTTGCCAAAGAAATGCGTGGTGTAAAAAAACTTGCAACCAGCAATACTGCCAAAACGCCAGTGATCAGCAAGAAAAAATTAGATGCGCAGACTCTAGCAAAACGGGCAGCAGCCATGGGGCCAATGGAAACTGATGAGACTTTGCTCTCAGATACGGTTGCCACTTTGAATCCTGTCGGTAGTCAATCCAATTTAAGCTATCGTATTGCCACTTTGCAGCATAGAGTGTTCGAGGATTTAAAAGCTGGTAATTTACGTTGGTTTGAAGCGGTCGATCTACATGGTTGTACCGTAGAAGAAGCACGCGTTGCTGTGCTGCAAATTATTCAAATGGCCAAAGACGAAAACCAAAACGTGATTAAAATTGTACACGGCAAAGGCCCAGATGCAATTTTAAAAACTTATGTTAACGGTTGGCTACGCCAACACCGTGATGTTTTGGCTTTTGTCAGTGCGCCTGAAAAACAAGGCGGTACTGGAGCGGTATTAGTGTTACTAAAACGCACAGAAAAAAACCCAAAGTTTAATCAGTAATCGGATTTTTCCCCAAAGGCGGGCATTTTGATAGTTTTCTGTTACAATGCCCGCCTTGTTCAATCTCAGTGTAAGTGAACACGTCTTATGTCTATGCAGCAATCCTACGCAAATATCCTAACTGCCGTTGGTGAAGATCTAGATCGCCCAGGTCTTAAAGATACACCTGTGCGTGCTGCTAAAGCTTTTTCGTATTTAACGTCTGGTTATAGCAAAACATTAGAAGAAGTGACCAATAACGCAGTCTTCCCTTCTGATAACCGCGAAATGGTGTTAGTGAAAAATATCGAATTTTATTCACTCTGTGAGCATCATTTACTGCCATTTTATGGCCGTGTGCATATTGCTTATTTACCAGAAGGTAACGTTTTAGGCTTATCTAAATTTGCCCGCATTACCGAAATGTTTGCGCGTCGTTTACAGATTCAAGAAAACCTAACCCAGCAAATTGCCGAAGCTGTTGCAGAAGTCACAGGTGCGCGCGGTGTTGCTGTGGTGATTGATTCCGCCCATATGTGTATGATGATGCGCGGTGTAGGCAAACAAGAATCAACTACGCGAACCGTATCTTTTACAGGTGATTTTAAAACCAATAAAGATGAGCGTCGTGAATTCTTATCTGCAGTGCCAGAAAGTTATTAAGCAAATCAGCCTCAACATGTTTGAGGCTTTTTTATGGATGAATATATATGACACAGCTTTACATTGCCGGACAAGGCCTTGCTACAAGTGAATCAAGCATCGACTATCCACGCCCTGATCGTTTAGTCAAAAATAATCCCCAGCGTTTAACCCAAAGTTTATATGAACATCCCAATATGAATGCTGGCATTTGGCAATGCGAAGTGGGCGCTTGGCATATTGTCTTCGCTGAAAATAAACAAGAATTTTTTCACGTCTTAGAAGGTGTGGTTCGCTTGCACGATCAAAATCAAAGTGTGGTAGAGATTAAAGCCGGTGATGCAGGTGTCATTCCACCGGGGTTTAAAGGCACCTTTGAAGTGGTCGAAACAGTCAAAAAATACTTTGTGGTGGTAGATGCATAGCATCTACCCTTTACACATAATTATGCCAACTCAGGCACAGGGGTGTGACAGAGTAACTGACTATATACTCGATTGCGACCTTGTTGTTTGGCCTGATATAAGGCCGCATCGGCAGCATCTAATAAGCGTTGATAATCAGGATGTCCATCATAATTGACGCAGCCAATGCTCACTGTTAGTTGTACATTCTCACCATTGGCGAGCGCCAGTCGCTGTGCTGCAATATGGGCACGAATATTCTCTGCAATTATCTGTGCCTGAGCAAAAGATGTGTCTACCAGTAATACTAAAAACTCTTCACCGCCGACACGAAATGCATAGTCACTGCCACGAGTATAATGCCTTAAGGTATCTGCGATCATTTTTAACGCCAAGTCACCTTGGGCATGGCCATAACGATCATTGAGCTGTTTAAAGAAATCTGCATCAAGAGCAAGTAAAGCCAATGCCGCATGATTTTGACGAGAAAAATGAATTTCACGGGCCAAAATGGTATTTAAATACCGCCGACTCATTAATTGGGTTAAAGGATCATTACCCGCTTGTAAATAATCCACCATTTGAAACAGCTGTTCTAACAAATTTTGAATTTCACGGTTAATCTGACGAATCTCTTGAATAGTTTCTAAGGGATCTTGATCGAGTTGCTTCGTTTTTAAATCATCTATATCTTGAATACGCTGTAAAATTAAATCGACTTGTGCCGTACCTTGAAAGGCATAAGCTGCTTTATGAATGAACCATAAACCAAATTCAGATTTAGACAAAACCGGATACTGGCGTACATCTTGATGAGAAAACACCCGATACATCAAATCATTTTCCCAATGAAGTAGACTGCTGCGCTGATGATCTTTTTGGATCGCTACATCTTGTATGGCAGAAAATGCCCGATAGCTTTGTTTGTTTTCGTGTTTCTCTACCGTATTTTCCTCATAAGAACAACACATCACTTCTGTCGTTAAACCAATCACTTGGATAAAGTAACTATTTAGACGAGCATCATAGGCTGTAGGATGTTCTGCCTGTACTCGAAAAATATTGGCATAAATTTCACGTACGCCTCGCATAATTAACCATGACGGAATACCCACCCGTGCATGAACACGCCCCACTTTTTGCTGTTGTTCAATTGCGGCTTGATATGTATTTTGCAGAGGGACTTGAAAGGTTGCCAGTAACCAGTTTTTCAGCGTCTGCTTAAGGCGCTTTTGCACGATATCATCGCCAAAAAACTCTGCGGCTTTAGGTAACAACAACATTTGTTCATAAAATGCCAGTACCAAACAGTCCACATGTCGAGCAATAAACGCTGCGGCTAACTTCAATTCGTTGTGTTGATACTGCTGACAAATACTTTGCCAAGCCAATACTGTGTCTGATGGAACAAGCGCTTGCATGGAGGGAGAAACCGTCAAATTTGACAAAACGCCATCATAATCTTCTGCATAAATAGACACAATTCTAGATTTCTAAAAATTAGTCATTTACAAAAAAGTGCTCTCATTTAATTTGCTTTTTCAGTTTTTCTGATCACTATCGCGATTAAATGCAAGTCTTTTCAGTTCAATCATGCACATGAATCCGATTCAAGCCACCCTCATGCCAATCAACATACATTCCCTGCATTAAGCCATGAAAACTTCGCGAAAATATCAATGCGTGCTTAAAATCTAGACTCATTTTATCTGTATTTTTTAATTTTTATTTAAACTTCTTACAGCGAATCTACATATCACTACATAACTACAGCCCTATGCAACAAATTTTGAGCCTACATTAAAGAGGTCAATCTACACAGGATGGAATCCACATGGCAGCAACAGCAAAAAAAACCGAAAAGAAAACCTCGACTGCAAAAGCCAAAAAAGCCACTGAGGACAAAGTCAAAAAGTCCAACAAAACCAGTAAAGCAGATCAAGACAAAGCAGTAACCAAAAAGGCCAAAACAGTCAAAAAACCGGCTAAAAAAGCTGAGACCAAAGACACAAAGTCCGAAGTTAAGAAAATAGCCAAAACCAAGAAGTCGGATACTGACGCTAAAGTCAGCAAAAAGGCAGCAAGCACTAAAAAGCCAAGCAAAGCCAAAACCACCAATAAGGCTAAAGCGACCACAAGCAAAGCTAAAAAAGACAAATAAGCCACGATAAAGCCCCTCTACAGGGGCTTTATTTGCGATCAGGAGTACATATGCCCAAGACAACAGCAGAGGTCCCACGGCGTGCAGCACGCGTAAACTCGAATAGTTTTGACTATAGTTTAGATTTCAAAACAATTAACTTTAGAGAGCGTCCAGAACTGTATCGTATTGGACGTGGTGAACAAGGGGTGTTGTTGGTTGAACCCTATAAGTCGGAAATTTTACCGCATTGGCGCTTTGCTGACCCTGCAAAAGCCACTTTAAGCAGTGACACAATTTACCAACTTTTTTTAGATTATTTAAAACAACATGATTTTATTGGCGCAGATATGGCACGTAAATTTCTACAAATGGGCTATACCCGTGCGCGACGTTATGCCAACCATAAAGGGGGTAAAAAATACAAGGGCCCTGTGCCTGTAGATAAAAAAGGCTTGAGCGGTGCACATGGACGCGAAGAATTGCCTCGCTCAGCTGAAGATCCCATCAAGGCACAAGCCGCAGCCATTTTTAAGCAAAAATGGGATATGGCTCAACAGCATCCTGACTACTTAGCACAAAAACAGCAGTTTCTAGCATGGATTAAAAATACTGTACAAAGCTAAAACTCAAACGATCCCAATTTTTGTGGTCTTGTAATTGATATTCATAACCCACACGTAGGGTCTGATTAGGCTGAATCACGTATTGCAACTCTGTTTTGGCCTTCATTTGCCATTGATCAACATCATCCCAAAATGGCAATTCGACCTGCACAACACTATTGATCTGATCCGACCATAAACTTTGACAACCTGCTGTCGGACCAATTCCAGTGCGCCAGCCCAAGTCTAATGCTTTACCTGCCTGAAATTGATTTTGTAATTGCCCATAGCATAAATGTTGATCACGGCCGAGCAACCAGCTGTAACCTAACTGGGTTTTTAAATTCACTAGCCCGTGCTGATCATCCTCACTAAAATTGCCATGCCGATCAAGCGCTTCTTGTTGCCAGCCCAAATTAAAGCCCCAGCTAATATCACTTTTAAATGCCGTGATAGGACTATAAGAATTAACACTCAATAGATTCAATTCAGTGAGTTTAATTCGATCATCACGATATTGCACTGCCCCCTCTAACACCTGTAATTGTGTGCCCAAACGAAAACCAGCTTGCGGATCGATTAAATCGTGATAAGCCTGTCGATGCGAAATTTCAACAAACTCTTGACCTTGTACCTGCCCTACTTTTAATTGAATATTCTGAGCATGGTGACTTTGACTTGGATCAAGCTGTGGCTGTATCGGTAAATCACGTTGTTTCTCTACCTCTAAATAGCTTCTTAAACTCAAAATACGTCTTAATTTGGGTTGCGCCTCACTCGCTGCGACTTCTCGGCTGGTGAGCTGCAGATACAAAGCGTCATAAGCCATTTCTAAAATTTTAGCTTGTTCTAATGGATCATAGTGGCGTATGAACTCTGCCATTTTTTCGCTAGGTTTTTGCGTGAGTTGCTGCGCTACCAGTGCTAGTTTTTGTCCGTGTGCTTTCGCTTGCGTATTTAATTGGGTTTCTAACGCTGGACGATAAACCACATCTTTAACCAAACCATGTGCTTGAATCGTTTTTAAAGTCTCAACTGGAATGGCAATGCGTTGAAACTGTTGTTGTAGGTTTAATGCAGGTCGGACTAAGTCAATCAGACCCAATAAGCGATAAGCACAGTTATCTGAAATAAAATAATACGGGAAAGAAACATTTTGCATTTCCCATAAATGCTGCACCATAAATTGGGTTTCTTCAGGTGTTAAATTGAGTTCATATTCCCATAAGTCTCGACTTTCAAAATCGCCATATTCTTTTACCTTACGGTAGTAGGGTAAAATCGAATATTCCCCTGGGTATTGTCCAGTTAGTCCTTTGAGGGCAAATGACCAATCACTTTGTCCTGCCACCGTAGCCGCATAATTCACTGCATAAGAAACCAGGCTTAAATCTTGGCTTTTCTCCGGATCAATCCTGAGTAAAGTATGCCCAAACATCGAACTCGGATTGCCCATAAAGTCAGTGGCATAAATTAAAGTGGCCCGATGCGGCTGGATCTGTTGCCACCAAGCCTCTAGTTTAGGACAACTCACTTTAGGCAAAGCATGTAGATCAATATTTAATTGTTGAATTAACCATTGGCTGCGTGCGGGAAAACGACAACGCATGGCTTGATCAGGTAGAGCATTTTGAAATAAGGCTTCAACATGGGCCGCTAATTCTTGTTGAGGATTTTTTTGTCCATTGGGCGTTAAAAAGAAACCTGTATAGCTGACCTCACTAAGGCCAGACTGTTGATAGGTCAAATGTTGCCAAGTAGGATGTTGATGCAATTGCAAGCGTTCAGCCTGTTGGATATAGCTATTATGTGCAAAGCTGATACTCGGGACTAAGCTTAATACGAAGGTAAAACACAGAAAGCGTGGCACTGATAAAGATGCTCTAATCATAAGTCAAAGGAGTGCTCTGCCCGAAGGCAGAGCCTAGTCTGTTAAACGTAAGCTTTAAGTACGTCGTCTTGAGCCATCACATGTTGTAAAGATGCCAAAACTTCTAAGCTGTTTTCAGAGGCATAAATTTTTGTAAAGTTGGCTTTAGAGACCGCAAAGAAATGCGCTTTATCTTGGGCTTTAATATTGAGTAATTCTGCCAAAACGTTGAGGTTCTCACCTTCACCCACCGCCATATCACGCGCTAGATTTTCTGAATTTTCATTGGTAAAGGTCACCACTTTAGCGGACACAGTACCATTGCCATTACAACCGAGCGTACCAAAGGTAATACCAAACAATTGGTTTAAGAAAATACCATTGGTGGTGGCTGCCATAATTTTTGGAATTTTACCTGATTGACCTGCCCAGACTTGAGAGCCAATACCACAACCGGCATCACTATCTGCAAATGCTGTCATTGAACCCAAAGCAAGTACACATCCTAGAACAACTTTTTTTAACATATGGAAATCTCCAGCAATTCTTATGGTTTTTTAGTTATTGTGTATAAAAATTATTCTACACATCTTTAAAATAGCCGTATCATTTTTAAAATACAAAACTTTTCTTTTCAGTTTAATCATAAAATTAATAAGCTTCTATTTTTAAAAGATAAAAAAAGCGGGAATTTCCCGCTTAATGTAATTGCCAGGTCCCCTTGTCCGAGCGTTGGCCTAAAATTTTGAGTACCAAGACCAAACTGAGCAACAGGAGTAAATACCAAGAACCAAGTTTCCCCCACCCAACCATATGCCATGCATCCACTTGGCTTGGATACAACCAAATTTGATAAAAGGTACTGATGTTTTCAGCAATCCAAATTAAGAAAGCCAATAACCAAAGTACGGGTAATATAGGTAGGGTCAATTGATGCTCGGCCAGAGAAAAACGAATCTTGGTTGACCAAAACATCCATGTACTCCATGCAAATAAAGCATAGCGAATATCAGGTACAAAAAACTTAGTCATAAAATTCATATAAGACAGCACAGCCAAGATCAGCATATGACTAAATCTAGGTAGATGACTGACACTCACCTGATATAAACGCAAGGATCGGGCAAAAAAACTCCCCACTGCCGAATACATAAAACCTGCAAACAACGGCACGGTTAAAATTTTAAACACTGCAGGCTGTGGATAATGCCACGAGGCAATCGCAGGATGGGTTAAAAAGATCTCCATGATCATTGCCATGATATGAAATAAGGCAATCACTTTGGCTTCAGCCCAAGATTCAAGCTTTAAATATAATAAACAGGCTTGAATTAGCAATGCATAGATCAACAGATAGTCATAGCGGAATAAACCATAAAATTCCTGACTCCCCATAGAGGCCGTTAAAGCAAAGGCAAGCAGCAATAAAATACCAAATAAGGCAGCCGAAGCTGCCTTATAGGAGAATTCTATGCTGGATTTAAAAATATTCAGCACAACTCAACCTTATAAATATTTAGCGCTATATTCATGTACGGTATCAATAAAGGCTTTAGGATGCTCAGGATTCACCCACTGGGTAATACCATGTCCTAAATTAGCGATATACCCGGTTTTTTCACCACCTGCATAAGCATCGTCAAGCATCGCTCGAGTCGCTTGAGCAATCGCTTGTGGTGTGGCATATAAAGTTGCAGGGTCTAAGTTACCTTGGAGTGCCGCACGGCCTGCTACAGTTTGACGGGCAACTTGCAAGTTGGTTGTCCAATCTAAACCAAAGGCATCTGCACCGGTTGCAATCATTGGCTCTAACCACTGACCACCACCTTTAGTGAATAAAATCACGGGAATTTTACGGCCCTCTTTTTCACGTTGTAAGCCGGCCACAATTTTTTGCATATAGTTCAGTGAGAATTCTAAATACTCACGATGCGCAAGCGCTCCGCCCCAGCTATCAAAAATTTGTACCGCTTGTGCACCCGCATCAATTTGCGCATTTAAATAATCGGTCACTGCCACAGCCAAACGATCCAATAAAGCGTGCAATACTTCAGGCTGTGCATACATCATCTGTTTGGTAAAACGAAAATCTTTGCTTGAACCCCCTTCAACCATATAGGTCGCCAAGGTCCAAGGACTACCTGAAAAACCAATCAGTGGAACTTGGCCACCGAGCGCTGAACGAATCGTGCTGACCGCATTCATGACATAATCTAAATCAGATTTGGCATTAAAAGCGGGTAAGTTGGCAACGTCTTGTTCAGTACGTACGGTTTTATGAAATTTTGGTCCTTCACCCGCTTCAAAATATAAACCTAAACCTAAAGCATCAGGCACAGTTAAAATATCAGAAAACAAAATCGCAGCATCTAGATCATAACGGCGTAGCGGCTGTAAGGTGACTTCACAGGCAAAATCATTGTTTTTGCAAAGAGACAGGAAATCGCCTGCTTGAGCACGGGTGGCGCGATACTCAGGTAAATAACGGCCCGCTTGGCGCATCATCCATACAGGGGTGGTATCTACTGGCTCACGCAATAAGGCACGTAGAAAACGATCGTTCTTTAAGGTCGTCATTACTTTCCTATCTCAATCTATAAGTCTTAAGCGCATCATAACAAAAAGGCTCTAAATTGAATAACTTCTTGTGTGGCAAAAAAGCGATTAGGCTAAGTGGGAAAATGCATCCTGACACAAAACAACTACTGCAAAACAACCAATTTTCTGTAATACTTGTCACGTTTCTATCAATGTAAATGAATAATTTTAAGGTTGAATTACATGTTCGTTCGCACAGTGCTCGCAATGAGCTTAAGTTGCATGCTTGCTGGTACGGCTTTTGCCACAGCGCCTGCTGAACAACCATTAAAGCCTCAAGTGGTGTCTAGTGCGGTAGCTGATCCAATTGATCCGTTAGCGACCACTGCTTCTTCTGCACAGATTACGCAACAAGAACAACAAGACTTAAATCAAGCGTCAAAAACGCTCGATGATTTACAAAAAGCTGAAAATATCAATGCAGCCACAGGAATTGAACCGGCGAGTGCTACGACAGTACCAACATCGGAGCCAACAGTAACAACGTCTACGCCTCAACCTGCTGTAAAAGCTTCTTGGACCCTAGATGGCTTAAACAATGCCACATGGTATGAAAATATTGGTAAAGGTCAATTTCCTGTCTACGCACGTGCGCATGTGATGTTAAGCAATTCATATGCATCACCGGGTGCTATTGATGGTAGTAGTGGTAAAAACACCCTTAAGGCTATCTCTACTTTCCAACAAATCAACGGCTTAAAACCAACAGGTGAACTGGACAAAGCCACTTGGGATGCTTTGGTTGCCAAACAAGGTTCACGCCCTGCTTTTGTGGAATACACCATTACTGCAGCTGATGCCAAAGGTCCATTTGCCAAGTCAATTCCACGCGATTATGCCTTACAGGCCAAAATGCCAGGTCTGTACTACACCAGTTTGGTAGAAATGTTGGCTGAAAAATTTCATATGGATGAAGGTTTCTTAAAACAACTTAATCCAAAATCAGGCTTTAAAGTGGGTGATCGTATTGTCGTGGCAAACGTCAGCAATAAATTACCTGAAGATATTCATTTGATTGTGGCACATAAGGGTGCTAAACAGCTGTATTTATTTAACAGCCGTAACCAGATGATTGGTTCTTTCCCAGCAAGTATTGGCAGTACCAGTACTCCTTCACCAACGGGCACTTATAAAATTACTGGTGTAGCGCGTAACCCGTATTATAGCTACTCACCATCAAATTTTATTCAAGGCAATAACACCAAACCTCTGTCTTTACCACCAGGTCCAAATGGTCCAGTCGGTAATATTTGGATTGGTTTAAGTAAAAAATCATTTGGTATTCACGGTACACCAAGCCCATCGATGATTTCTAAATCATACTCACATGGTTGTATCCGTTTAACCAACTGGGATGCCAATAATTTAGGCAGTAAAGTCAAATCTGGCGTTACAGTTAAATTCTTAGAGTAATTCAAATGAGTCCGCTTAGGCGGGCTTATTTCTTACCTGATCGTTTCATATTTAGAACAAAGTGTCACTTTTATCGGCTTTAGTCTTATATTTCTTCAATCTATAATGCTCAGCAACAGATAAGAAATATGGAGCGACACATGAACGCTTATTTACACCGCAGTGAAGATCGTGGCCACGTCAAAATGGGCTGGCTAGACAGCAAACATAGTTTTTCGTTTGGCAGTTGGTATAACCCCAAATACATGGGTGTTAGCAGCTTAAGAGTGATTAATGACGACCACATTGCAGGTCAGCAAGGTTTTGGTACGCATCCACATGACAATATGGAAATCTTAACCTGCGTGCTCAAAGGTACCATTTCCCATAAAGACAGCATGGGTAACAGTGGCGATATTAAAGCTGGCGAATGGCAGTTGATGAGCGCAGGCAGTGGGATTCAGCACAGCGAGATGAACCGCTATGATGAAGAGGTGCATTTACTGCAAATTTGGATTCACAGTAATGAGCATGACGCTGTACCCACTTATCAACAAATTGAATGTGACGTCACCAAGCAACCGAACCAATGGCATGTGATTGCAGGTGCTAAAGCGCATGCCCACATGCATTTACGCCAAAATGCTGAAGTAAAATCTGCTTTACTGGAGCAAGATCAGATCTTAGCGGTTAAAACTGAATATGGTCTTAACTATATTCATGTGATCAGTGGTGCTGTAGAAATTGGCGAGCATCTAGTCAAAGCAGGCGATGCTTTGTTATTTCGTGATATTGCTGAAGTTAAAGCACTGAATGCTGCACAGATGATTTGGTTTGATCTCACTGAACAAGCTAAATAAAACAAGCCCGCAATTGCGGGCTTGTTTATGCCTTATTTATTCAGGCTTGCCATATTGATCTGCCATCACTTCTATTAACTGCTCGGGCTGAATATAAGTTTGAATAACACGATGAATATCTTTGGTGGTGAGTTTAGCAAAAGCTTGATCACGCTGGATTCGGCTTTGCATATTTTCATCATGCTCTAGTTGACTGGTTAACATTTTGTGAATATTACGTTCATCTTCCAAATTGGTTACGCGACGTTTTAAAATGGCGGCTTTGGCTTCTTCTAGCTCTTGCGCTGTCACTCCATTTTGAATTAACTCACGCAAAACTTGATGTATGGCTTTTGAAACTTGCTGTGCTTGGCCTGCAGAATAATTCGCTGCAATCGTTAAAGCCCCTGACTTCACCTCTCGATGAGTATTTAAGCTACTACTAAAGCCATACACCAAACCATTTTTTTCACGTAATTGTTTAGCAAGACGTGAGGAAAGCTGTGAATGACCTAAAATATGATTAAACACTGTGAATGCAGGTGAATCGGGATCTTCACTACTCAGTGGTAAAGTTAACATCGCTACATAACTGCCAAATTCACGCGGTTCCGCAAAAAGATGATGTTGCTGTGCGGTATAGGCTTTATAACGCGGCAACACACGAGCAAATGAGCTCTGCCCCGGCCAGTAGCCTAACTCTTTTGCCAAGAATTGCTGCATAGTATTGGGATTAAACTCACCCGTCACCGCTACTTGTGCCTGCTGTAAATTAAAAAACTCCTGATAAAAAGCTTTCACTTGAGCATTACTGGCCTTTTTTAACTGCGCTTTACTGAGTTCAGGCTCGAAATGATAACGCATATCTCCGGGTTGATATTGTTCTAGAATTTGACCCAGTTTTAAAGCAACCACCGTATCAGGTTCAGTATAAGCGCGATCTAACATGGCAAGACTTTGCTGACGAATCAGTTCAAACTCTTTCTCTTCAAATTTGGGCTGTTTTAAGTTATCTAAAATAAATTTGAAATAATCGGCAAAATACTCTTTTTTGGCAGACACCTGAATGGTAAAACTATTACTACTGCTTGATACATTTGCACGGCCACTGACACGAATAGACTCATCAATCAGTTTTTGACGTTCATACTGTTCTGAACCACGCAAGAGTAAGTAGGCTGTCAGGCCAATCAACTCACTGCGGTTAAATAAACTCTCTGCGTTACCAAAATCTATAGAAATGGTGGCATAGGTTTTATCATCACGCGTGGTGGTTGGAAACAATGCATATTTAACACCGTTCTCTAAACGACCACGCTCAATTTGTTGATCCACCTGATTAAGCTTCAGTTTTGCAGTTTTCACATAACTTTTAACTTCAGTTTTATAGGTTTTTACGTCTTTGAATGCCACCTCAGGTACATCTTGCTGATCTAAGGTTTTGGCTGGAGTAGTCGCTTTTTGCGTTGCCGCTTGTTTTTGCTCTTCAGGTGTCGGGGTAATCGTCGCACTTATCCGATTCTTAGCACTTAAAAACTGATTGAGACTTTGATTTACTGTATTAACATCTAAAGCTTGTAATTTCTCTTGATCACTAAAGAAAGCTTGCCATTGCCCTTCACGATCCACCACATAATGACTTATTAGACCCAACATTGCTGCTGAGCTTTTTAAGATATTTTCCACACCATTTTTTTGCATGTCTTTAATACGTTGCAATTCAGTATGATTAAAACTTGCTGGAGAGTGTTCAACTTGCGCAAGTAAGCTAGTCTGCACCGCTTTAGCATCATGCTGCGGTGAATAGACTGCTGCCATGACACTGACATTACGTTCTTGATCGCTTGCATCTAAAGCCATGACCCCAGTAGCAATGCCTGATTCAACCAAAGGTGCGTATAATTTGCCTGTCGGTTCTAAACTATATAAATAAGGTGCAAACGATAAGGCATAACTTAAAGTTTGATCCTTAGGCTGCATGTAAAAATTCACCTGTAGATAGTCACTGCCTTTTGCGACACTAAACTGACGTTGCTGTATATTATTTAAATCAAATTTTATTTTGGCCGCCGCGGCTGGCAAAGCACGTTTGGCAATTGGACTAAATTGTTGATCAATCTGCTTTAATACTGCAGCTTTATCAAATTTACCTGTCATGACCAATACCGCATTATTGGGTGCATACCAATCTTGGTAATATTGCTGCAAATCAGGCAAAGTAATCGATTCAAGCTCTTTAAGATCACCAATGGGTAAACGCCCCAAATGTTGATTGCCGTAGGCTGATTTGACCATTTGATCCATCAGTACTGCCATGGGTTGATCTAAACGTATTTCACGCTCACGTTTAACAATATCAATTTCACCGGCAATCCATTTTTCTTGCAAAACCAAGTTGTGCATACGCTCGGCTTCTAGATGCAAAATCTCATTCACTGCTTTTTGTTCAGCACGAATCACATTGCTATACTGGGTTGAATAGTAACTGGTACTGGCATTGTTAGAGAGTGTATGCTGATTAAGACGACGTTGAAATTCTGCACCTGCAACCGCCTTGGTGCCTTTAAATGCCAAATGCTCAAGTAAATGTGCTAAGCCACCCTTGCCTTGTGGGTCATTGAGTGAGCCTGTTAAATAAATGGTATTCATATAGACACGGCTTTCTTTGGGATTTTCTGCCAAAATCACCCGCATACCATTTTTAAGTTGATATTCTTCGATGTTATGCGCTGAATGTAAAAGTACTGGTGTTGCTCCGACGGTCATACTGCCGGCGAGCAGCCATAAAGACACAGACAACTGTTTAATGCGCATTAACATAAATTAGACCTAATCATAGTAAATTTTTATTCTCATTTTTTATGAGAAAAATAAAGTAATGATAATTATTCACATTTATATTGGCTTGTCTACTTTTACAGCAGAATCGAGATATAAAAAAAATCCCCAATCATTGATTGGGGATTTTTGAATTTGGCGGAAGCGGTGAGATTCGAACTCACGGAGGGGTATAAGCCCTCGTCGGTTTTCAAGACCGGTGCATTAAACCGCTCTGCCACGCTTCCATGTGCGCTATCATATAAAGATTTTTTAAATTTGGCAAACCATTTTTAGCAAGCTTGCTGATTTTTACAGCAAAAAATGCTTCAAAAGTAAACATTTGAGTTTTTAGATAAGTTTTGCCCTATTTAACACATTTTGAAAAAAAAATCCTCAATCATTGATTGAGGATTTTTGAATTTGGCGGAAGCGGTGAGATTCGAACTCACGGAGGGGTATAAGCCCTCGTCGGTTTTCAAGACCGGTGCATTAAACCGCTCTGCCACGCTTCCATGTGCGCTATCATATAAATATTCTGTTGGCTTGGCAAATATTTTTTTACTATTTTTCGGCTATTTGCACAAAATAGCGGCAAAAAATACGTTATTTAGCAATTTTTAGGCATGTCATAGCGAATTTGATTAATGTACCAAACTTTTTTACCCAAAGGTGTGACCACCGTCACCTCGTCATCAACTTCTTTGCCCAATAATGCGCGAGCCATGGGCGAATCAATCGAAATATGCTGTGGATGGTGATCATAAATTTCATCCACGCCCACAATTCTTAAAGTTTTGACTTCACCTGCTTCGTTTTCAATTTCAACCCAAGCACCAAAATAAACCTTCCCCAATTGCTGCTCAGAAAAGTCGATAATCTTAAGTTCTTCTAAACGCTTGCCTAAGTAACGTACACGGCGATCAATCTTACGTAACAGCTGCTTATTATACTGATAATCGGCATTTTCTGAGCGATCACCAAGGCTTGCAGCCCAATTGACTTTTTTAGTGATTTCAGGCCGTTCGTGATGCCAAAGCTGCTGTAACTCAGCCACCAGTTTGTCATGCCCAGCACGGGTAATCAGATTAGATTTCATAGAAAATTGACAATCAGATGTATGTAAATTTAAAACATTTTTGTCGACCTTATAACAGAAAAACACAAATCCGCAAAATTTAAAATTTTATATTATTAAAAATCAACAACTTAAAAATTATATTTTATTTATTTTTTCAGCAAAATTTGACAAGGCGGATTTTCACATTTATTATGCCGCCATGTTTATTTATTGTCCATTTTTTAATCACTGTAGTTTTTCTACACAATTTTCAATTTTTCCCATGTCATTTTGAATGACGTTCATGACTGCCCACCCCGAATTGAATTTATCACTCTTGACCAAGTGAAGGCTTTGCTTTGACTTGACGGGCATAAATTACTTGTAGCGGAGACAACATGCACAGTAGTTCAACCTCAGGCGCGAGGCTTAGCCTTAAATCTGTTACTTCCTCTCTTCCAGTAAAAGCACTTGCACTTGCAACAGCCATTATTCCGTTTCACAGCATTAACGCCAGCAAAGCGCATCAATATGATCAAGTTGTGAATCAGAAAAAACTTACCGTGGTCAGTGTGGCCAACCCAACGACTGTATTTGAAGATGGTCGTCATTTACATGGTTTTGGTTATGATTTGGTACGTAACTATGCCAACAGTTTAAACGTAAAGCTTGATTTTAAAGTGGTGCAGGATAATGCCACTGCTTTAAAATGGGTGGCGCAAGGTAAAGCCAATTTTGCCATGACCACTGCGAGTGTTTCGAGCATTGAGCAAAAAAAACTGACTTCTTTTTCAGCCAGTTGTGGTGATTTATCTAGCTTACAGAGCAATGGCTTAAATACCGAATTGAACTGGGTATTTAAACAAGCGGACGATCCATTATCTGAAACCGCCAACGGCTTTGTTTGCCGTGCTAAACAAAGTGGTTCAATGCGTCAGTTAGCCTCTTTTTATAACCGCAATGTAGTCAAACCTGAAACATGGCGTGTTATTCAGCGCGATTTGAAAAATCGTATGCCAATTTATAAGACCAACTTTACCCAAACGGCTCAACAATATGGCCTAGATTGGCACTTATTGGCAGCCATTGGTTATCAAGAGTCATATTTAAAGCCCAATTCAGTTTCGCCTACAGGCGTGCGTGGCTTAATGATGTTGACCAATAACACGGCTAAAGCGATGGGCGTCAGTAACCGTACTGATCCAAAGCAAAGCATTCAAGGTGGTGCGAAGTATTATGATCAAATGCTGAGTCGTTATAGCCATATTCCTTTCCCAGATCGTAACTGGTATGCCTTAGTCGCTTATAACATGGGACCGGGTGCTGTGGCTGGAATTCAGAAAAAAATCCGTGCTCAAGGCAAGGATCCGAATAACTGGGTAAATTTATATGCCTATTTAGATCGTAACAAAGCCAGCAATGGTCGTTACCGTCAAGCAGTACAATACGTGACCCGTATTCGTGCTTATTTAGAGCATATTAAAACCACACCACAATTGGTCAATATCTAAAAAAAAAGCTTAACCCGAGGGTTAAGCTTTTTTTATTGCAACATGCGTTAAGCAGTAGCTGCTAAAATATTTTTGAATAAGGCTTTTTGTTCAGCACTTGGTTTTGCGGTTTGTAGAGCCATCAGTTGTGACATATCACCTTGTACTTTAATCTTACCGGTCATAAACGCTTGCATGGCTGCCGTCATATCAAACTCTAAAAACACTTTACGTAAGGTTTCACCATCCATCGTTAAAGTGGTTTTGGCTTGTTCAGCGAGACCTTTTTGCAGCTTACCACCTGCCAGTGCAAGTTCTGTCGTACCGGCTGCATCATTGACAATTAAGTTGATGGCTAAGGCATTTAACGCAGGAGGTAAATTCAGCTCGCCCGCCTGTGCTGTTAATGATTCTACTGTTGCAAACCAATCATCCGTTAAAAACGCTGGCATGTCTCATCCTCAATTATTTCTGTTATTGCTAAAATGGTTTTACTCTTTTATAGCATGTAATCACCTATTTAGCCCATGCTTTTTTTAAGATAAAAAAATAGGTGTCATCAAGACACCTATTGATTGAAGCCTATTACTTATTCAGCAGCAAAGCCTAGGTTCACCATAGTAATACGTTTACTTGCGCCTTCTGTTTCATCTACTGTACACGTACCTTTAAAGTCAAATTCACGTTCGCTATCTAAAGCTTCAAAGTCAAATAAGTCACGGTCGGCCAGTTGCGATGGTGAAACGTTTTGTAGTGCACCAAAAATGCTGTGTAGACGTTTTGGATGCTCTTTATCCCATTGACGTAACATGTCATTAAGCATGGCACGCTGTAAATTCTCTTGTGAACCACATAAATTACATGGAATGATTGGGAACTTACGCATCTCTGCGTATTTAATAATATCTTTTTCTTCCACATAGGCCAGTGGACGAATCAAGATGTTCTTTTTGTCTGAAGACAAGAGTTTTGGTGGCATTGCTTTTAAGCTACCACCATGGAACAAGTTCAAGAAGAAAGTCGCTAAAATATCATCACGATGATGCCCTAACGCCACTTTGGTCGCGCCAATTTCTTGAGCAAAGCCATATAACGAGCCACGGCGTAAACGTGAACATACCGCGCAGTACGTTTTACCTTCTGGAGTCAGCTTTTTAGTAATACTGTAAGTGTCTTTTTCTAAGATATAGTACGGAATGTTATTTTCTTCTAAATAACGCGGCAGTACATCTTCTGGGAAACCTGGTTGCTTTTGGTCAAGATTGACTGCAATCACATCAAAGTTAATCGGTGCAATACGCTTAAACTGCAACAAGATATCAAGTAAGGTATAACTGTCTTTACCACCTGAAATACACACCATGACTTTGTCGCCATCTTCGATCATTTTAAAATCACGAATAGCATGACCGACCTGACGGCGTAATTTTTTCAAAAGACGATAGTACGCAGAGCTGGTTGGGAGTTCTGGCTTAAAATTAAAGCCTTGATTGGACTCAACTGGCGAGAACATAGACGAGATTAACCCATAAATACAAATAACGCGGAATTTTAGCCGATTCAAGCTTAAAGCGCAGCAAAAGAATGTAAATTCTGCCCAAATGCAAGTGCTGTCATCAAATTGTCGCTAAAGGGTTGATAAATTAATCAATCTAATATTTTTGCAACAAAATTTTGCTCAACACAGTTGTTCGACACACTTTTCCACAAAAGCTGTGGATAACTTTGTGGATTCTCTAACACTTGACAAGGTCTGCCGCCCATCTAATAAGGCTTCTATTTAAATTGATCATTTTTTGATCAATTTAATATTTGTTTTTAATCAATAACTTAAATATGTCAAGTCGATGAAAATAAAAAAAAATTAATTTTTTTTTATTTCTGAGCTGCTGTTTTAACACCCGTTTTTATAAACAACTTAATAATTAAACAATCAAGAGCTTTCGTGATGGATTTTTTTTGCTAAACTGAAGGCTATTGTTTGGGGACAGATTTTAAATTACTACAATGAAAATCGACTTCGCCATTTTGGGGATGTGTACAACTGTGGTGAGCTTATGCTGGAGTAGCTTCAGTTTTGCTGGGGAAACCATCTATCAACTCAAAGATCAGAACGGCACCACTTTATTAACCAATAAACAGACCAAGTACACACATTTAAAGGTTGAGAAAAAGACCTTCTATCCTGACAGTAATATTCATTCTTATGGTAATTATGGCGCTAACGAAGCGGCAGTAGCCCCGAGTCAAAGTCGGAATAAAAATGCCTTTGATCATATTATTCAACAAGCCGCGCAGACACATGGCGTTTCTGCAGGTTTAATTAAAGCTGTCATGCACACCGAATCAGGATTTAATGTACATGCACGCTCCCCTGTCGGTGCACAAGGTTTAATGCAACTGATGCCAGCCACAGCTAAACGTTTTAATGTCTCTAATGCCTATGATCCGCAGCAAAATATTATGGCGGGTGCTAAATATTTAGCCTGGCTACTCAAACGCTTTAATGGCAATACCTCTTTAGCACTGGCAGGCTACAACGCAGGTGAAGGGAATGTGCAAAAATACGGGGGTATTCCACCGTTTCGTGAAACCCAAGATTATGTACGCCGCGTCAATAGCCGCTATCAAAACCTATATGCGGGTGGCTTAACTAGCACGCCGCGCTCTGCGATTCAAAACGCTAGCCAAGCTCCACAAGGTGCAACAGTTATTGCTCAATCGAGCAACTATAGCCAAACTACCACCCCAAGCTATAGCCGTGAGGTGATTCGTTTAGCTGATGGCAGTTATACTGATCGTCCGGTACGTGGTTCATATAGTACAGGTCATGCGATTGCTTCAGCTTCGATTACTTTTGACAATTAATCCGATTTTTTTGCTCAAGTTTGGTTATTTTTTCTTGAATTTTCAGCTCATTCACCGCATATTGAAAGATATGATTTTCATTCATAAATCAGATTATATTTTTACGATAAGAGGATTTTCTCAATGATGCGGATTGGTTTGTTCTTGCTAACCAACCTCGCGGTACTGGTTGTAGCTGGCATTATTTTGTCACTCTTCGGTGTCGGTAGTTACCATGGCGCGGGTGGCTTGAATCTAGGCAACCTGTTGGTGGTCTGTTTTGTGTTTGGTATGGTCGGCTCAATGATTTCGCTATTCATGTCGAAATGGATGGCTAAAAAGACCACAGGTACAGAACTGATTGACCCAAATGCACCTCGTAACCAAGCAGAAGTTTGGTTGTTACAAGAGGTTGCGCAGCTTTCTCAACGTGCTGGTATTAAGATGCCAGAAGTTGGTATTTTCCCATCTTATCAATCGAATGCCTTTGCAACCGGTTGGAACAAAAATGATGCTTTGGTTGCGGTTTCGACTGGTTTACTTGAGCGCATGAATAAAGATGAACTGCGTGCAGTATTGGCCCATGAGATCGGTCACGTTGCCAATGGCGACATGGTGACACTTGCCTTAGTACAAGGTGTAGTCAATGCCTTTGTCATGTTCTTTGCGCGTATTGTCGGTGACTTTATTGACCGTAACGTGTTTGGTCGTGAAGAAGGTGAAGCCCCTGGTCTTGCCTATTTTGCCATTACCATTGTACTCGATATTGTATTTGGTATTTTAGCCTCAGCCATCGTGATGTGGTTCTCGCGCTACCGTGAATACCGTGCCGATGAAGCAGGTGCACGCTTAGCTGGTAAACAAGCCATGATTTCTGCTTTACTTCGTTTACAAGCAGAAACTGAAATGCCAGATCAAATGCCAAAAGAAATGAAGGCATTCTCAATTTCAGCCGGTCAAGAACAAGGATTTAGCTTAGCCGCTTTATTCCAAACCCATCCGACCATTGAACAACGTGTAGCAGCTTTACAACAACTTGATTGTCCTTAATTGAAGTTGCTTGATTAAAAGGCCTCCTCTCTAGGGGGCTTTTTAATGGCCAAATATATTGATTAACCCAATCACGCCAAAATACAGTGCCACTAAAAAAACAATGATAAACAATGCACCAAGTAAATCAGGAATGTGCACCCAAAGCCAAGCCACAACAGGATGACGCCAAAACTTTGAATGTTGCTGCTTTTTTTCTAATTCTTCATGTAAAAATGGATGCACAATGTGATGATCGCTTTGGATTTGATATTCTTCGCGAATATGTTCATGCACCACATTTAAGGCTCTTTTACTCGGGCGAATAAAGACATCAAACACTGTACCCGCCACAGGAATAAAGCCAACCACTGCATCCATCACAGCCAATTTAATCACGGGATTAAGCTTATGCTGTGGCACGCCAATTTGGCGGGCCTTATAAATGGCATAACAGGTCAAAGCAAAACCGGCAAGATCTCCAGCCACAGGTAAGGTACTTAAAGCTGCATCAGCGCCTACGCCCTGTTTGGTAAATGGAATCCGCACCAATGAGTCCATCATAGTGGCAAATTTAGCCAAATCTCGCTCTAGGCGAATAACTTCTTGGCGTGACATTTTCGCTTGCTGTGCTGTTGGCATAGTGGACCTTGATGTATAAATGCTATTGAAAGCACATAAAAATGTATGGATTTCCTCAAGTTAAAATAACAGTTGCGAGGCGATAAATAAATACACCACTACGCCTGTTGCATCACAAATTGAGGTCACGAGTGGCCCTGAGGCACTGGCAGGATCAAGTTTAAGTTTGTTTAAAATAAACGGTAAGCTCATACCAATCAGTGCGCCTAACAACACAATGCCCATCATACTAAATGCCAAAACAACCGCCACCATGATATCACCGCGGATATAGCCTAAAATAGACACTGCAATGGCCATGGTAGCGCCTAAACATAGTGCCACTAAGCTTTCACGTCCAAGTAAGCCAAACCAGTCTTTAAGCTCCACATCTCCAGTGGCTAAAGCACGTACCATTAAGGTGGCAGATTGTGAACCAGCATTGCCGCCACTGCCCACCAGCAGCGGTAAGAAAAAGACTAATACAATATGCGTGGCGATAATCTCTTCAAAGTGGGCAATCCCTAGACCTGACAATAAACTCCCAAAGACTAAAATGACCAGCCAAAAGACACGTTTTTTATATAGGGTGAAAATTGAGGCATGTTTGAGGCTTAAACTGCCCTCATTTTGCACGGCGCTGCCCTTTAAAAAATCTTCATCAGTTTCAGCACGCATCACATCCATGGCATCATCATAGGTCACAATACCCACAAGACGTTGTTGTGCATCGACAATCGGCAAAGCCAAAAAATCATAATGTGCCAGTCGTCGAATCACCTGTTCTTGATCCTCTTCAACATGTGCATAAATTAGATCCTGACACATGGCCTCAGCAATCTTGATACTAGGCTCAGCCTGAATGATTTGTCGCAGTGAGATTACCCCTAACAACTGCTGTGCAACATCAACCACATAAATCAAATTTAAGGTTTCACGATCCGCAGCAACTTGGCGTAACGCCTCAATTGCTTGTTGTATACTCATATCGGGGGCAAGTGTGACAAAGTCAGAACTCATAATCGAGCCGGCTGAAAAATCAGGATAGGCGGTCAACTCACTGAGCTGTTGCTGTATCTGTGGTGGTAGATGTTTTCGTAGTTGTTGCTGTAAATCGGGCGCTAATAACTGATAAAGATCGGTCCGATCATCAGAATGCATCTGCTCTACAATGCCACTTAAATCTTGCACATGTAAATGCTGTGCCAATTGTACTTGCATAGCATGCGGTAAATGTTCAAAAATGCGGCCACGTTGTTGGCTGTTGCACAGTACTTGAATTTGCTCAGCCAAGCTTAATTCCGCTACAGCATCACTAATGGTTTGATGATGGCGTGTTGCAAAAAGCGTATCTAACTCGTTGGCTCGATCTTGCTTGAGACGCTGCAATATCTGTTGTTTTATATGATTCATCGCAATTTTTTAGCATTGTTTAACTTTATTCAAACAGATTTTACCGCCCTTAGATAGCGATAAAAAAAGGGATGCTTGCGCATCCCTTTAAAGATTTACTCTGTTATTGGCTTTAGCTTGGTGTTGCGACGAATCAGTACATACATAAACGGAATAAAAATCAGTACCAATACAGTACCAAAAATCACACCGCCCAAAACACTGGTGCCAATTTCTTGACGGCTGGCTGCGCCTGCACCGCTGGCTAAGACTAATGGCACAATGCCGGCACCAAAGGCCAGTGAAGTCATCAAAATTGGACGTAACCGTAAACTTGCCCCCTCAATCGCCGCTTCTATCACATTGACTCCACGCGCTTGTGCCAATGCTGCAAATTCAGCAATTAAGATGGCATTTTTACACGATAGACCAATGGTGGTGAGTAAGGCAATTTGGAAATAAATGTCATTTGGAAAACCTGCCAAATAACTAAAAATCATATTACCACCAACACCCAATGGAATTGCGGTCATCACAGCGGCAGGAATTGACCAACTTTCATATAAAGCTGCAAGGCATAAGAAAATAAAGCCAATTGAGATCAGATATAACCACATAGCTTGATTACTAGAGCGTTGTTCCTCAAAAGATAGACCGCTCCATGACAGGTCAACACCGCCTAAGTCATCAATCATATTTTGAATATCCAACATGGCCTGACCGGTGCTGCTATTTTTAGCCTGATCAGCCTCCATCTCTAACGCAGAGTAGCCCATATAACGATTCACCACTTCAGGACCACCGCTCCAACTTAAAGTAGAGAAATTGCTAAATGGCACCATTTGGTTATGGCTGTTACGCACCGACCACTGGGCTAAATCTTCAGGTGTAGCACGAAATTCTGCATCACCTTGCATAATCACCCGTTTAATGCGCCCACGATCAATAAAGTCATTAATGTAGTTACCGCCCCATGCCGCTGATAAAGTCGAGTTAATCGCATTTTGGGTTAAGCCTGCTGCCATCGCTTGCTTTTGGTCAATGCTGACGTTGAGCTCGGCTTTTTCAGGATTAGATTTTTTATCCAAATTTTCAAAACTGTTATAGTGATGTGCTTGGCTTTGTAACTGTGTAAATTGCGCATCTAAATATTGACGACCTTGCCCTTCAACATCACGTAGCCAAAAACTCAACCCATCCGTTTGGCCTAAACCATTGACTGATGGCGGCAGCATCATATTAATTTGTGCATTAGGATGCGCTTTAAAATGCGCCAATGCACGTTCGCGAATTGCTTGAGCAGAATTCTCTTGACCACGGCGTTCATCCCAATGTTTTAATGCAATGAAACCTTGGGCCAAATGTTGTCCTGAACCCGAGAAGTTACGCCCATAACGCAGCATGACCAGATTAACATTGTCTTTTTCTTGACTTAAGAAATACTCACGAATTTCTTCGCCCACTTCACGGGTTTTAGATAAAGGTGCACCATCTTGTAATTTAAGCTGCACACTCAAAATCCCTTGGTCTTCACTGGGAATAAAACTGGTGGGTAAAGCGCGGTAAAATAAGGCAAATACGCCAAGTAGACCGATAAATACCACCAAGGTAATGAGCTTATATTGAATCGTAGCGCGCGCTAAGGCTAAATAGCGCTGTTTTAGCTTGTCTAATGTTTGATTAAACCAGATTGCCCATTTGGCTTGCTTGGTTTGAGGTTTTAAAATTAAGGCACATAAAGCAGGCGTTAAAATTAATGCCACAGCCAATGATAAGCTCATGGCCGCTACCAATGTAATGGAGAACTGGCGGTAAATGACCCCCGTCGATCCGCCAAAAAATGCCATTGGAATAAATACAGCAGTTAAAACCAAAGTAATTCCGACCAAGGCGCCGCTAATTTCCTGCATCGATTCAATAGCAGCTTGCTTGGCCGTCATGGCTTGTTCATGCATCAAACGTTCTACGTTCTCGACCACCACAATTGCATCATCTACCAACAAGCCAATCGCAAGTACCAAGGCAAATAAGGTAAGCGTATTAATACTCATCCCGAGCAGATATAAAATTGCCATGGTACCTAAAATCACCACAGGCACCGTAATGGTGGGAATTAAGGTGGCACGCCAATTTTGTAAGAAGATGAACATCACGATCACCACCAAAATAATCGCCTCAAATAAGGTTTTTACTACCTCTTTCATCGACTCTTTCACAAATGGGGTGTTATCGCGTGGATAAACGATCTTATATCCTTCAGGCAGTTGTTTTCTTAAGCGCTCCACCTGTTGGTCAATCAATGCTGCGGTGGCAATCGCATTGGCACCTGAAGACAAGGAAATCCCCATCCCCGCCGATGGATAACCATTAATGGTGTTATAAGATTGGTAATTTTCTGCACCAAGTTCAATACGGGCCACATCTTTTAAGTAAACAAACTCACCATTTTGGCTAGATTTTAAAATAATCTCTTCAAATTCTTTTACGGTGCGTAAACGACTCCCTGAGGTGACTTTGGCATTGAGATATTGTTCAGTTGCTGTTGGTAATTCACCAATGGCACCGGCAGCCACTTGTGTATTTTGCGCTTCAACGGCTGCCCGAATATCGCTTGGTATTAAATTATATTGGCGCAGTTGATGCGGGTTAAGCCAAATACGCATGGCATATTGCGAGCCAAATACGTCAACCTCACCGACACCATCAACGCGTGCTAACTCTTGTTCCAAATGGGTCAGCATATAATCCGACAACGCAATGTTGCTGCTTTTGGCGGTTTCATCATATAGACCAATTACCATATGGGTGTCGCCTAAGGATTTAAAGACATTAACCCCTTGGCGTTTTACATCTTCAGGTAAACGATTAAGTGCGCCATTAATGGCATTTTGCACTTGCACTTGAGCCGTATCTGGGTCAGTACCGTTTTCAAAACTAATGCTAATTCGTGCCCGCCCGGAGGCATCACTACTCGAACTAAAATATAATAAATTATCTAAGCCCTTGATTTGTTGCTCAAGAACTTGGGTAACACTTTCTTCTACTGTTTCTGCTGAAGCACCACTATAGGTTGTAGCGACAGTAATACGGGGCGGTGCAATATCAGGGTAGCGTTCTACCGGCAAACTCATCACCGCGAATAAACCAAACGCCATCACAATAATGGCAAGCACCCCAGCAAAAATAGGTCGTTCAATAAAAAATCTAGAGAGCATGAGGATTCTGTAACATGCTGATTACAGCACTATAAAAAGAGGCAAATGAGAATAAATATTGTCTGTCTATTGACTAAAACACAAGCAAAATCTGAGTACTGATACAATTATGAAGAAATCATGAAGATTGTCTTCTTGTCATGTGGTTTTAAAGTTTGACTGCCACACTTAACTTTCCAATATAAATTTGAGCAAATGATGAGAATAAAAATTTGTCTAGCAATGGGTCTATTTGTCCTTGCCGGCTGTAATGATGATAATAAAACCAGTCACAGTCCTGCGTTGCCAGAATATCAAGCCCCTAAACTTATTATTGTTGGGCATCGTGGTGCGAGTGGTTCACGTCCTGAACACACTTTAGCAGCCTATCAAAAAGCGATTGACGATGGCGCAGATTTTATTGAACCAGACTTAGTTCCGACCAAAGATGGTTATTTGGTTGCTAGACATGAAAGTGAAATTAAAGACACCTCCAACATTGACCTCTTTCCACAATATGCCGATCGTTACCAAACCAAGGTGATTGATGGTGTGAGTTATACAGGCTGGTTTACCGAAGACTTTACCCTCAATGAATTGCAACAGCTCAAAGCACGTGAACGTATTCCAGATGTGCGCCCTAGCAACACCCAATATAATGACCTTTATGATATTCCAACTTTAGAACAAATTATTGAATTGGCCGATGCGCATTATCGTAAAACTGGCAAAATCATTGGGCTCTACATTGAAACAAAACATCCTAGCTACTTCGCCAGTTTAAATTTGGCCATGGAAGATAAGCTACTGAGTACGCTTGCCAAATATGAATATACCCGTGATATTGCGCCAGTCTACTTGCAGTCATTTGAAGTCACCAACTTACAATATCTCAATGAACAACTAGAACGTCATAAAACACTAAAACATAGCAAAATTGTGCAGCTCTATAGCAATAAAGATAGCCAACCTGCCGATTATGCATTGCAGGGGGTCAATAAGCGCTATGCAGACTTAGCAACCCCTGAAGGACTAAAGTTTGTGGCAAGTTATGCTGATGGCGTAGGTCCAAGCAAAACCTACATTTTACCCAACAAACAACCTGCCACCCCAACTTCCTTTGTGCAAGATGCCCATCAATATGGTTTAAAGGTGCATCCTTATACGCTACGTTCAGAAAACAATTTCTTACCTGATTATTTAGATTGCAGTAGCAATCCAGCCGAGTACTGCGAAACAGGTGCCTTAAAAGAATTTGAATTATTTTTTAAAGCCGGTGTAGACGGGGTATTTACTGATGATCCAGCTCTAGGTCGCAAAGCTGCAGATTTATTTCTAGCAAACCATCCTTAAAAAAAATCCCCGCAACATGCGGGGATTTTTTAATCTTATATATGTGCGGGATAAATTATTTACCACCAAACACATAAGCTACACCTAAACGACCGCCAACTTCACCATTACCTGCAGCACCCAATGCAGCACTTAATGAAGTACGCCCGTCAGCAAGCACACCTGCTAAGCCTAATGCACCAGCAGATTCACCTTCATAGTGACCGACACCACCAAATACAGCAAACTGGCCTGCGCCAATATTTGGAATTTGTTGTTGTGCTGCTAAGGCAATCGCAATACCGCGGTAAGCAGTTTCTTCTACATCATCAATACGTTTGTTTAAACGTGCTGCCGTAGAACCAAACGCTCCAATTTGCGCATCTGTATACGCATTTGCTGAAGCCAATACTTTGACATCTTCTGCTTTAGCAGCGTCTAAAGTTTTTGCATCTTCAGCTTTAGCAAAGTCTTGTGCTGCCGTTAATGTCTCACTGGCTTTTGTATCACTATAATAACGTGACGTTTCTTGGGTTGTTAGGATGGCTTGATCTAAACGTGAAACTTCAGACGTTACTTTATTGTCGATAATTGTGACATTATCGTCTAAGCGTTTTACTTCTACATCTAAATTTGTAACTGTTGCACCTACCCCATCAATACGATCGTCTAAACGCACAACTTCATTATCTACCTTAGTTTGTAAAGTATTTAATTCGTCTTTACTCGCTTTTTCATCCAAAGTTTTTTGCAGATCTTTTCCAGCTAAAATAAGCTTCTCTGTTACAATTTCTTTGGCTGATAAATTATCAGTAGTAATTTGACCTGCTTCAATTATGGTCTGAGTTTGGCCTAAGCTATTTTTATCAAGGATAACTAATTTATCGTTCGTCAATGTTGAGGATTGCTCTGTACCTGCTACATGGTCAATTTCCTTAACTTCTACTCCATATGATGGCTTATGGTCTTGTAAGCCTTTAGCATCCACACCTGTCTGATTAGCTAAAGAAATATCACCTACTGTAATTAGCTGTGATTCTTTTTCTATTGGAAGAGAATTATCATCCCATTCTGCAAAACTACCACTTAATGTAGGAATACCAGAGTAACCACCATCGCGACTATCATTGACTAAATTCCCTTGACCATATTTATATTGCTCTTCGCTTAGAGTTTTATAGCCATATTGCAAAAAATTACTATCTACAACTTTAATTTCTTTTGCACTATCATATGAGTGCTCTTCTTTTAAAGAAAGTCCTGCCAAAACACGATCGTAATTGCTTTCATCAACACCATCAATTTCATTACCTACACTAAATGACAAATGTGGTACATTAACACCGTTAATATTTTGTGTAGTTTCGTTTATATTTTCTATCTCAAAATATTGAGCATTGTTACTTCCTAAAGATGTAACTTTAAGAAAGTATTCATTATTTGAGCTTTTGTACAACTCATTTAAAATACTCGTTTCTTGATTTGAATTAGAGTTAATAATATTACTTTGAGATCCCAAGTCAACAAATTGGTGTGATGAATAGTCTCGATCCCCCCACCAACCATCAACAGTAGATTGCCAATCTGGTTGACTCGTTTGCCAACTAGACCAATCAAGTGTCGCAGCTTGAAGATTAGAAGTTAATGCCAATGCTAATGTTAATGCTGATAATTTAGAAGCAGTTTTAATTTTCATAAAGTTCTCCGATTATTATAAAAAGCCTGGTTTACCCTAGGACTTTGTAAACCAGTAAAACGTTGGGCACCGCCAAAGCCTATAAAAGCAGCAACCCGAACAATCCTCTGATGGATGCAGACATAATAATCAAACAAAAACTTACATATCAATCAATATTTGATTTAAATATAAAATAATAATTTATTTTTAATATAAAATTCTGTTAAACACATCACAATCTTTTGATATGTAAAAAAGTAAATTTCATGCTTTATTAAGAAAATAACAGCACCCGAATGTAAAATTACATTAGGATTAAATAATTCCCAGTCCCCAAAAAATAAAATTTAAAACTTTGTTTTTAAGCGATAAAAAATAAAATTACATTGAAAAAATAATTAAAATTTATTCAAAAATCGATTATTGCTAAATAATTACTACATTTTTAATCTATTTTATTTGCTATGCTAAGAATGTTCTCAAAGCAATGAAACGTAAAATTTCTCGTACAATAGTCCATATTGATTAATATGTATTTTGTATAAAATATAGTTCTATATGTGTTGTGTCAGTTTTACATGAGCAGTCAACAAGAAAAGCAGTTATTCTCAGAACGCTTAAAACAAGCGTTAACCCAAGCCGGTTATCCGATTAGTCCGACTTTTTTATCAACCGAATTTAACTACCGCTATGATGGTCAACCCATTAGCGTGCAATCAGCAAATAATTGGTTATTGGCTAAGGCTATCCCAAATCAGGATAAACTTGCTGTACTGTCCATTTGGTTAAATGTCTCCAACCAATGGCTACGCTTTGGTGATCAAGATGCAACGCATGCGACGCAAGCCGTCCTAGAAAAATCAAACGATGTAGATTTAGATTTCTTTTTAAAGTTTAAAAAATTATCCCATCAACAAAAGCAGATTTTAAAACAATTGCTTGATGAGTTTACGAAGTCTTAGCATGTGCAAGCAGCTGAATATATTTTTTTTGTTGTTCTTGATAGTATTGTATTAAATCTTCGTATTCTCGAATTTTACGATAGAGACGCTGCACTTCTTCTTTAGGTATTAATAGCATTTCTGGTTGTTTTATTTTATTGTTCATATGTATGAATAAGATTGACTTCTGATTAAATAATAAGCATTTGTTGTAACATAAAACAACCAAAAATACTAATAGAATTGTGACAAAAAACACACCTTAGTATGATTTGTAGAAATATTTAGCATTCATCTATTGAAATTAACATAAAAAAAATCCCCGCAATATGCGAGGATTTTTTTATGAATGAGAGATGACTTACATCATACCGCCCATACCACCCATACCGCCCATGTCAGGCATTGCAGGTTTGTCTTCTGGGATTTCAGTGATCATACATTCAGTTGTAAGCATTAGGCCTGCAACAGATGCAGCATGCTCTAAAGCAGAACGTGTTACTTTAGCAGGGTCAAGAATACCCATTTCTAGCATGTCGCCATACTCTGAAGTTGCAGCGTTGTAACCAAAGTTACCTTCACCGTTTTTCACTGCATTGATCACTACAGATGGTTCATCGCCAGAGTTTGCTACGATTTGACGTAAAGGCGCTTCAATAGCACGGCGTAAGATATTAATACCTACGTTTTGGTCATCGTTGGCACCTTTAACATCGTCAAGCGCTTTAGCAGCACGTACCAATGCCACACCACCACCTGCAACAACACCTTCTTCAACCGCAGCGCGAGTTGCGTGAAGTGCGTCGTCTACACGATCTTTCTTCTCTTTCATTTCAACTTCAGTTGCAGCACCGATTTTGATCACTGCAACGCCGCCTGCCAATTTAGCAACACGTTCTTGCAGTTTTTCTTTATCGTACTCAGAAGTCGATTCTTCGATTTGTGCACGGATTTGCGTAACACGCTCAGCGATTTGCGCAGCATCACCTGCACCATCCACAATCACAGTGTTTTCTTTAGATACGGTCACTTTGTGTGCAGTACCTAAATGATCCAGTGTAGTTTGCTCTAAAGACATACCAATTTCTTCAGAAATCACTGTACCGCCAGTTAAGATCGCGATGTCTTGTAACATTGCTTTACGACGGTCACCAAAACCAGGTGCTTTTACTGCACATACTTTAATGATGCCGCGCATGTTGTTCACAACAAGAGTTGCAAGCGCTTCGCCTTCAACATCTTCAGCAATAATTAAAAGTGGTTTACCCGTTTTCGCCACTGCTTCTAATACAGTGATTAATTCACGGATGTTGCCAACTTTTTTGTCTACTAAAAGAATGAATGGGTTTTCAAGTTCAGCAGTTAAAGTATCTTGTTTGTTAGCAAAGTATGGAGAGATATAACCACGGTCAAACTGCATACCCTCTACAACGTCAAGCGCATCTTCAAAGCCTGAACCTTCTTCAACAGTGATCACGCCTTCTTTACCTACGCGTTCCATTGCTTCAGCAATTAAACGGCCTACAGTCGTGTCAGAGTTTGCAGAGATCGAACCCACTTGCTCAATCGCTTTAGTATCTGATGCAGGTTTAGCAGTTGCTTTAATTTCAGCAACTAATGCTTTAACTGCAAGGTCAATACCACGCTTAAGATCCATTGGGTTCATACCAGCAGTCACTGATTTGATCCCTTCATTTAAGATCGCTTGCGCAAGTACAGTTGCAGTTGTTGTACCGTCACCTGCGATATCATTGGTTTTTGAAGACACTTCGCGTACAAGCTGTGCGCCCATGTTTTCAAATTTATCTTTTAATGTAATTTCTTTAGCAACAGAGACACCATCTTTAGTGATGTGCGGTGCACCGAAAGAACGGTCGATGACAACGTTACGACCTTTAGGACCTAAAGTCACTTTTACCGCATCGGCAAGTACGTTTACGCCTGCGATCATTTTTGCGCGAGCTGAATCACCAAATTTTACGTCTTTAGCTGACATGTTTTAACTCCAAATTTTTTAAAAATTATTTAAGTGAATTAAAAGGACAAATTAAGCTTCAAGAACCGCTAAGATGTCAGATTCTTTCATAATTAAAAGCTCTTCGCCGTCAACTTTTACAGTTGTACCTGCATAAGTACCGAACAATACTTTGTCGCCCACTTTAACGTCTAAAGCGCGTACACCATTGTCCGTAATTTGACCATTACCTACAGCAATGATTTCGCCTTGTGCTGGCTTTTCCGCAGCAGAACCTGGAAGTAAAATACCGCCAGCCGTTTTTGTTTCTTCTTCAACACGACGGATTACTACGCGGTCATGTAATGGACGAATGTTGCTCATAGAAAACTCCATCAAATAAGTCTTAAAGTAAAAGACGTCAACTTCGACTTTTTTATTCCTTCAGTCAACGCCATTAAAATCTATGACTCAGTTGTGGGGATGGAAAAAAACGCTTCAAGGGCAAAAATTAAAAAAAATGCATTTTTTGCTCATTTTTTAATCTTTAGCGATAATTTTGTTTAATCTTAAGCATTCGCGGCGCCTCGAATAAAACATTGTTTCACATGATCAAAATAATAATGCGTAACTTGTCCATTGGCGTGCAGTGTATTTAAGCTATTCGGTAAGCCTTGATGTAGACGATAGGAAGTGGCAGTGCCTGCCTGAATGGCAAGCACGGGATGCTGGGCTCTTAGATGATAAATTTGATTTAGGTCATGCACAGCTGTTTGATGTAAATGCCCATGCAACACTGCATTAAGTCCACTTTGGCTCCAAGTTTCTAGCGCGATTTTGCCTAAAATTGGACAATCTTTAAGACCATGTCGATTATGCGGCGGTGTATAAAAAGGTTGATGGGCCAGTAACACTTTATATTTATGAGGTGGTGCTGCTTTAAGCTTGGCATCAATGCGTTGAATTTGCTCAAGCGAAATATGGCCTTTGGTATGATAACGCCGACGAATACTATTTAAACCTAAAATATAAAAATGCTCAGTCTCTAAAGTACTTTCTAAACTGCCAAAAAATAATTGATAGGTATAAAAGGGTTTGACTGCCCGTTGCCAAACCGCGTATAGCGGAATGTCATGATTACCTGGTACCACCAAATACGGCAATTTCAAGCTGTCTAAAAATTGTTTGCAGGCATAAAACTGACTTAGTCGCGCGCGTTGAGTCAAATCACCACTCACCACAACAGCTTCTATAGGATTATTTAAACAAAACTCTCGAATCGCGGTTAAACAGACTGGTTTTTCAGTCCCAAAATGTAAATCAGACAGATGCAGTAACATGAGGCACCACCACCTTTAATGCAGCATGATCCACCCAAATTTTTAAAGGCGGTTTGACTTTGACCAATTCACCATCAATCGCAAGACTTAGCTTTTTGGCCCGACTATGAATAATCACCTGATCTGCAGCAAAGCTATGTACATCTGCTGTACGTTCTAACTGACCCCGTATAAGCTGCCATAACATTTTAAATAAAGTGAATTTATCGGTCTTGGCCACCACCACACCTGCGACTTTGCCTGCCGCTGCATCTTTGGCAATTTTTAAATTGAGTTCTGCCAACTGTAATTGATTATTGCCTAAAAACACTAAAGGTGTGGTCACTGGATAACGTTGTCCATCAACCTCCACATCAAGCTTTAATTCTTTACGATCTCGAATAAGTACATCTAAACCTGAGGTATAGGCGTTTAGGGTTAAACGCCCCAAATAATGGTTATAACGTTCACGTTTTTGAATAAAAAGTGGATACAAGCCTAAACTGGCATTATTTAGATAAATATACTGATTTAAACGCGCCACATGTACAGACTGAACTGCGCCTTGGCTAATCACTTGAGCTGCTTCAATTAAATCCAAAGGAATACCCAACACACGCGCCACATAATTAAAGGTGCCTAAAGGCAAAATCCCCATTTTAATGGGGGTATGCAACAAGTAAGCCGCGACCGCATTTAAGGTTCCATCCCCCCCTGCTGCTACGACTACCCCTTCAGGTTGCTGTTGATGGCGCTCTAAGACATGCTGCATCATCTGTTGAAATTGCGCCTCATCACGCATTTCAAAACTTTGAATGCTAAAACCTGCTTCACTCCATAAGGTCATGATTTGTTCATAGACGCTTTCTTTATGATTAGCATGAAAACCAGATTTTTGATTATAGATAACCGACAGGGGAATTAAAGCGGGCGCCATAGGAATTTCCTTTTATCATGCTGCTAATTTCGAGCAATTTACAGGCAAAGAAAACAGCTTTTATGTAAAATTCAAATCAGCATCATTTATTTAATCAATCATAAAATTTATTTAAAAAATGATTATAAGATATTGTTTTTTAAAACAATAATAAAAATAAATACTCGACATAAAAGCAATGAATCCCCAAAAAAAAATACAATATTAGTTGTAACATATTGTTTCATATGATTTTTTTAAAATTTAATTCTTTAAAAGCCAAAAAAATCAGCATCATGCTTTAGTCTTATTTTTTTTGCAATTTTATGCTTTAATAGCGCCACTTTTTTTCATATTGAGTTCAATTTCTGCACTGCATGCGAGATTGAGCTGTACTTTTTGTACATTTTGTACATATTTGAGATAGGCCTCACCATGACCCAAGTGAACGCACCAGCATTCGTTCGTCACCCTAAGCTTATTGCATGGGTTGAAGAAATTGCACAATTAACTAAACCTGCAAAAATCGAATGGTGTGACGGTAGCCCAGAAGAATATCAACGTTATATCGACTTGATGATCGCTAACGGCACAATGCAAGCGCTTAACCAAGAAACTCATCCAGGTTCTTACCTTGCGAACTCTGATCCTTCTGACGTTGCTCGTGTTGAAGGTCGTACTTATATTTGTTCAGAAAACAAAGAAGACGCTGGCGCAACGAACAACTGGGAAGCTCCAGCTGAAATGCGTGCTCGTCTGAACGGTTTGTTTGACGGTTCAATGAAAGGTCGTACTTTATACGTGGTTCCTTTCTCTATGGGTCCTTTAGGTTCTCATATTGCCCACATTGGTATTGAACTCACTGACTCTCCTTATGTTGCTGTTAG
The DNA here is from genome assembly GCF_059515825.1 of Acinetobacter sp. CY17. Classification (NCBI taxonomy): domain Bacteria; kingdom Pseudomonadati; phylum Pseudomonadota; class Gammaproteobacteria; order Moraxellales; family Moraxellaceae; genus Acinetobacter; species Acinetobacter sp. CY17. Next base: position 93,937 of record NZ_JCAKMX010000004.1, read on the forward strand.
CATGTCTAAAATGGCACGTATGGGTAAAGCAGTTTATGACGTTTTAGGTACTGATGGTGACTACGTACCTTGCGTACACACAGTTGGCGCGCCGTTAGAAGAAGGTCAAAAAGACGTGGCTTGGCCATGTAACCCAGACAAATGGATCGTACATTACCCAGAAACACGTGAAATCTGGTCTTATGGTTCAGGTTACGGCGGTAACGCATTACTGGGTAAAAAATGCTTAGCTTTACGTATTGCGTCTTATATGGGTCGTCAACAAGGTTGGTTAGCTGAACACATGCTGATCCTTGGCGTGACAAACCCACAAGGCGAAAAACACTACATCGCAGCAGCATTCCCATCTGCATGTGGTAAAACAAACTTCGCGATGTTAATTCCACCAGCAGGTTATGAAGGTTGGAAGATTGAGACTGTAGGTGACGATATTGCTTGGATCAAACCAGGTGAAGACGGTCGTCTATATGCAATCAACCCAGAAGCTGGTTTCTTCGGTGTAGCACCTGGTACAAATACCAAAACTAACCCGAACTGTATGGCAACACTTCATAAAGACGTGATCTATACCAACGTTGCTGTGACTGACAATGGCGAAGTTTGGTGGGAAGGTCTTTCTAAAGAAGCACCTGCAAATCTTACCAACTGGAAAGGTCAACCTCACACTGGTGAAGAAAAAGCGGCTCACCCGAACGCACGTTTCACCGTATCTGCAGGTCAATGTCCTTCGATTGATGCTGACTGGGAAAATCCAGCAGGTGTTCCAATCTCTGCATTTATCTTTGGTGGTCGCCGTGCGGACACAGTGCCTCTAATTTCAGAAGCATTTGACTGGGTTGACGGTGTTTACAAAGCGGCAACAATGGGTTCTGAAACCACTGCTGCTGCTGTTGGTCAACAAGGTATCGTTCGTCGTGACCCGTTCGCGATGCTTCCTTTCGCTGGCTACAACATGGCCGACTACTTCACGCATTGGTTAGAAATGGGCGAGCAAGTTGCTGCTAAAGCTGAAGCTGCGGGCAACAAACTTCCTGGTATCTACAACGTGAACTGGTTCCGTCGTGATGCTGAAGGCAACTTCGTATGGCCTGGTTTCGGTCAAAACATGCGTGTTCTTGAGTGGATCATTGATCGTTGTGAAGGTCGTGCAACTGCTGTTGACACGCCAATCGGTCGCGTTCCAACTTATGAACAGTTGAACTGGACAGGTACAGACTTCTCTAAAGAGCAATTTGACCTTGTGACTTCTCAAGACAAAGATCAATGGATCAAAGAACTTGAAAGCCACACTGAATTGTTCGACAAGCTTGGTGATCGTATGCCAGAAGCGTTGAAAAAACGTCAAGCAGAGCTTTTAGAAGCGGTTAAATCTGCATAATTGCTGATTTAAGTCAAAAAAAGGTCGCGTAAGCGGCCTTTTTTTTATGCACCAAAATATAGCGAAAATCTTATCTTCTGAGAATATATGCGCTAATAAAATACCAACTTATTAAAAAACACAATAAAACTTAAGCATTTGTTAAATTTTAATCATTTTATTAATAGGTGATTAAGTACTAAGCTAATTTTGCACTAATGTCTTATCTGATTCATTTCAATAAACACTTATAACTCAGCCACAATAATTTTATTAATTGCCATGTGAGGGTCATGGACAATTAATCTCAATGATTCGAGGAGAATTCATGAGTCAAACTACACCAACATCACCGCCAACCATTGACCGTAAAACACGGGTGAAATCGATTATCGGGGGGTCTGCAGGTAACTTAGTCGAATGGTATGACTGGTATGTATATGCCGCATTTACGCTTTATTTTGCACCACGATTTTTCCCAGAAGGCGATGACACGGTTAAATTATTGCAAGCTGCTGCTGTATTTGCCCTAGGCTTCTTAATGCGTCCGATTGGCGCGTGGGTCATGGGCATTTATGCTGATCGCAAGGGTCGTAAAGCAGGCCTTTCTCTTTCTGTATCATTAATGTGTTTAGGTTCCTTAATGATCGCCTGCGCACCTACTTATGATACGGTAGGGATGCTAGCGCCCGCAATCTTATTACTTGCACGTTTATTACAAGGCTTAAGCGTTGGTGGTGAATATGGTTCGAGTGCCACCTATTTAAGTGAAATGGCGGGTAAAAACCACCGCGGCTTCTTCTCGAGTTTCCAATATGTCACCTTAATTTCAGGACAGCTTTTAGCGCTATGTACGCTCATTGTATTGCAGCGTACTATGAGTGAAGCAGCACTGAGCGATTGGGGCTGGCGTATTCCATTTTTTATTGGTGCAATCTTAGCGGTTGTGGTGTTTTGGATTCGTCGTGGTTTAGTCGAGAGTGAATCTTCTAAGCAAGCACAAAAACAAGCGGCTGAGGGTGGGCCTAAATCGGGCGCGATTGAACTATTTACCAAGCATCCTAAAGCAGCGTTTACAGTAATTTTATTAACTGCGGGTGGTACATTAGCATTTAATACATTTACCACCTATTTGCAAAAGTATTTGGTGAATACTTCAGGTTTTGAAAAAACTACAGCAACAGAAATTACTACTGCTGCAATCTTTATCTTTATGTTAATCCAACCTGCAATTGGTGCGCTTTCAGATAAAATCGGTCGTAAGCCAATTATGATTGCCTTTGGTGTACTCGGTGTACTGTTTACTATTCCAATCTTCAATGGCTTAGCGACAACATCAAGCCCAACCACAGCGTTTATGCTGTGTATGAGCGGTATGTTAATTGTATCGGGCTATACTGCGATTAATGCTGTAGTGAAAGCAGAATTGTTCCCTGCTCATATTCGTGCTTTAGGAGTGGCCTTACCTTATGCAATTGCCAATACATTATTTGGGGGTACTGCAGAGCTTGTAGCATTAAGCTTTAAAAATGCGGGACATGAAACTTACTTCTTCTACTACATTACCTTTATGATTGGTATTTCTTTAGTGACTTACATCTTTATGAAAGATACTAAGAAACATTCGATGATTACTGACAATTAAATATTGTTGTGTAGCAGATGTAAAAAAGCGCCCAGTCAGGGCGCTTTTTCTTTATGATACAACAGCCTAAAACCAACAATAAATGGAATGCTTTATGCAAAATATCTATAAATTCGCGGCTTTGTCTGCGCTTGTTTTATTAGCAGCTTGTCAAACCACTCCACGTAGCTATAACGGCGTTACAGGTTATAGCGTTGAAACCCAAACCCCAAATAGTGCCACCTTAGCTTACACTTTAGCAGGCCGTCAAAATCAGCAGTTAGATGCCAATAAGTTACAGGCAGCCTGTCAAAAGGTTTTAGGGCATCAACACCATTATCAAATTAAAGTCCTGAGCATCAATGAAATTGCTAATCCTACGCAAATGGATGAGTCTTATGGACGTCAAATTGGCAATACACGCACCCAATTTGCTTTAAGCAATACACAAGAGCTTCATAGCCAACAAAACTATGCCACCTTACAAGCGCTAGAAGCGCGTCCAAGTACACTACATGTGGTACGTTATACCTGTAGCCTGTAATCTGCTCAGTCTTGTAAGACGCTCTTACAGCGTCTTATAAAAGCTTACATTACGAAATTCAGGTGATTCATCTAAATCTGGCCATGTGGTGGCACTTCGCTCATCTAATTTTTGGTATTTTGGATGACTAAAGTTTTTAACACGGCTATCTGCGACCCATACTTCTGGGGCAAATTTTAAAAATTCATCTAAGAAAAAACGATTACACTGGTCATACAGCACATCAGCAGCCAACAATATATCGACTTGTTCAGCTTTATATAGATCATCTAAATATTCAAGCTCAACACCATTCAGTATTGCATTGGCACGGCACGCATCAAGACTAACCTTGTCGATATCACAACAAATTACACGTTTAGCACCAGCCATTTTTGCCGCAATCGCACCCCCCCCCGAACCTGCACCAAAATCCAACACCACTTTATCTTTAACATGATGAGGCTCTGCCAATAACCATTGCGCCATTGCCAAACCTGATGCCCAGCAGAAGATCCAATACGGCGTATCATTCCAAATCCGACGAATCACGTCATCATCGAGTTTATCGGTTGGAAAAACAGGTGGAATGAGCCAAAGAGAGATTGGAGTTTCGGGCAATTGCTGCGCATATAATTCACAATTAGGAATCACAGTATGCAAGGATTTTAGTAAATGTTCAGGCGCTTTGGGAAATTGGAACGTGCAGGTCATTAGAATTTTATTTTTCGGATATGCAAAATTTGATGTTAAGAACAGACATTAAATTCAAATGAAAGTTCCCTCTCCTGAGCGAGATTTAAAGCACTGCTTTTAAATCGAAGCGCAAGGGAGAGCTAAAAAGAGGATTATTTATAAAAAAGTACCCTCGTCCTAGCCTTCTCCCTGAGCCATATATAGTGTAAAAGAGGCCTTAGAATCTCCCCTAACCCCTCTTTAGACAAGAGGGGGAAAATTCCCTCCTGAGCTAAATTTACAGCACTGCTTTTAAATTTAGCGCAGGTGGAGGGTTAAGGAGGATTAAATTAACCCAACGCCTTCTCAGCCGCTTCAACCGTTTGACGGATCAAAGTTGTGATGGTCATTGGACCTACACCACCTGGAACTGGTGTATACGCAGATGCAATCTCTTCAATACCTTGTAATTGAATATCACCTACACCGCCGCCATCACGTGGATGGAAGCCAGCATCAACAACCACAGCGCCTTGTTTGATCCAATCTTTTTGGATTAATTCTGCTTTACCTACTGCACCAACAATGATGTCTGCTTGCTTCACAAAGCTTGCAAGATCTTGCGTACGTGAATGGCAAATGGTCACAGTGGCATTGGCTTCAAGCAACATAGCAGCCATAGGTTTGCCTAAAATTGCAGAACGACCGACAACAACCGCATGTTTACCTGCAATTTCAATGTTGTTTTCTTTTAAGATCGTCATGATGCCCGCAGGAGTTGCAGAACCATACGCTGTTTCACCCATTGCCATACGACCGTAGCCCAAGCAAGTTACACCATCGACGTCTTTTTCAAGTGAAATAGCATCAAAGCAAGCACGCTCATCAATTTGTGCAGGCACTGGATGCTGTAACAAAATACCGTGAACATCAGGATTGGCATTAAGTTTCTCAATTTCAGCCAATAACTGTTCAGTCGTGGTCTCTTTTGGAAGTTCAACTTTTAATGAATCCATACCGACGCGGCGGCACGCATTCCCTTTCATACGTACATAAGTTGCAGATGCACCATCGTCACCGACCAAAATAGTCGCAAGGATTGGAGTACGACCTGACTTTGCTTTTAACGCTTCTACGCGAGTGAATAAGTCAGCTTCAATTTGCTTTGCCAATGCACGACCATCTAAAACTAATGCCACGGCACTTCTCCCAAGTGTTGATATGAATCAATTTTGCACATAATACATGATATTTTCAGGTTTTTTTCGCTATATGTATATTTTATAAGCATTTGAGTAATATCCCCTATTGCGTTTTTTTCTGACCCTGCTAATATACGCATCAACAAGACGTGGCGGGGTGGCAGAGTGGTCATGCAGCGGACTGCAACTCCGTGTACGCCGGTTCGATTCCGACCTCCGCCTCCATCTTGTTAAAGCCCGAGTGGTGAAATCGGTAGACACAGGGGATTTAAAATCCCCCGCCCACAAAGCGTGCCAGTTCGAGTCTGGCCTCGGGCACCATTTTATACAACTTAAAATGGTGTAAATAAAGAACCCAGCATTAAGCTGGTTTTTTTATGCCTAAAATTTATAAATCGATTATATTAAAACATTATTTTTCTCGTTTCAGCTGGACACTATGCGGTCTGATCAAAAAATCTCGCAATATTTACAAGAGCTTGAAGCTAAACACCCACAAGCCCTGCGTGGTAATTTTCTATTCTACAGTGCTTTAAAAACCAAAGGCATGCTGGATGAACTCAAAGAACTCATCCCTTGGGCTTTAGCCGCTCTGATCTTTATTCCAAGCCATTTTATTTTAAAACATTTCATCACACGCTTTGGTTATGCCGAACATGCCCTACACCTTGCGACTTTAAGCATTATGCTAGTGTTTATGCTGTATGTACCATTAATTTTAAAACAAGCCAAACATAGCTCACATTACTTTTATCAGCAGCAAAAACATGCACCGATTAAATTAGCTACACTGATTATTTTACAAGCGCTAAACATGGTTTACCTAGACAGTGTGTTTTTACAAGGCATATTGCTGTTCTTTGCTATTAGTTTTGGCTTTGTACGTTTTTATAAAGAAAATCTATTTCGTGAGCAGGCTACATTGCATGACTACTCTGCTCTACAGCAAATCCGACGCGCCAGTTTTTGGAGCTATAAACAAACCATTGCTGCAAAATGGCGTTATCGTCTAATGAAAAAAGGCACCAAACAAGCCAAATTACAAAGTGTGAAAATTCAATATTATTTAACTTTACATGTACAGCTCTATAAATACGAGCATGAATTTTGCAAAAAAGTAAAACACACCGACATCGAAAAGTACTTAGATAGCTTAATGTAAGGAAAATCTGTGCTTTTATTAAACACAAACACATGATTTGCTTAAAAATATAGCAAATAATCAAAACAATGCTTGCCATATAAAAATTAGTTCTTTATTATTGCGCTCATGCCCGAGTGGTGAAATCGGTAGACACAGGGGATTTAAAATCCCCCGCCCACAAAGCGTGCCAGTTCGAGTCTGGCCTCGGGCACCATTTTAAATTAGTTCGTTAAAATGGTGCGGTAAAAACTTTTAAGTCTTTAACAAAAAAATTGAACTAAAGCCCGAGTGGTGAAATCGGTAGACACAGGGGATTTAAAATCCCCCGCCCACAAAGCGTGCCAGTTCGAGTCTGGCCTCGGGCACCATTCTTAACTTAAAGAATGGTGCAACAAAGAACCCAGCGTTAAGCTGGTTTTTTTATGTCTAAAATTTAATAGGCATAAAAAAGCCCCGTAATTTACAGGGCTTTGATTCTACCATTCACGGTTTGAGACCAATTCTTCCATCTCAAGGTCCATATAACCGTACTCTTGCGCCACCATCATCATGGCTTCAGCAATATAATCGGCAGCCGTATCATCTAAACTTGAATCTAGATCTTCAAACTGTGGTTTCATCTTATTCAGCTCAATCACGGTTGCTTGGGCAAAATGATAGATTTCCGCTTCAGATAAATTACCTTTAGCAATTTTTTTGGCAAACTGTTCAACGAGTTGCTTCACTTCAGCAACGAGAATATCGGGATAATATTCATCATCAAACATTGGGAGAAGTAAATCTGCAAACATACAGCTCTCTAAACTAAATGCATTAAAGCGAGCCTATATAACATAATTTAACCAATTCACCAAATTTACAGCCTATTAAAGTCCGCCTTGCATGGCTTGCCAAACTTTAAGTGCATCGGCTGTCGCTTTAACATCATGCGCACGTACCATACATGCACCTTGTTGTACACTGAGTAAATGCCCTGCCACAGAACCAATCGCACGTTGCTGTGCTTCTGCTCCACCTAATGCTGCCCCAATAAAACGTTTACGAGATAATGCAGATAGTATTGGATAACCAAGCTGATTAAGCTGATGTAACTCATTTAATAACTGTAGATTTTGCTCAGCATTTTTAGCAAAGCCGAAGCCTGGATCAATCATGATGTGTTCAGGCTTTACGCCTGCATCTAGCGCATCTTGTACACGTTCAGATAACTCACGCATGACATCTTGCGTGACATCTGTATATTGATCAAGATTGTTCATGGTGGTGGGTTCACCACGCATATGCATAATAATCACAGGGATATTTAAGGCAGCTGCAGTTTCAATTGCCTGTGGACGGGTTAAAGCACGTACATCGTTCCAAATATGTGCCCCTGCCGCAACTGCGGCCTGCATTACTTTAGGCTGTGAGGTATCAATTGAAATTGCGACAGGATACTGTGCTAAAGCTTCAACCACAGGCACAACACGCTGTAGCTCTTCTTCTACACTCACCGCAGCTGCACCTGGACGGGTTGATTCACCACCAATATCAATCACTGTAGCACCTTCGGCAATCATAGCTAAAGCACGCGCTAACGCAGCATCTTTACTATTATACTGCCCACCATCACTAAAAGAGTCTGGTGTTACATTTAAAATACCCATGACATGAGGGCGAGACAGGTCAAGTTGCACATGACCACATTGCCAAATACGTTGCGGTAAAGGCATTAGCTGCATATCAATCTCCTTATTACAAATTGCATTTTAACAGCCCCAATAAAAAAGAGCCTCAATTGAGGCTCTTTTTATTAGCTACTGCTACTTGGTAGCGGTGGCGGTGTGGTTGGTGCCTCTACAGGCGTCACATCCAACACAGGGTTATCAGCAACATATACTTTTGGTGGCTGTGGCTCTCGACCTTCCATGATGTCACGGATTTGGTCACGATCAATAGTTTCCCATTCCATCAGCGCTTTAACCATCGCATGGGCAATATCTTTGTTATTTTCTAAGATATCACGGGCAACTTTATATTGTTCATCTAAGATACGACGGATTTCACGATCAATCTCAAGCTGAGTGGTTTCCGAAATTGTACGGCTACCAATACTGCCCATGAAAGATTGCTGTGAATCATCTTCATAGACCATAACGCCCATCTTGTCAGACATACCGTATTTGGTCACCATCGCACGCGCCATTTTAGTGGCACGCTCAAAGTCATTTGATGCACCAGTCGACATTTGATTAATGAACACTTCTTCGGCAATACGACCACCAAACAAGATTGAAAGTTCATTTAACATTTTGTCTTTGTAATGGCTGGTTTGGTCATGTTCTGGCAACTGCCAAGTCACACCCAAGGCCCAACCACGCGGCATAATTGTCACTTTATGTACAGGGTCAGTACCTGGCAGCATTTCCGCGACAATCGCATGGCCTGCTTCATGGTAAGCCGTAGCACGACGTTCTTCTTCACGAATCACCATCGATTTACGCTCAGGACCCATATACAGCTTGTCTTTAGCATCTTCAAAGTCATGCATATCGACAGTGTTTTTGTTACGACGTGCAGCAAACAAAGCCGCTTCGTTGACAAGGTTTGCCAGCTGTGCACCAGAGAAGCCCGGTGTACCGCGTGCTAAGACTTTTACATCAACACCAGTTGTAGAAGGTAATTTGCGTAAATGTACATTTAAGATTTGCTCACGACCTTTAATGTCAGGCAAACCGACCATCACTTGACGGTCAAAACGACCTGGACGCAGTAATGCTTTATCCAATACATCGGCACGGTTGGTTGCAGCAATGACGATAATACCTTCATTGCCTTCAAAACCATCCATCTCAACCAACATTTGGTTGAGTGTTTGTTCACGTTCGTCGTTACCGCCGCCCGTACCTGAACCACGGTGACGACCAACAGCATCAATCTCATCAATAAAGATGATACATGGCGCATGGCGTTTAGCTTGTTCGAACATATCGCGTACACGTGATGCACCCACACCCACAAACATTTCGACGAAGTCAGAACCTGAAATACTAAAGAACGGAACTTTCGCTTCACCTGCAATCGCCTTAGCAAGCAAAGTTTTACCCGTACCCGGAGGACCAACCATTAACACGCCTTTTGGAATAGTTGCACCAAGACGTTTAAATTTCGAAGGGTCTTTTAAGAAATCTACGATTTCAACCACTTCTTGTTTTGCTTCGTCACAGCCTGCAACATCGGTAAAGGTCACTTTAATTTGGTCTTCGGTCAGCATTTTTGCTTTCGACTTACCAAAACTCATTGGGCCATTTTTACCGCCTGCACCACCACCCATGTTGCGCATAAAGAACATGAATAACAAAATGATTAAAAGCACAGGGAAACTTGCAATGAGAAGTTGCATCAATAAACCTTGGCGCTGAGGTGCAGTACCTTCAACGACAACATTTTTCTCAATCAGGCTTGGCATCAGTTCAGGATCTTGAACCGCTGGGCGAATGCTCTCAAATTGAGTGCCATTAGTCTTTTCGCCACTAATTCTTTCGCCATCAATTGTAACTTGCTTAATTTGGCCAGCATCCACCGCAGCAACAAACTCTGAATAGTTCATTGCTGTTGGCTTATCACTGCTACTGATATTGCTGAAAATCAGAATCAGTACGCCAAGTATCACCAGCCACAATACGGCATTCTTGAAGAGATCGCTCAAAGCTTTATTCCCATATCAATCTAATTTGATCATGCCCGAGGTGGGTGTGATCCTAAAGGTTTCGCTGAAGATCAGCTGTCAAAGTTGAAAAAGTACAAAATGCACAATTTTTAACGGCTTGGCAAGTAGACTTTGTTTATTTAAACGCTTTCTTACGCCCTTGACCCAATAAGAAAACTTCTTTTGAGCGCGCACGTGATGCCGCAGGTTTAGCCGTTTTTAATACATCAAAGTTAGTGACAACTTCTTTACGGAATTCGTCAAAGCCTGTGCCTTGGAAGACTTTGACCAAAAACTGTCCCTTAGGGCCAAGTACTTTAGTCGCAAAGTCAAGCGCTAACTCACAAAGATAAATTTGACGCGGCTGATCAACAGCCTTATTACCAGATGTATTGGGGGCCATATCAGAAATTACAACGTCTACTTGGCGTCCATCTAAAATTTCGAGCAATTTATCAAACACTTCTTGCTCACGAAAATCGCCTTGTAAGAAGGTCACGTCAGGCAATGCATCCATTGGCAAAATATCGGACGCAATCATCAGGCCCTTACTACCGACCAATTTTCCAGCAATTTGTGACCAACTTCCTGGCGCTGCACCCAAATCCACCACGGTCATGCCTGGTTTGATCATTTTATATTTTTCTTGAATTTCAAGAAGTTTATAGGCTGCCCGGGCACGATAACCTTCCTTTTGTGCTTTTTTTACAAAAGGATCATCTAAATGCTCTCGCATCCAGTCACGACTACTTTTGGATAATTTTTGGTTGGTAATGCGTGTCGCCATAACTCTCTAAATACAAAAAACTTCTAATCTTTAAGTGTACGTGAAAAACACAGTTTTTGCAGTATCCAAGTGTATCTAAATTGCCAAGCAATGCAGATTTTTTCTATGAACAAGATCGATTATTTGCACAGTTTTTACAGCGTTTAAGCTTGCAATTTGCTATACTAAGCCGTTTTTAAAATTAGGTTATATTTCATGGCGGCTTTATCTATTCAGGAACGTAAGCGTTTACGTCAAATTGGTCACGCACTTAACCCAGTGGTGATGCTTGGCGGTCAAGGTTTAACTGAGAATGTCATCGAAGAGACTAACCGTGCTTTAAATGATCATGAGCTCATTAAAGTGAAAATTGTAGCGGAAGATCGCGAAGCACGTGCAGCGTTAATTGAAGAAATTGCGCAAGTAACAGATGCTCAAATTGTACAAACGATTGGTAAAATTGTATTGCTTTATAAAAAAGCGGCAAAACAAAACCAAAAGTTATCTAACCTTGTGCGTCACGCACATTTGTCTAACTAATTTTAGATTATGGCAAGTTATGAACTCAGCGCCTTTGAACGTCGCTTTGAGGCGATTTCAATTGTAGGTGCCATTGAGAGTTTAAGCCCATATACCTTAAATGTAGGCTTTTGGGTACGTGATCCAAATCAATGGATTATGTGGCCTAAAGTTGTTGCTGATCAAACACGTCAAGATTTTCTTTGGCAAGATACTTGTTTTGAGATGTTTATTGGCGTGAAAGGTGAAGATTATTATCGTGAGATTAATCTTTCCCCAAGTGAAGCTTGGCAAGTGTATCAATTTGAAGAATATCGTTATCCAGAAGATATGCCACCGAAAGCGGCATACGATATTGAATTGAACAGTTTAAAACGTACGCATTATGGTTTAAGCGTCAGTCTAGACTTAACTGAGTTTATGTTAAAACATAAATTAAAATGGTCAGATCTGTTTATCGGTTTAACTGCGGTACTTCATACCACACAAGGCCAACACCTGTATGCCATGCAGCATAGCGGTGCGCAAGCCGACTTTCACAACAAACGTGATTGGTTACATGTATTTTAAAAAGTGAGCGTCAAGCTCACTTTTTTTTATCTCTTAAACCTGAGGTTTACTGTCATCTTTTGCTTCAGGTTTAGCCGCTTTATTTAAAGCTTCTAAGGTATGTTCTTTAGAACGCTTAAAGGTTTCTGTCAGTTGTTCTTTGTGTTTGAGTGAAATTTCACTTACATCTTGTTTTAGCTCTTTACCAAGCTTAGATAAGTCTTCAAGGACTGCATTAAACTCTGCTTTAACAAAAGCACTAATTTCAGACAAATCAGCTGTTTTAAGCCCTTTTAAGTTTTCTAAGCGTTGTAATAAATCTTGTTTCAGTTGACCAATCTTTTCTTGCACGCCTAGATTCTTTTCTGTGCCTTTTTCATCACTTGATTTGTCAGCGACCACTTGCTCAACCTCAGCTTTGACTTCAGCAATTTTGTCTTGAACCTGTTCGAGCTTGGGTGCTACTTTGTCTTGGGCTTGCTCAACCTTAGCTGTCACTTTGTCTTTGACTTCCGCTGCTTTTTCAAGCACCTTATCTTTGGTTTCTACAGCTTTAGTTGCAGACTTATCAGCAGCTTCTTTTACTGGCGTTTTTGTTTCTGGTGTTTTATTTTGTTCAGTCATTTGTCGTTCCTATTTTTGTTTATGATCTAATCAGCTTAATGGAAGTTGATAAAATTTAAGTTTTGATTTGTTAGACAATTCTAAAATGCTTACATTTTTTTGCATCTGCTCAACAAACAGACTTTCAGGCAAAAATCAAGGGATTTATCTTACATATTCAAGTGAAACTAAATGGACTTCCCCTTGTTTAGAGCGTATAATGCCGTGTTAAGTTCAAGCGAGCAGACAGAGGGAGGATAGGTTAAAAAAACAACCTTCCTTTTTTTTCGTCTTCTCGCTTTTTTACAGCCTAAATTTCAGGAGCTTTGGTTTGAGCACTCCCGCCATTTTAGCCCTTGCCGACGGTACGATCTTTAAAGGAACGTCTATCGGTGCATCGGGTAGTACGACTGGTGAAGTCGTTTTCAATACTGCCATGACTGGCTATCAAGAAATTTTGACTGACCCAAGTTATGCACAGCAACTTGTAACTTTAACTTACCCACATATTGGTAACACGGGTTGCAATGAAGAAGACGCTGAGTCAGGTCGTATTCATAAAGTATGGGCCAACGGTTTAATTATCCGTGACCTTCCTTTATTGCATAGCAACTTCCGTGCCGAACAATCACTGGGTGATTACTTAAAAGCACATAACGTTGTTGCCATTGCCGATATCGACACTCGACGATTAACACGTATTTTACGTGATAAAGGCGCACAAAACGGCTGTATCTTAGCTGGCGAAAATGTAACAGAAGAACAAGCATTAGAAAAAGCGCGTGCATTTGGCGGTTTAAATGGTTTAGACCTGGCTAAAGAATGTTGTGACCCAGAAGGTTTTGAGTGGACTGAGGGTTCTTGGACACTTGGCCAAGGCTTTAAACAACCTGAACTTAAATTCCATGTTGTTGCATACGATTACGGTGTCAAAACCAACATCTTACGTATGCTCGCAGACCGCGGTTGTAAATTGACTGTTGTGCCTGCACAAACTCCTGCTGCTGACGTACTTGCACTGAATCCAGATGGCGTATTCTTATCGAACGGCCCTGGCGATCCAGCTGCATGTGACTACGCAATTGAAGCTGTAAAAACCATTGTAGAAGATGCTCGCAATATTCCTGTATTTGGTATTTGCTTGGGTCACCAAATTCTTGCTTTAGCAAGTGGCGCTAAAACTGTGAAAATGCCTCACGGTCACCACGGTGCCAACCATCCTGTACAGAACATCGAAACTGGTACAGTGATGATTACTTCACAAAACCACGGCTTCGCGGTAGATTTCGACACTCTACCTGCAAACCTAAAAGCAACGCACAAATCGCTGTTCGACCAAACTCTTCAAGGGATTCATCGTACAGACAAGCCTGCGTTCAGCTTCCAAGGTCACCCTGAAGCAAGCCCTGGTCCACATGACTGCGCACCATTGTTCGATCATTTCATCGAACTTATCGAAGCATCTAAGAAGTAATTAAGGAAGCATCATGGCTAAACGTACAGACATTAAAAGCATCTTAATTCTAGGTGCTGGTCCAATTGTAATTGGTCAGGCGTGTGAATTTGACTATTCAGGCGCACAAGCATGTAAAGCACTTCGTGAAGAAGGCTACCGCGTTATTTTGGTCAACTCGAATCCAGCGACCATTATGACTGACCCTGCAATGGCAGATGCAACGTATATCGAACCGATTACATGGCAGACTGTTGCAGCGATCATTGAGAAAGAACGCCCAGACGCAGTTCTTCCAACCATGGGTGGTCAAACTGCATTGAACTGTGCCCTTGCCCTTGATGAGCACGGCATTTTAGAAAAATACAATGTTGAATTGATTGGCGCGACCAAAGAAGCGATTGAGAAAGCTGAAGACCGTAAATTGTTCGATGAAGCAATGCGTAAAATCGGTCTTGAATGTCCAAAAGCTGACATTGCTGAGTCAATGGAAGAAGCTTTAGAAATTCAAGCGCGCTTCGGCTTCCCTGTGATCATTCGTCCATCATTCACCATGGGTGGTTCAGGTGGCGGTATCGCCTACAACCGCGAGGAATTCATTGAAATCTGTGAACGCGGTTTCGATCTTTCTCCAACCAAACAATTATTGATCGATGAATCTTTAATTGGTTGGAAAGAATACGAAATGGAAGTTGTTCGTGACAAAAACGACAACTGTATCATTGTATGTACCATTGAAAACTTTGACCCAATGGGCGTGCACACAGGTGACTCAATCACGGTTGCGCCTGCGCAAACATTAACGGACAAAGAATTCCAGTTACTACGTAATGCATCTTTAGCGGTTCTTCGTGAAATTGGTGTAGAAACAGGTGGCTCTAACGTTCAGTTCGGTATTTGCCCGAAAACTGGTCGTATGGTTGTGATCGAGATGAACCCGCGTGTATCACGTTCATCTGCCCTTGCTTCTAAAGCAACTGGTTTCCCAATTGCGAAAATTGCGGCGAAATTGGCTGTAGGTTATACCCTTGATGAGTTGAAAAATGACATCACTGGCGGTACAACACCTGCATCATTCGAACCTGCAATTGACTACGTTGTAACTAAGATTCCTCGTTTTAACTTCGAGAAATTCCCACAAGCTGACGCAACACTGACTACTCAGATGAAATCTGTGGGTGAAGTGATGGCGATTGGTCGTAACTTCCAAGAGTCTATGCAAAAAGCGCTTCGTGGTCTTGAAGTGGGTGCATCTGGCTTTGACGAAAAAATCGAAGTGGGTACTGAAGGCGCTAAAGATAAAATCTTACAAGAGCTTAAAGTTCCAGGTCCTGAGCGTATTTGGTACGTAGGCGATGCATTCCGTCATGGTTTCACCTTAGACGAAGTCTTTGCTGCAACCAATATCGACCGTTGGTTCTTGATCCAAATCGAAGACATCATCAAAACTGAAGAACAAATCAAAACTTTAGGTTTTGGTGATTTGAATGCCGACAATATCCGTGCATTCAAACGTAAAGGTTTATCGGATCTTCGCATTGCGGACTTGATGGGCATTTCACAAAAACAATTCCGTAAACACCGTTGGAACTTAGGCGTAATGCCAGTTTACAAACGTGTGGATACATGTGCAGCTGAATTCGAATCTGATACAGCTTACATGTACTCAACTTACGATGAAGAATGTGAAGCAAACCCATCGAACAAAGACAAGATCATGGTGATCGGTGGCGGTCCTAACCGTATTGGTCAAGGTATCGAGTTCGATTACTGCTGTGTACACGCGGCGCTTGCAATGCGTGAAGACGGCTATGAAACCATCATGGTGAACTGTAACCCTGAAACGGTTTCTACAGATTACGACACCTCTGATCGTTTGTACTTCGAACCAATTACCCTTGAAGATGTTCTTGAAATCGTACGTATCGAGAAGCCAAAAGGCATTATCGTACAGTACGGTGGTCAAACACCTTTAAAATTGGCGCGTGCTTTAGAAGAAGCAGGTGCACCAATCATTGGTACATCTCCTGATGCAATTGACCGTGCAGAAGACCGTGAACGTTTCCAACAAATGATTCAACGTCTACAACTTCGTCAACCAAACAACAGCATCGTAAAATCTGCTGAAGAAGGTATGGCGGAAGCTGCGAAAGTTGGCTACCCACTTGTGGTACGTCCTTCTTACGTACTCGGTGGTCGTGCGATGGAAATCGTGTATAACGATGAAGAATTACGTCGCTACTTACGTGATGCGGTTCAAGCATCTAACGATGCCCCTGTTCTGCTTGACCGTTTCTTAGATGATGCCATTGAAGTAGACGTTGACTGCGTATCTGACGGTAAAGATGTGGTGATCGGCGGTATCATGCAACATATCGAACAAGCGGGTATTCACTCAGGTGACTCAGCATGTTCGATTCCTCCGTACTCTTTATCTAAAGAAGTGCAGGACGAAATGCGCCGTCAAACCATCGCAATGGCAAAAGAGCTTGGCGTAATTGGTTTGATGAACGTTCAGTTTGCGGTTAAAGGCGACGACGTTTACATCCTAGAAGTGAACCCACGTGCATCACGTACTGTACCGTTCGTGTCTAAGTGCATCGGTGAATCTTTAGCGAAAGTGGCTGCACGTTGTATGGCGGGTCAATCTCTTGAGTCGCAAGGCTTTACTTCAGAGATTATTCCTGAACACTTCTCTGTAAAAGAAGCAGTGTTCCCATTCAACAAGTTCCCTGGTGTTGACCCAATCCTTGGCCCTGAGATGAAATCTACAGGTGAAGTGATGGGCGTTGGTAAAACATTTGGCGAAGCATTCTACAAAGCCGTGCTTGGTGCAAATGAACGTTTACCGGGTCTACCAACGACAGGCGAAATCAAACACGCTTTCATCTCTGTTCGTGACTCAGACAAGCCACGCGCAGCAGGCATCGCGAAGCAACTGATTGACTTGGGCTTCAAGATTCTTGCAACTGATGGTACATTTAAAGTACTTAGCGATGCGGGTCTAGCATGTGAACGCGTTAATAAAGTGACTGAAGGTCGTCCTAACATTGTGGACCGTATTAAAAACGGCGAAATCCACCTTGTGATTAATACGACTGAAGGTAAAAAGGCACAAGAGGATTCATTCTCGATCCGTCGTTCAGCGCTTCAAGGTAAAGTGTATAACACAACCACCTTGAATGGTGCAGACGCAGTATGCCAAGCTTTAGCCATTAAATTACCAATGGACGTATACCGTTTACAAGACCTAACCAAAGGTTAATTTATTTCCCGAGAAGTCCCGCTGCCTCTTGGTGGCGGGACTTTTTTATTTTTTAGACCGGTATTTTTTATACTTAATTTTGAGGGACAACTATGCAACGTTATCCTATGACTCCTGAAGGCAAAGTTGCCTTAGAGAAAGAATTACATCAGCTAAAAAGTGTTGAACGTCCGCGTATCATTGCAGCAATTGCTGAAGCGCGTGAACACGGCGATTTAAAAGAAAACGCAGAATACCATGCAGCGCGTGAGCAACAAGGTTTCTGCGAAGGTCGTATTCAAGACATCGAAGGTAAACTTGGTGCTTGCCAAGTGATTGATGTTAAAACACTTGAGCAAACTGGTCGTGTGGTTTTTGGTGTTACAGTGACCATTGAAAACTTAGATACTGAAGAACAAAAGACCTATAAGATTGTAGGTGATGACGAAGCAGACTTTAAGATCAACAAGATCTCTGTAAACTCGCCAATCGCGCGTGGTTTATTAGGTAAAAATGAAGGCGATGATGTGAAAATCGTAACGCCACAAGGCGAAGTAGAATACGAGATTTCTAAAGTTGAATATCTTTAATTTCTAAAGCCTTGTGCTGCACAAAGCCCCTCAATTGAGGGGTTTTTTAGTATTCTACCTTGGTCAATCTCCCCATACCCCTCTTTAAAAAAGAGGGGCTTTTCTCCTTTTTTTAAAGGGAGACTTTACTAAGCCAATCTTATCCAAACAAGGCTTAACTACGTTATAATTCTGCTACCCCACATCACCACCGTTTTCCTATGTCTGAAAAGCTGATCAATTCTCCTGTTAACCATTGGTGCGAGTTCGAATTTATTTCTAAAACGGTAAAAAATCCGAATATTCACATCAAAGGCAACTACAGCTATTACTCAGCCTATTGGGATCAAGGTTTTGAGCGCTGTGTGGTACGTTATTTACATGATAAGCCCTCTACGCCTGAACGCCCGATTGATCAGCTCTATATTGGTAATTTTGTCTGTTTTGGCGCGGAATGTGTGATTATGATGGGTGGCAATCAATTACACCGTACCGATTGGGTTTCGGCTTTTCCGTTTGATACACGTAGTTTTGTGCCTGCGGGTGACACCGTGATTGGCGATGGTTGTTGGATTGGTAGCCGTGCCATGATTATGCAAGGTGTAACGCTTGGTGAAGGTGCTGTGGTTGCTACAGGTGCTGTTGTGACTAAAGACGTACCGCCTTATGCTGTAGTGGGTGGTATACCTGCAAAGATTATTAAATATCGCTTTCCTGAAGATGACATCAAAAAACTACTTTCTCTTAAGCTCTATGATTTAGACGAAAAGCAGTTTTTAAAAATGCGTGAACAGTTGCAGACGAATGATATTGAAAGCCTAATTCAATATATACAAAATCCAAACTAAGTTTTATATTTAACATAAATTCAATAAATTTCAATAAAGATGCGCTTATCTCCAAAAACACTAGAAAAGCTTCGTGAACTAATTAATGAAATTACTCAATATAGGTCAGGCCCTAAGATTATAGAATTTTTTTCTACTTTTGATTATGTTGATGTATATGGGAATGACTACTTAAGAAAATATGGTCAAGGTTTTCCATCTAGATGGATATATACAGATCAACGGCTATCACAAATTAATAATTCTCCTAAAATGGTTGCCTGCATCAAAAATCTATTTACTCCCATTGATTACATGGATAATTTGAAAAGACTCGATGATCTAATCACTGAATTTAACAAATATCTTCAATTTGATAGATACCAAATCAGTAGAGTAAATACTGAGATAAAAATTAGAGCGGTAAATGAAATAAATATAGATGATTCATTACAATCTAAACATACAACCTCAGAAAACCAATTTATAAAACATGAGTTTAAACTCGATTGCTCTAAAATTAATTTAATTCCAACTTTATTACCTATTATTGATAATCGGATGTTGGAAATAGAAAAATCCTTCAAAGCAGAGGCTTACCTATCCGTTATTTTATTAGCAGGAAGCACTCTAGAGGGCGTTCTTTTAAATATTGCTTCTCAAAATCAAAAAGCTTTTAATACCTCCTCTAATAGCCCTAAAAAAGATGGAAAAGTTAAAAGCTTTGATCAATGGACTCTTAATAATTTTATTGAGGTTTCGCATTCAATTGGCTTAATCGAAAAAGATACATACAGATTCAGCAAGGAGTTAAGAGATTTTAGAAATTACATTCATCCATTCCAACAAATGACTGAAAACTTTATCCCAAGGGAACAGACTGCAAAAATTTGTTTGCAAGTTCTGAAATCCGCAATTTCAGATATACAAATAAACCAAAGTAAACTTGCACGTTACTGAGATTCTATAGAGAACTATATGAGATCTTGCTAAGTTAAAAACTCTTGTCTACAAGGATTAAGACAATGTCTAAACTTCTATTAAGCTCATTATTATGTACTTTAAGTATTGCAAGTTTTGCAGCTTCTCGGATGCCCCAACCTACAACTGTTGACAGTATATATGTTGAAATTGCTAAAAACTTTAACACTATTCAATGCCAAGAATTCCCAACCCAACAACAAAAACTAGATGAAGTGCATAAACAACTCAAATCTGCCAATATCATGAGCTATAACGCACGCATCAGCGATGATGGTCGTATGTATCCTACGGTGTGTGGTGGTCAAATGGGGCATTTGGCGATATTTAAAATTGCCGAAAAAGATTTGAAAAGCGCGCAGCAACTAGGCTTTGTCCGCTTTCCAATACACTAAATATCTGCACCTTCGGGTGCTTTTTTAAGGTTGGGTATTGAAAAAATGCGCTGAATTTAAAGCACAACTTGACTACTTTTATTCGCTTTTTCTAGGTGGATAATCCTGCAATCCACCAAGTTTATCCCTATGAATTTACTTGGTTTTATTCTATTTAATTTTCAGTTAAGATCAATAAATAAACAAAGCAACTATAAGGAAAATAGTATGACCTACCAACATATCCTTGTTCCGATTGATGGTTCAGACACTTCATTGGCTGCAGTCGATAAAGCAGCTCAATTTGCCAAAGCCTTTAATGCTAAAATTACTGTTGCACAAGTGATGGCACTAGATCCTTATATCGCGGCTGAATATATTTCAGGTGCACAAACGAATGACATGATTGAACGCGCGCGTCGTGCCATTTTAGATGATTTAGCCACTGCTCAAGCTAAGTTTGCTGAGCTCGGTGTCGAAGTTGAAACCCAGCTCTTAGAAGGTCAAATGGTGCATCGTGAATTGATTGAGGCAGCGCAAAAATTAGCTGTCGATTTAATTATTATTGGTTCACATGGTCGTACGGGTTTGAAAAAATTATTCTTAGGCAGCGTGGCACAAAATGTACTCAGTGAAGTCCATATTCCTGTTTTGGTTATTCGTCATCCTTAACTGACGCAGCAAGCTCTCCACCAAGGTGTGGGGAGCGTTCGATGTGCCAAGCATATTTTTTAAGATCGACCCGCTGCTTTTCCACCATAACACCCTCTTGTCGCAGTAAATGACACTGTCGGTTTTCACCGTGATGCAAACCTTGCGTACAAATCTTACCCTGACTATTGAGCACACGATGCCATGGTAGATCACTGCTTGCATCTAAACGTTTGAGTACATAGCCAACTAAACGTGCATGCTGAGGTAAACCTGCCAGACGAGCCACCTGACCATAACTGGCAACACGTCCATAAGGAATCTCTGCCACCACAGCTAAAATCAGTGGAGCAAGTTCATTAGCCATTGACATAGCTTCTCCTTAATAAAAACAGCCACTTTAACGTGACTGCTGTGAGATGAGCTTAAAAGTTTTCCGGACTTTCTAGCCGTTTCACTTCTTGAACTTTTTCAGGATTATGGACTGCTGCCACACCATCATCCGCACGGGTATCAATTAAATGATCGGCTTGGTAGACCGTAATAATTTCATTGCCATGCGCATCCTCACCCACCAAGTATTGAAAACCCTTGCGGTTAAGCTTATGACACATACGTTGATACCAACCTTTAAAACCTGTGGTTTCTTCATTGGGATTATAGTAAAAAGCATTCATGACTGCGGGTAAACCCAAACCACACACGAGGCCCGATAACAGTACTGCAATAAAGGTATAGCCGATTAAGATACTGCTATATTCACTTAGCTGTGGCACATTGGCCACCGCGAGAATTAAGGCCAAGGAAATCCCACCACGTACCCCACCCCAAGATAAAATGGTCAAACTCCCGTTATAGCTTTTTTTACGAAAGCTTGGGAAAAAGGCAAAAGATAAATAATTGGCGGCAAAACGTGACACATGCAAAATAATAAAAGCCACAATTCCGCCTAAAATTAAGCTAAAGCTTAAATCTAGGATAAACAGCTCTAAACCAATTAAAGTAAATAAGAAGGAGTTAATAATCCCTTCAACCGTATGCCAAAAATGATTCACTTCGCGGATTTCACGCTCTTGTAAAATCTCTTTCCATTTATTCCCCACAATCAAACCACCAATCACGCAGGCAATCGGTGCTGAAGCATGGGCAAACAATGCCACTAAATACGAGCCACAGGCCAAAAGTGCGGTAGTGAGAATTAATGACTCCATTTCATGCTTACCACGTAGCAAACGTAAAATACCGTGACCAAAGGCAGTACCAATCACCACTGCCACAACAATCTCATACAGCAGGGTTTCTAACACGCCAATTACGGTGAAATGCTCACCTTGTAGCACGTTTAATAGTGTCATAAATACCGCAATACACATGGCATCATTAAACAGTGATTCACCTTCAAGTTTGACCATTAGATGATGTGGAGCGCGCACTGAGCTCAGCACACCTTTGATCCCAATCGGATCAGTTGCCCCAAGTGCTGCACCTAGCAACAACAGCACCATTAAATCAACCTGATGCCCAATTAAGAATTGATAGCCATATAAAGCAATACCAAAGAACACAGCGCATAGCACTAAGGCAATACTGGCCAAAATCCCAATCGGTTTCCAATGGCTACGTAAATCAGAAACTTTAAATTTAAGTGCCGATGAGGTTAAGATAAAACAGATCACACCATTAATTAAAAAGTCATAAAAATCAATATGTCTGACGGCTTCTTCAATATTATGTAGATTAATAACAATAAACGGATTGCCATTGAGCAAGCTTGCAGCCCACTGCAAAATAAAAACAAAAATAGCAGAAACAATGGGGACGCCAATCGCTTGCGGAAAGCCTAATACCCTTTTATTAAAGATGGTGGTTGCTATCGAGAGCGCAAAAATAACTGTAAATACTTGTAAAAAAAAATAATTTCCCATCACCCTTCCGTCTATAGAATGGAGTTTGGCAGCAGCGGAGCAATTCAACCATTTCCAATAAAAATACTTTGTGAATAAGCATTTATTCACATGATTAGTCTAACGCTTTTTCCATCGATTCCCGTGCAGAAATCATAGTTTTTTTGTGCTATTTGCCCTACACTCATGCGCTGTTTTGCTTCAGCTTTTGGTTTCCTATGCATCACACTGTAAAAACGATCTTCCGTCTTTGTTTGGCAACGATGATTTTTTTCATCACCTTGGCCTTACTATTTACTTGTGCGGTAAAAATTCAAGAGATTGTAAATGCTGATCAAAATTTTATGCAAAAGCAAAGTTTTAGCTTAAGCTCCACGGCGAAAGAACAATTTGTCTTACTCTCTAACAACCAAGACCCTGACAATGCAGTATTTATCCTAATTGCCAATCAAGGTTATGTTGCCAAGATTAACTGTGAACATCACGCTAAAGATCTTTGTGTTGATGATGATAATAAGAGCCATACACGTCAAATTAGCCAAGCCAATTTAGTTAAAGCAGGCCAATGGTTCTATATTCAGGATGTTGCTTATCGTGACAGCCGTAGTGGTAAAACTGCCGAATTCCATTATACAGATGCTCAAATTCAACAGTTTTATCAAAATGACGTGTCAGCGCTGAAATATACGGTATTTGGTATTGCTTTATTTGCAGCCATTGCCTTATATGTCAGCAGCCGAATTTTGCGTCATTTCCGTCGCTTCTTAACTAAATAGGTTGATTAAAGGTATCGCATTGATTGATCTGCCCACCTTTAAAGCCAATATCAAACCATGTCATACGCTGGGCACTGGTGCCATGGGTAAAACTGTCTGGCACAGCATAGCCTTGCGCTTGTTTTTGTAAGTAATCATCACCAATTTTATGCGCTGCATCCATCGCTTCAGCAATGTCCCCTTGCTCTAAAAATTGAGTACGCTGATGGTTGTGATGGGCCCAAACACCTGCTAAACAATCCGCTTGTAATTCTTGACGTACGGACAAAGCATTTGCCTGCGCTTTAGAGGCTTGACTACGCGCTTGTTGTACTTGACCAGAAATCCCTAAAATAGTTTGAATATGATGCCCAACTTCGTGTGCCACCACATAGGCTTGGGCAAAATCACCTGCTTGGTCTTGGCGTGACAATTGGGTGGTATTTTGCTCCCCTGTAATGCCCATTTGCGTGCGCATATCTTTAAAAAATGCGGTATCAATATACACTTTTTGATCGGCCGGACAATAAAATGGCCCCATGGCAGATTGTGCAGCACCACACCCTGAATTGACTGCACCACTAAACATCACCAATTTAGGCGGGATATATTGTTGACCCAATTGCTGTTGAAAAACTTGACTCCATGTATCTTCGGTATCTGCCAATACCACACTGACAAATTCCATCGCTTCTTGTTGTTCAGGCGTGGGCTGATCTAAACCCACTGCCTGACTGGTTTGACCTTGGGTGACTTGTTTGGTGGTTTGGTAGGCTTGCTGTGGGTCAACGCCAAAGAATTTCCACGCTACAAACGCCACCACCAAACCTAAAACACTAATTCCACCTGCTTTTGCAGCACCGCCACCGCGACGATCTTCTACATTATTGCTGCTACGACGCCCTTTCCACTGCATAGTTTATTATCCTTATTCAATGACTTGCCTATTGTAACGGGCTTTAACGGCTTTTCACACCTGACCAAATTTTTTGAATGCCTTTTACAAGACCAAGTACAATCAAACCAGCAATCATGCCAATCACAAAATTAATTAGTGTTGGTGTTAAGGCACCAATAATATTGCCAACGTTTGGAATATGCTCAATATGATCAACAGCATCCTCAGTTAAATGATGCAGCAGTGGAATCGCATGATTAATGATGCCGCCACCCACTAAAAACATCGCTAAGGTGCCTACAATCGTTAAAGTCTTCATTAAGATGGGAGCAAATGCCAATAAACCACGACCAATTTTTTGCTGTAAAGCCGAAGGTTTTTCAGTGAGATAAAGACCAATGTCATCAATTTTGACAATCAAAGCCACTAAGCCGTAGACACCTACTGTCATTGCAATTGCAATCACGGTTAAAACAGTCACTTTGGTCACAAAAGCTGCTGCTGCTACAGTGCCTAAAGAAATGACTATAATTTCTGCCGATAAAATAAAATCGGTACGAATCGCGCCTTTAATTTTATCCTTTTCCATGCTGCGTAGTTCATTTTCGGTATGTGCCAGTTCAACTTTGGCTTCTTCTAAGGTTTTTGCTTTTTTATGTTGAATGCTATGAATAACTTTTTCGACCCCTTCATAACATAAAAACAATCCTCCTAGCATTAATAATGGATTAATCAGCCACGGCGCAACCACACTAATACCTAGAGCCAAAGGCACTAAAATCAGTTTATTGACAAAAGAACCTTTGGCGACCGACCACACGACCGGTAATTCGCGATCTGCTTTTACCCCACTGACTTGCTGGGCATTTAAGGCCAAATCATCACCTAATACCCCAGCGGTTTTTTTGGCGGCCATTTTACTCATCACTGCCACATCATCCATAATCGTGGCAATATCATCTAGTAATAACAGTAAACTACTCATGGTTTATTTCTCTGTTTTATTTTTATTGAGTTTAAAACTACAAATTTAAAAACTCTGTACAGCATTTATTAAGCGTGAGCTGACACAACCAAAACTTATGCCGTACAATGTGGGCATTCATCGCCATATTGATGTAGTACAACGACTTGGAAGACAGCATGACGACTCCAGATAATCGTCCAGTAATCTTAACTGGCGACCGTCCAACCGGACAATTACACTTAGGCCACTTTGTGGGCTCATTACGTTCACGCGTAGGTTTACAAGATTCACATCATCAGCACCTCTTATTGGCTGATGCGCAAGCTTTAACAGATAATGCCGACAACTTTGAAAAAGTGCGTCGCAATATTATTGAAGTAGCCACTGACTATTTAGCGGTAGGCATTGACCCAAAAAAAACGACCATTTGCGTACAGTCGTGCCTGCCAGCACTCAATGAACTGACCATGTTGTATCTTAACTTTGTCACTGTGTCACGTTTAGAGCGCAACCCAACCATTAAGTCTGAAATTCAGATGCGTGGTTTTGAACGTGATATCCCCGCAGGTTTTTTATGCTACCCAGTAGCACAGGCTGCTGATATCACAGCATTTAAAGCAACAGTTGTTCCTGTTGGTGAAGATCAAATTCCTATGATCGAGCAAACCAACGAAGTGGTACGTCGCTTAAATCGTCAAGTGGGTCGTGAATTACTGCCTGAATGTAAAGCTTTACTTTCAAATGTCGGTCGTTTACCGGGCTTTGATGGTAAAGCAAAAATGTCAAAATCTTTAGGCAATACCATTGTGTTAGATGCCACAGATAAAGACATCAAAAAAGCAGTCAATGCCATGTACACAGATCCAAACCACTTACGTATTGAAGATCCAGGTCAAGTCGAAGGTAACGTAGTATTTACCTACCTTGATGCTTTTGATCCAAACAAAGAAGAAGTTGAGGAACTTAAAGCACATTATCGCCGTGGTGGTTTAGGTGATGGCGTCGTGAAAAAACGTCTTGAAGGGGTACTTAAAGAATTATTAGGTCCAATTCGTGAGCGTCGTATCGAATTGGCCAAAGATCCTGATTACATTATGGATGTACTTAAACACGGTACAGATAAATGCCGTGACATTACGCAACAAACTTTAGATGAAGTAAAAACAGCACTTGGTGTGTTCCGCTTCTAATTCTATTTAAAAATAAAGCCCTTCCACTTGGAGGGGCTTTTTTATGCCATGGCTTTATGTAAGTTTAACTTCACAATTGGCCCGATTTATTCACATTGTGCTGTAGATTTTAACGTAATCTGACACTTTATTACCTGAATACTGCTGAACTTACAGGTATGAAGGCTTACTATAACCCTATAGCGAACAGGTTAACGAAGATTCTCCTCTGTGACCTTTAAGTTACCCCTGAACCTGTTGACTCAACAGATTCGTTTTTCTGCGTAATGAATACCCCAATCATTACGCATTTTTTTTGCCTGAAAATTGCCTCTAACGAGGCAATCTAGAGCTGGAGTATTTAGGTCAAAGCAATCGCAGGGTCCACCAGACCTTTATCTCTTAATACAGAGAGCATGGTTGAGCCTAGTTCTGCAGGGCTACGGGTATAGGCCATGCCCGCACGTTCAAAAGCCGCAAACTTTTCTTCTGCTGTACCTTTACCACCTGAAATAATGGCGCCTGCATGTCCCATACGTTTGCCTTTAGGCGCAGTCACACCTGCAATATAACCCACTACAGGTTTCGTCACGTTCGATTGAATATATTCAGCGGCCTCTTCTTCTGCCGTACCACCAATTTCACCAATCATAATAATCGCTTCAGTTTGCGGATCATCTTCAAATAGCTTTAAGCAATCAATCTGATTCATGCCCGGAATTGGATCACCACCAATACCAATACAGGTCGATTGGCCTAGTCCAAGCTTAGTGGTTTGAGAAACTGCTTCGTAGGTTAATGTACCTGAACGCGAGATAATGCCAATTTTGCCCTTTTGATGAATATGTCCTGGCATAATGCCAATTTTACATTCACCTGGGGTAATAATGCCGGGACAGTTTGGGCCAATTAAACGTGCATTGTTACCATAAGTTTCTAGATAACGTTTGGCTTTAAGCATATCTAACGTCGGAACCCCTTCAGTGATGACCACAATCAGCTCTAAACCAGCATCAATTGACTCAATAATAGAGTCGAGTACGAACGGTGCAGGGACATAAATAGAAGTGGCGTTGGCGCCAGTTTCTTGTACTGCCTCACGAACGGTATTGAACACAGGACGCTCTAAATGACGTTGCCCACCTTTGCCGGGAGTGACACCACCCACTACTTTAGTGCCATAAGCAATCGATTGTTCTGAATGAAAAGTACCATTTTTACCAGTAAAGCCTTGCACCAACACTTGGGTATTTTTATTGACCAGTACGCTCACGATTATTCTCCTTATGCTTGTACCGCAGCGACAACTTTTTCTGCTGCATCGGCTAGACCTTGGGCTGAAATCAGTTTTAAACCTGATTCATCTAACAATTTGGCGCCTAATTCGGCATTATTGCCTTCTAAACGTACCACTACAGGAATCGTCACATCCACTTCACGTACTGCTGCAATAATCGCTTCGGCAATCATGTCACAACGAACAATGCCACCAAAAATATTAATCAGTACAGCTTGCACAGAGGTATCTGCCAAAATAATTTTAAAGGCTTCAATCACGCGCTCTTTCGTCGCTCCGCCCCCCACATCGAGGAAATTGGCTGGTTGACCACCATATAATTTAATAATGTCCATGGTCGCCATAGCAAGGCCTGCACCATTGACCATACAACCAATATTACCCTCTAAAGCCACATAGTTAAGGTCATGTTCTGAGGCACGTAATTCACGCTCATTTTCTTGCGATTTATCACGTAGTGCAGCAATTTCTGGCAAACGGTATAAAGCATTGGAATCAATGCCAATTTTGGCATCAACGCATAAAATTTGTCCGTTTTCACGAATCGATAATGGATTAATTTCAAATAAAGCAAAATCGTTGTCAACAAAAGCTTGATATGCGCCAGTCATGATGGTGACGAACTGGTTGATCTGTTCATTTTTAAGTTTTAAAGCAAAGGCAACTTCACGCGCCTGAAATGGTTGTAGCCCCACCAATGGATCGACTTCAACTTTAACAATTTTTTCTGGGCTTTCTTCAGCGACTTTTTCAATTTCCACGCCACCTTCAGTAGAGGCCATAAAAGTCACACGGCGGCTAGAACGATCCACCACTGCACCTAAATATAGTTCGCGCTCAACAGGATAAACATCTTCACACACTAAGATTTGATGAACAGGTTGTCCCAAACTATCGGTTTGATAGGTCACTAAACGCGTACCCAATAAATTCTTGGCATAGTCAGCAGCTTCATCAGCTGATTTCACCACTTTGACACCACCTGCTTTGCCACGCCCACCGGCATGCACTTGGGCTTTCATCACCGCAAACTTGCCGCCTAGTTGTTTAAACGCCTCGCGCGCTGCTTGTTCAGTTTCTACGACAATACCTTCCTGAACTGGCATACCATATTTTTTTAATAGCGTTTTAGCTTGATACTCGTGTAAGTTCATGCAACAACCTTTGATTTATTGATCTTATATTTTGGCTTTATAGGGCAAACATCCGTCGAACTGTCTATAAAGCATTTTTTGCAGTCTTATTTTTAGATGATAAATCATCCAAACACAACCTTTTGGCATAAAAAAAGAGCAGCGGATGCTGCTCTCTTGGCATAATCTTAAAAAAGATTATTTACGTTTACGCTGAATCGCATGAATCGCACGGCCATCTACCGCTAAAGCTGCTTCATGCACAACTTCAGAGAATGTTGGATGACCAAATGTCATCAACTGAAGATCTTCAACAGATGATACAAATTCAAGCGCAATCATACCTTGGTGAACGATATCAGACGCAGCAGGTCCAATCACGTGCATACCAAGTAAACGATCTGTTTTCGCATCAGCAACAAACTTCACGAAACCAGCATTTTCGCCAGCCGCCATAGCACGACCGTTGGCAGCAAAACCGAATTGACCCGTCTTCACTTCGTGGCCTTTCTCGATGGCTTGCTGTTCTGTTAAACCTACCCACGCCGCTTCTGGGTGTGTGTAAATTACAGAAATAATGGTGTCGTAGTTGACTTGTGCAGCATGACCGTGAATACGTTCAACTGCCATGACGCCTTCTTCCATTGCTTTATGCGCAAGCATTGGACCACGAACTAAGTCACCAATTGCGTATACGCCGTCTACAGACGTTGCACACCAATCGTTGACTTCAACCAAACCACGTTCAGTGAGTTTAATACCACAATCTTCAGCCAATAAGCCTTCAGCATAAGCACGACGACCCACACAAACGATCAATTTGTCGAAAGTTTGAGTTTTGTCTTCGCCGCCTTGTGTATATTTCACAGTCACTTCACGGCCGTTGATTTCTGTACCAGCAACTTTAGCGCCAACACGGATATCAAGACCTTGCTTGCCAAGTACTTTTTGGTAGTCTTTTGCCAATGCTTTATCAGCCATTGGTAAGAATGCATCCATTGCTTCAAATACAACAACTTCTGCACCCAAACGACGCCATACTGAACCAAGTTCAAGACCAATTACGCCCGCACCAATTACGCCTAAACGCTTAGGTACTTCTTGGAATTCAAGTGCGCCAGTTGAATCAACAATGATGTCTTGATCAACAGGAGCAACTGGAATATTTACAGGCACAGAACCTGTCGCAAGAATCACGTACTTAGGCTCTAAAATTTGAGTTTCGCCTTCGTGCGATACAAACTCAACTTTTTTACCCGCAAGTAACTTACCTGTACCTTTTAACCATTCGATACCGTTACCTTTTAATAGGCCATCGATACCTTTAGTCAATTGGTTCACGATTTTATCTTTGCGCGCAAGAAGCTTAGTCAAATCAAACTTCACTTCACCCGTCGTGATCCCGTGGTCATCTAAGTGATGCACTGTATCTTCATAACGGTGAGAAGAATCAAGCAATGCTTTAGATGGGATACAACCCACGTTTAAGCATGTACCACCTAAGGATGGCTCGCCTTTATGAATACGTTTTTCGATACACGCAACTTTGAAACCAAGTTGTGCAGCACGAATTGCAGCTTCGTAGCCACCTGGGCCACCACCGATTACAACTAAATCGAATTGTTGAGACATTATTCTCTCCAAAAATGGGCTTAGAGGATCACTCTAAGCCCATGGATTTATTCTTTAAAATTAAAGGTCAAGGATTAGACGAGCTGGTTCTTCTAACAATTCTTTGATTGTTACTAAGAAACCTACCGCTTCTTTACCATCGATTAAACGGTGGTCATAAGAAAGTGCTAAATACATCATTGGTAAGATTTCTACTTGACCATTTACTGCCATTGGGCGCTCTTGGATTTTATGCATACCCAAAATCGCTGTTTGTGGTGTGTTCAAGATTGGTGTAGACAGAAGTGAACCGAAAGTACCACCATTAGTAATGGTAAATGTACCGCCAGTCATATCTTCGATACCTAATTTACCGTCACGCGCTTTACCAGCATATGCACGAATACCATTTTCAACTTCAGCATAGTTCATACGGTCTGTATCACGTAATACAGGCACTACTAAGCCACGCTCAGAAGATACAGCAACACCGATGTCATAGTAACCGTGATATACGATGTCGTCGCCATCAATTGATGCATTTACCGCTGGGTAGCGTTTAAGTGCTTCAGTTGCCGCTTTAACAAAGAATGACATGAAGCCTAAACGTGCACCATGGCGTTTTTCAAATGCGTCTTTGTATTGGTTACGCATTTCCATGATTGGTTTCATGTTCACTTCGTTAAACGTCGTTAACATTGCAGTTTCTTGCGTAGCCGCAAGTAAACGTTCAGCAACACGCTTACGAAGACGTGTCATTGGAACACGTTTTTCGATACGCTCACCTACAGCAACGCTTAAAGGTTGAGCAGCAGGAGCCGCTGGTTTCGCTTGATGGTTAGCAACGTCTTCTTTAGTAATACGACCGCCACGGCCAGTGCCTGCAACGTCAGCAGCATTTACGCCAGTTTCAGTTAAGGCTTTACGTACAGCAGGTGCTTGGTCTTGAACTTGCGCACGTTCAACGATTGGCGCATTACCTGCTTCAGTATTCGCTGCAGCTTGTTCAACTTTCTCTTCAGATTGAACTGCTTGAGTTTGTGCAGCGCCAGATACCGCGCCTTCTTCAAACTGAGCAATCACTTCAGATGAAAGTACTGTGTCACCTTCATTTTTAATGATTTGTGCAATCGTACCGTCGGCAGGAGCCACAACTTCTAATACAACTTTATCTGTTTCAATGTCACAGATCACTTCATCACGTGATACTGCTTCACCTGGTTGTTTGTGCCAAGTTGCGATTGTGCCGTCTGCAACTGATTCTGGGAATACAGGTGCTTTAATTTCGGTTGCCATGATTTTAGAATCTCCTGATTATTCTACGATCGCTAAAGCTTCATTTACGAGCTGAGCTTGTTGTTTTGCATGTAAGTATGGTGAACCACATGCCGGTGCAGCAGAAGCTTCACGGCCTGCGTAACTTAACTTGATTTGTTTACCTGAAGTCATTAAGCCTTCATATAAACGCGGTGCAATGAATAACCAAGCACCTTGGTTTTTCGGCTCTTCTTGTGCCCAAACAAGTTCCGTAACATTTGGATATTGAGCAAGAACTTCCGCTAAACGCGCTTCTGGGTACGGATATAATTGTTCAATACGGACAATCGCAGTATTGTTCAATTCTTTTTCACGACGTTTTTCCAGTAAATCGTAGTAAACCTTACCACCACACAATACAACGCGTGTTACGTCAGCTTTGTTGATGTTGTCGATTTCGTCGATCACAGTTTGGAAAGTACCCGTTGCAAGCTCATCAAGATTAGATGTTGCTAACTTGTGACGAAGTAAAGACTTCGGTGAAGTTACGATGAGTGGCTTACGAATTGGACGGATCGCTTGACGACGTAATGCATGGAAAATCTGCGCTGGTGTCGTTGGTGTGATCACTTGCATGTTGTCTTCAGCACATAGCTGTAAGAAACGTTCTAAACGTGCAGATGAATGCTCTGGACCTTGACCTTCAAAGCCGTGTGGAAGAAGCATGGTTAAACCACACACACGTTCCCATTTGGTTTCGCCAGATGAGATGAATTGGTCAATTACAACCTGCGCACAGTTTGCGAAGTCACCAAATTGCGCTTCCCAAATGATTAAACCGTGAGGAATAGTCGTTGCATAACCATATTCGAATGCAAGTACAGCCATTTCAGAAAGAAGTGAGTCGTACAATGCAAAACGTGGTTGATTTTCTTTCACATGGCAAAGTGGAATGTAAGTTTCGCCATCCACTTGGTTATGAAGTTTCGCGTGACGGTGTGAGAATGTACCACGACCCACGTCTTCACCTGTAATACGAACCAAGTAACCTTCATCAAGTAATGTTGCGTAAGCTAAAGTTTCCGCAGCACCCCAGTTTAAAGGCATTTCGCCAGTTTGCATTTTCAGACGGTCGTCAATCACTTTTGACACCTGACGTTGCATCACGAAACCTTCTGGAAGTTTACGCATGCCTTCGCCAAGCTCTTTTAAACGCTCAACTGGGAAAGTAGTATCCCAAACGTCTGTGTAGTCATGACCCAAGTAAGGTGTCCAATCTACAAACATTTTTTTGTTTGGTTCTAATACCAATGCATTGGCAACGTGCTTACCAGCTTCTAAATCAGAACGGTAGTCTTCAACCATTTGGTCTGCTGCAGCACGATCAAGAACACCTTCTTGAACAAGCTTATCTGCATATAAAGTACGTGTTGTGGTCTTTTTGTTGATCACTTGGTACATTAATGGCTGAGTTGCAGCAGGTTCATCGGCTTCGTTATGACCACGACGACGGTAACAGAACATGTCAATCACAACGTCTTTGCGGAAGGTATGACGGAAATCATGCGCAAGTTGTGCAACAAACAATACCGCTTCAGGATCATCACCGTTCACATGGAAGATCGGTGCTTGGATCATTTTCGCGATATCAGTACAGTATTCTGTAGAACGCGCATCACGTGGATCAGAAGTTGTGAAACCAACTTGGTTGTTCACTACAATGTGAACTGTACCACCTACCGTATAACCACGCGTTTGTGACATTTGGAAGGTTTCTTGGTTGACACCTTGACCTGCAAATGCAGCATCACCGTGAACGATGATTGGTAATACATCATCACCGCCAATGTCTTTACGACGTACTTGGCGCGCACGTACCGAACCTTCAACTACAGGTCCAACGATTTCTAAGTGCGACGGGTTAAACGCAAGTGCTAAGTGAACTTCGCCACCTGCAGTCATCACGTTAGATGAGAAACCTTGGTGGTATTTAACGTCACCAGAACCTTTCTTATGCAGTGATTTACCTTCGAACTCACCAAAAAGATCTGCTGGGTTTTTACCCATGATGTTTACAAGAAGGTTTAAACGGCCGCGGTGAGGCATACCGATCACAACTTCTTTACAACCTACAGAACCTGCACGTTGAATTACGGCATCCACCATAGGAATGAAAGATTCACCACCTTCCACACCAAAGCGTTTTGCACCAACGAATTTATTACCTAGATATTTTTCTAAGCCTTCAGCTGCAGTTAAACGCTCTAAAACGTGTTTTTTCTCATCTGCAGTAAAGCTAAATTGACCACGTGCACTTTCAAGACGTTGTTGAATCCAACGTTTCTCTTTGGTGTCAACAATGTGCATGTATTCAGTACCTACTGTTGCACAGTAAGTTGCTTCTAATGCAGCAATGATTTCAGCAAGGGTTGCTTCTTCTTTACCAATCGCAAGATTACCTGTGTTAAACACAGTATCAAGGTCAGATTTGGTTAAACCGTGTGCGTCTAATTCTAAATCAAACGCTTGTTCACGTTTTGCAAGACCTAGTGGATCAAGTTTGGCTTTTTGGTGACCGCGGTTACGGTAAGCAGCAATAAGTTGCAGAACGCCAATTTGACGACGCTCATGCTCAGAACTCACTGCGCTTTGAACCACAGGCTGTACACGGCTTGAATTGCGACCTAAAAGTAGGAATTGCTCACGTACATTGCTATGTGGTTGATCACCTTTAGGGAATTTATCGAAGTAAGCGCGCCAGTCAGCACCAACTGAATCTGGTGACGCTAAATAATGTTCGTAAAGTTCTTCAATATACGCTGCACTGTCAGCGGAAAGTTCAGTGTCAAGACGCAGAGCGTCAGCAACTTCTTGCATTTGTGGACCCATTTCCTATTGCAAAAACATTTCAGGATGCTTATTCAGCAAACCCATGATTGATAATGTCAAATTGGTGGCATGACATTAGTCCCCATTGGACATCAGCCATGAGGCGTTATCACTACGTTACAATAACGTAAATAATGAATCATAACGCCCCTCAGCGGCATCATCACTCATCACATACCCGGCAAAACCGAGCAATTTTTTGCAAATCGACTTAGCAAAATAAACCTGCTTGAGTTTACTTGGCTAAGGCGGTTTCTACAGTGTATTTATACGCCATTTTAACAGTTTAACTGTAGAAAAAATGTATGTATCCAACACCAATTTTCTATATGTAACAGCCTTTTAATCCTAACATGAAGCTGATTTTGGATTAATTTTTTTCAGCTATAGCCAGCATCAAGCTACTAAATAGTCAGTATATTGTAACGTATGCGATCGAATCTGAGGTAAACATTCGATGTAGACCAAAGTCCAAAGACTAGATAACAAAAAAGAGCATCTTGTTCCAATCTGCCCTTTGCCATTACCGTTACCGTTACCGTTACCGTTACCGTTACCGTTATATGATAACATTTTAATGCCGTCTGTGTAGCACGAGCGAACGCTTTGTAGCCTCAAATAAACAAATTCCTTAACCGGATTGCGAGTCAGCGCAAAAAATAAACAATATCCTATTTTGAGCTCCATATTTGTCTTAGTCTTGAATAAGTTAAATGGATCAAAAATAATGATACTGTTATACAGCATTTAGATATAAAA
Organism: Acinetobacter sp. CY17; assembly: GCF_059515825.1. Lineage (NCBI taxonomy): Bacteria > Pseudomonadati > Pseudomonadota > Gammaproteobacteria > Moraxellales > Moraxellaceae > Acinetobacter > Acinetobacter sp. CY17. The sequence goes on from NZ_JCAKMX010000004.1 coordinate 129,325, forward strand.
AAAGCACACCTTTTGGTGTGCTTTTTTTTGACGTGGCAGAATTAACCTGCGTTGTCTAACAACATGCTACGGATGTGACCGATGGCCTTCGTTGGGTTTAGACCCTTAGGACATACAGACACACAGTTCATGATGCCTTTACAACGGAATAAAGAGAATGGGTCGTCAAGACGAGCCAAACGCTCTTGCGTTGCTGTATCACGCGAATCGATGATGAAACGGTATGCATTTAACAATGCTGAAGGACCCAAGAATTTGTCTGGGTTCCACCAGAATGATGGGCATGATGTTGAACAACATGCACACAGAATACATTCGTATAGACCATCTAAGTGTTCACGCTCTTCAGGAGACTGTAAACGCTCTTTCGGTGGTGCAGGTTGGTTGTTGATCAGGAACGGATGGATCTTGTTGTACTGATCGTAGAACTGATTCATATCTACCACCAAGTCTTTAATTACTGGAAGACCTGGTAATGGACGAATGGTAATCACTTCTGGTAAGTCGTTTAGGTTCCAAAGACACGCTAAACCATTTTTACCGTTAATGTTTACACCATCAGAACCACAAATACCTTCACGGCACGAACGACGGAACGTTAATGATTCGTCTTGTACTTTTAAAGCTAAAAGCGCATCAAGCAACATACGGTGCTTATCAGTCAACTCTAGTTTAAACGTTTGCATGTACGGTGCTTTATCCTTATCAGGATCGTAGCGGTAGATATTAAATGTACGAGTACCTCTACTCATCTCAACTCTCCTAATTAGAATGTACGTGGTTTCGGTGGAATAGCATCCACTGATAATGGACGGTAACGTACTGGTTTGTACTCAAGACGGTTGTCTGCAGAGAACCATAATGTATGCTTCATCCACTCATCATCACGACGGCCGTAAGGATAAGATGGGTGATCTGGTGGTAACTCGAAGTCTACAACCGTATGCGCACCACGACATTCTTTACGAGCAGCCGCAGAAATAAGCGTCGCTTTAGCAACTTCGTATAAGTTTTCCACTTCTAGCGCTTCAATACGTGCAGTGTTGAAGACTTTAGATTTGTCTTTTAAGTGGATATTACGAACACGTGGCTCAATCGCAAGAATTTCTTTTACGCCTTTTTCAAGAAGTTCTGATGTACGGAATACGCCAGCGTGGTCTTGAACGATGTCACGAATCGCATCCGCAACGTCTTGTGCATTTTCACCTGTTGTAGATTCATCTAATTTACGAATACGTGCAACAGTTTGCTCAAGCACAGTGGTAGGAAGTGGCGCATACTCATCACCGTGGTGTTTAGTCACGTAGTCAATGATGTGTTCACCCGCAGCTTTACCAAATACCACTAAGTCAAGCAGAGAGTTGGTACCTAAACGGTTTGCACCGTGTACAGATACACATGAACATTCACCAATTGCATAGAAGCCTTTCACTGGTTTAGTGAAGTTACGACCTTCTGCATTGGTAGAGTAAACATCTTTATCTTTGTCGTAGTGTGCAACTAACGCTTCAGTTTCACGAGTTTCAGGTACAACCACTTGACCATGAATATTCGTTGGAATACCACCCATTTGGTAATGGATTGTTGGTACTACAGGAATTGGTTCTTTAGTGATGTCAACGTTTGCGAACTTCTTACCAATCTCAAATACAGATGGAAGACGTTTCATGATCGTATCCGCACCCAAGTGCGTCATATCAAGTAAGATGTAATCGCCTTTAGGACCACAACCACGGCCTTCTTTAATCTCTTGGTCCATAGAACGTGATACGAAGTCACGTGGTGCCAAGTCTTTTAAAGTTGGTGCATAACGTTCCATGAACGGTTCGCCGTCTTTGTTACGAAGGATAGCACCTTCACCACGACAACCTTCAGTCAACAATACGCCGGCGCCCGCAACACCTGTTGGGTGGAATTGCCAGAATTCCATATCTTGTAATGGAATACCCGCACGAGCTGCCATACCAAGACCGTCACCAGTGTTGATATATGCGTTTGTAGATGCACGGTAAACACGGCCCGCACCACCTGTAGCAAACAATGTTGCTTTCGCTTGGAATACTGCAATTTTACCTGTTTCTTGGTCAATTGCGGTTACGCCGAGTACGTCGCCTGCTTCGTTACGAATAAGGTCAAGTGCAATCCATTCTACGAAGAATTGCGTACCCATTTTCACGTTGCCTTGGTAAAGCGTATGAAGAAGCGCGTGACCTGTACGGTCGGCAGCAGCACATGCACGTGGCACTGCTTTTTCACCGTAGTTTGCTGAGTGACCACCAAACGGACGTTGGTAAATCGTACCGTCAGCGTTACGGTCAAATGGCATACCTAAGTGTTCAAGCTCATAAACCACTTGTGGCGCTTCGCGAGTCATAAACTCGATTGCGTCTTGGTCACCTAACCAGTCCGAACCTTTTACAGTGTCGTAGAAGTGGTAGTGCCAGTTATCTTCTTGCATGTTACCAAGAGATGCACCAATACCGCCCTGCGCTGCTACAGTGTGTGAACGTGTTGGGAATACTTTCGTTAGTACCGCAACTTTTAAACCTGCTTGAGCAAGTTGGTAAGATGCGCGCATACCAGAACCACCACCACCAACGATGACTGCATCGAAAGTTTGGTGTGGAATATTTGTGTAATCTTCTTTAGGGGTTATAGCGCCCATGATTGTTTCCTATCAATTCGCCCAAAAAATCTGGATTGCCCAAATTGCATATGCAAATACAGCAATGATTACCGCCGAAGTTAATACGAGGCGTAAACCATTTGCTACAGGACCCATTGCGCGAGTTGTCACGTAATCCGTGAACACTTGCCACATACCAATCCAAGCATGTGCAACTAAAGATAAGACGGCCAATAAAGACATAATCTTCATTGGTGTGGTCATCATAAAGCCATACCATTGATCAAAGCTGAAATCACCATTACATAGGATCCAACCAAATACCACAACTGTGTAAACCGCTAAAACGACAGCACTTACACGTTGCAGAAACCAATCACGAGAACCTGAACCTGTTAAACCAGTAGCACTTTTCATTAGAGTACGATCCATACAAATGACGCAACGATACCGATTGCAGACAAGATTAATGCGATAGTAGCTGCTGTGCGACCGCTTTGCAGTTCTTCTGCAATACCTTGGTCAGCAAGTAAATGCTTAATACCTGCAATGAAGTGGTAAATTAAGCCGGCTACAAATACCCATACGATAAAGCGCACGACAAAACCAGACATGATGTCTTGAACTTGCGCAAAACCTTCAGGAGAAGACAATGACTTGTCTAAAATCCATAAAAGTACCGGAACGAGTAAAAATACGATGACACCAGAAAGACGGTGTAGAATTGATGCAATAGCCACAGGGGATTTTAAGTTTACGTCTAAAACTTGACCCATGGACAAATTGACAGGTCTGTTGCTTTTCACAGCGGGCATCCTGTAAGTAAAAACTCCATCCGGAGTTTGTTGGAATTAATTCGAAGGAAAGCTGGCATTTTTAGGCATTTATCATAAGTGCCTAAACTTAAAACGACATCGAATTATAAAACGTCGACTATTAAAATACAAACAGTGCTACTCGGGTTTTAACCAAAAAAACCTTAAATAAGAATCATTAACAAAGATATAAATAGTTAAAACCAATATGAATTAACTATAAATTACGCTATATCATTGGTTTTGCAGCACTATCGCATTTTTTTATTAATCGTTTTTGCCTTTAGCATATTAAAATTACATTTAGACTAAAGATAGAGAAATCTTTTAAATCACTCCCCTCTTCATTATAAATTTAAGCCTAAAGCTTCGCCAAGCTTTTATTTTTTAGCAAAATATTGGTCATTTATTTAAAAAACAGATGATCAATATCATCAAATTAAATAGAGACTTATCTAATTTTACATAAAAAAAAGTAGCACAGTTTTAGATTAAAAGTTATACATCAGCCTACTCAAGTACAGCATTTAGTGTGTTTTTTAGGCAAATTTTAAATATTGATCAGCTACTTTTTAGCCAAACGATTCATTTCTTGGTATTGGCTTAGTGCTTTTTATGATTAGAAAAAGTGATGCATATTAGTGAATACATTCAACCTAAGTTATGAAAACTCTACTATTTTAGTGCACTATTGCTGAAATATATGCTGGGATAGCTAGAGCTTTTGCCAATTAAAAATCGTCCAAATTTAAGCCATTAGACTTAATTTTTTCTGCACAAGGCGTGTTTTTGACTTATTATATCGCGTCGGTGTAAATCGCCTGTTTTGTCATATGCATAATTTTTGACTCTATCAAGCATGAGATGTCATTTTTTTATCCATAAGTATAATTGACAAAACTTGCACACCCTCTAATCTTATAGCAATTTTTTGACCGGTCTGATTCAACTATTAATTAAAAATGTTTATGAGTCAGATCTAATATTCACCAGGACAGGAGATCAATTGAATGTCTGAAGTAACTGGCAAGAAAGCCGTATTACAGCTTGATGGCAAAGAAATTGAATTACCGATTTACAGCGGCACTTTAGGCCCTGACGTAATCGACGTTAAAGATGTATTGGCTGCAGGTCATTTTACTTTTGATCCTGGTTTTGTCTCTACAGCTGCTTGTGAGTCTAAAATCACGTTCATTGATGGTGGTAAAGGTATTCTTTTACACCGTGGTTACCCAATTGACCAATTGGCAACTAAAGCTGACTACTTAGAAACTTGCTACTTACTTTTAAATGGTGAGCTTCCAACTGCTGAAGAAAAAGCTGCATTCGATGCTAAAGTTCGCAACCATACAATGGTTCATGATCAAGTCGGTCGCTTCTTCAACGGTTTCCGTCGTGACGCGCATCCTATGGCGGTTATGTGTGGTGTTGTAGGCGCGCTTTCTGCGTTCTATCACAACGGTTTTGACGTTGAAAACGTTGATCACCGTGAAATCACTGCAATCCGTTTAATCGCAAAAGTACCGACTCTAGCGGCTTGGACGTACAAGTACACAATCGGTCAACCGTTTGTTTATCCACGTAACGACTTAAGCTATGCGGAAAACTTCTTGTACATGATGTTTGCAACACCTGCAGATCGTGACTACAAAGTTGATCCTATTCTTGCAAAAGCAATGGACCGTATCTTCACGCTTCATGCTGACCACGAACAAAACGCGTCTACATCGACTGTACGTCTTGCTGGTTCTACTGGTGCGAACCCATATGCATGTATCGCAGCGGGTATTGCAGCACTTTGGGGCCCTGCTCACGGCGGCGCGAACGAAGCTGTTCTTAAGATGCTTGATGAAATCGGCACTGTAGAAAACGTTGCTCCGTTCATGGAAAAAGTGAAAACTAAAGAAGTTAAACTGATGGGCTTCGGTCACCGAGTTTACAAAAACTTCGATCCACGTGCGAAAGTAATGAAAGAGACTTGTGACGAAGTGTTAACTGCACTTGGTATCAATGATCCACAACTTGCACTTGCAATGGAACTTGAACGTATTGCGTTATCTGACGAATACTTCATCAAGCGTAACTTATACCCTAACGTAGACTTCTACTCAGGTATCATCTTAAAAGCGATTGGTATCCCAACAGAAATGTTTACGGTAATCTTCGCGCTTGCACGTACAGTTGGTTGGATCAGCCACTGGTTAGAAATGCACAGCGGTCCTTACAAGATCGGTCGTCCTCGTCAGCTTTACACTGGCGAAACGCAACGCGATATCCAAGGTCGTTAATTCTTTAAGAATTAAAGATTTTGAAAAACCGCCCCTTCGGGCGGTTTTTTTATGCCAACTTTGCTCGTGTTAAAAAAGGAATACAGGCTTCATAAGCACTGCATTCTTGACCTTTGGCACGTCTTAAAAAATAGTCTTGTACCATTTGCGCTTGTTGTTCAATGCCGTATTTAAAAAATGCTTTGCCTTCTTGCAACACATAACTGTATTTACGATTAAATAGGGCGCGCAACAATACGCGCATCCCTTGTTGGACTTGCCAGACATGGGTTAATTCATGAATTAACCAGCTTTGCTGGCTTATAGATTGTATTGAGAAATCCTCACACCAATTGGCAATATTAAAATAAATCTTACCATTGGGACTTACTCCATAATCTTTGAGCACCAAACGATGGGCAACAATTTCTACTGTTTCTAAATTTAAGCTGTCGCCAAAGACCGACTGTGCCAAACACTTTTCGCCCTGAGTTAATGCTCTACGCTTGATAATAAACCACTGCCCAAATCCGGTTTTGCCCTTGGCTTGCGCCATATTGCACCTACATATTATTAAACCTGACTAACAAGGCGTATTATGCAAAGAAAGACAGGCTTTTTTGGATGTATCGGGCTTTTTTTTACGATTTCATTACGCAGTGTGCAGCAATTCGTATATAGTAGAACCCGCAAATTACTTATTTTAAGACTTTATTTTGCTGTTCAACACTTCTACATAATCTTGGACTTATAGCAATAACAAACTCAAGTTATGTACATATCCTGATAGGTATAGGATTTTATTGGAATGAAAAATTTTAACATTGCCCTTGCACAGTTCTCTCCGCATATTGGCAATATCGAAGCCAATACTCAAAAAATGCTGGAACAAATCAATGCTGCGAAACAACAAAAAGCTGATTTAATTGTTTTTCCTGAGTTAGCAATCATTGGTTATTCTGCAGAAGATTTATTATTACGTCCAAGCCTAAGCAAACGTACTGAGCAAGCTTTTGCTGCATTAAGTGAAGTCAAAGACATTGTCTTGGTGTTTGGTTTTGTCCATCAAGCTGAAGATGGTCAACGCTATAACTCAGCAGCTGTCATGAAAGATGGTCAAGTGCTTGGCATTTACAACAAACAAAACTTACCTAACTACAGCGTGTTTGATGAAAAACGTTATTTTAACGAAGGTCATCAACACCTCGTATTTGAATATTTAGGTCATAAGTTTGGTGTGCTGATTTGTGAAGACGTTTGGGCTTTACCAACCGTGCAACAAGTGGCACAGCTTAATGTTGAAACGGTATTGGTACTCAATGCTTCACCTTATGAAGTGGGTAAACCACAGCACCGTGTGCTGACCATGCAGGAGCTGGCTAAGCAATTACAGCTTAACTTGGTTTACGTAAACCAAGTCGGTGGCCAAGATGACATTATCTTTGATGGTACCAGCTTCTTAATTAACAAAGATGGCTCAGTTGCACTACAAGCAGCCACCTACCAAGAACAGCTGTATATCGCTGAATACGACGCCGATCAACAACGCTATAAGCAAGCTGAGATTGTCCCAGCGCTTGATACCATGGCTGAGATTTACCAAGGCCTGGTCATGGCAACTCGTGACTATGTACAGCGTTCAGGCTTCCCTGGTGTGATCTTAGGCTTATCTGGTGGCATTGATTCAGCCTTAACACTTGCGATTGCTGTAGACGCCATTGGTGCCGATAAAGTTCAAGCCGTGATGATGCCATATACGTATACTGCACAAATCAGTGTAGAAGATGCTGCAGCACAAGCCAAAACTATGGGTGTAACCTTTGGTATTGCCGAAATCAATCCAATTGTGAATAGCTTTATGCAAACGCTATTCCCATTCTTTGGTGAAGCCAAAGCTGATACCACAGAAGAGAACTTACAAGCACGTTCTCGTGGTACCTTATTAATGGCACTGTCTAATAAGTTTGGTAATTTGGTGCTGTCTACAGGCAATAAATCTGAGCTATCTGTGGGTTATTGCACTCTATATGGCGATATGGTTGGTGGTTATGCAGTACTCAAAGACGTGTATAAAACCATTGTATTTGAATTGGCGAAATACCGTAACAGCATTGCAGATACACCTGTGATTCCTGAACGTGTGATTACCCGTCCACCTTCAGCAGAACTCAGCCCAGATCAAAAAGATCAGGATTCTTTACCGCCATATGACATCCTCGATGCAATTCTTTACGCCTATATTGAAGAAGATATGAGCCAAGAAGATATCATTGCCAAAGGCTTTGAGCGTGAAGTGGTTGAGAAAGTGATTCGACTGACTGACCGTAGCGAATATAAACGTCGCCAAGGTGCAATTGGTCCACGTATTTCATCGCGTGCTTATAGCCGTGAACGTCGTTATCCAATCGTGAATGGTTGGAAGCCCGGCATCTAAACTGAAGCCTTAATAAAAATCGTCAACATCGCCTGCTTATAGAAGCAGGCGATTTTTTTATAGATGGGGGTTAAACTCAAATATAGCTTAATCATGCATGAAACAGCTGCTCACCGAGTGATGATCGCCATTCATAAAGGCTCAATATTTTTTAGACAAAAAAAGAGACCAAGCTGAGAGCTTGGTCTTTAAAATGGTGGCTATGACGAGACTTGAACTTGTGACCCCCGCATTATGAGTGCGGTGCTCTAACCAACTGAGCTACATAGCCGTAAACTGTGCGCGTATTATGTAAATATTTTACACTCAGGTCAAGGCATTTTATTTACGAATGTTCACAGTTTAAACAAATAACGTAACTTTGTTATTTTTTTGCGCAAAATCCAGCAAAACATGCTATTTCAAGTAAATAATCTAATAAAACTTGGGTTTACATCATGATGAAATTTCTTATCTTAAACAGCATCTGTTTAATTTTACTCACGGGCTGCCAATTCGTTTCGCCGATTGTGACTGACTATAATGGGGTACGAATGGATGTAGCGCGTTATATTAATCATTCATGGCGCTTTAGCTTAAAAGAACGTGAAATATTAGTGGCCTATGCCAAGCAACAGCAAAAGATTACTGCTTGGCAGCGTTTGACTGTACCAGAACAACAACAGTTGGTAGAACAACGTTTAGTAGGACGTCATTGTGCAGCACAGAAGATCAATCCTAAAAAACTCGACTTAGTTGACCAACAAATATTTGCTAACAGCGATCTACAAGCAAAGCTTCAAGCCATGTATGCGCTACAACAAAATGTGAATATTCAGCTTGATCAAGTTCAATGCAGTGAAAAATTCTAGACAAAAAAAAGACCACATTAGTGAATGTGGTCTTGAAAATGGTGGCTATGACGAGACTTGAACTTGTGACCCCCGCATTATGAGTGCGGTGCTCTAACCAACTGAGCTACATAGCCGTAAACTGTGCGCGTATTATGTACCTAATTAAAATATCCGTCAAGTACTTTTTTCACAATTTTGTAAAAAATTTTTGAAGTGAGCCGATAAGCCGGGTTCTGTCGTGAACGATCATTCCTCTAGGCGCACAATCACTCATGCGCTCAAGCGACCTACCCGAATCCAGCATGGGCCATGCCTAATGGATTCCTATTTGGTCTTGCTTCCGGTGGGGTTTACCTCGCCATGAACTGTTACCAGCCATGCGGTGCGCTCTTACCGCACCCTTTCACCCTTACCTTCGATTCTAATTGCTTAGAAACATATTGAAGGCGGTCTTCTCTCTGCTGCACTTGCCGTCGGTTTACACCGCCCAGGCGTTACCTGGCACCTTGCCCTATGAAGCCCGGACTTTCCTCCCCTGCTTCAATCACGGAGATTTCCACAGCAGCGATCGTCTGGCTCACTTCGAGCGGCATTCTAACAAACTTTGCAATTAATTGCTTGCGCTTTTTTGAGCAGTTAGTCGTTTATATTTATCCATGAGCTCGTCAGGGCTTTCCACATGCTGAGGATCAAGCGGAATACAGTCGACTGGACAGAATAATTGACACTGCGGTTTGTCATGATGCCCAACACATTCGGTACATAGGTCAGGGTGAATCTCATAGATCACTTCACCCATAAAAATCGCCTCATTAGGACAGACAGGCTCACACACGTCGCAATTAATGCATTCATCGGTAATATATAGGGACACTCTACCAACCTTGTTGTAGCTTGCGTTTAAAGGCGTCAACCACCACTGGCGGTACAAACTTAGTCACATCACCTTGTAAACGCGCAATTTCACGCACCAACGTAGAAGAAATAAATGAATATTGCTCCGACGGGGTTAAAAACACTGCTTCAAATTTAGCATCCAACTGACGGTTCATATTGGCCAATTGAAATTCATATTCAAAATCAGAAACAGCACGTAAACCACGTAGTACCGCAGTTGCCTGTTGCTCACGGAAAAAATTCACCAGTAAACCATCAAAACCAACAAATTCTACGTTAGATAAATGACTTAAAGATGCCTGTGCTAAGGCCACCCGTTCGTCCAAAGTAAAGACTGGGTTTTTATGATGACCGATGGCAATCGCCACCACAACTTCATCAAACATTTTGGCCGCACGTGTCACAAGATCGATATGCCCATTGGTAATCGGATCAAATGTGCCTGGGTAAATCACGCGAGTTTTAGACATCCATTGTACTCTAGTTTATTTTGTTCGAGCCTTATTCTAGCAAAAAGCGGCTTTTTTAGTGAACCAAAAGTTAAACTGGGTAAATTTTTTCAAACATTTATGAATTGTCAGCATGGCGCGCTTGGGGCACAATAGTCTTTAAGTTGGGAAGTGTCTTATTATGGCAAAAGTATCGGTAGTGAAAAAAAATAATGGCGGGACCATTGCACAGAATAAACGTGCACGTCACGACTATTTTATTGAAGAAAAATTTGAAGCAGGTTTATCGTTACAAGGTTGGGAAGTCAAATCGTTACGTGCTGGCCGTATGACCTTAAGCGAAAGCTATGTCACCTTTAAAAATGGTGAAGCGTATTTGTTTGGTGCACAGATTCAGCCTTTATTGTCTGCATCGACGCATGTCGTGCCAGAAGCAACACGTACACGTAAACTGCTGCTGAGCCGTCGTGAACTGGACAAATTATTGGGTGCTGTCAATCAAAAAGGTTATTCTTGTGTACCTTTGGCCTGTTATTGGAAAGGCCCTTTAGCCAAGTTAGAAATTGCTTTGGTCAAAGGTAAGCAATTACATGACAAACGTGCCACGGAAAAAGACCGTGATTGGCAACGTGATAAAGCCCGCATTATGCATAAATAATAAAAAACCTCCATTTTGGAGGTTTTTTTGGTTTTAAACTCATCAAAAGCTTAAGCTTTAGAAGCTAAACGCGCCAAGGTTAAAGCAATATATTCACCAAACCAAATCGCGGTGTCTAAATCGCCTTGCGGTGGCGTCACTTCAACCGGTGCATTATCGGATTGGGTCATTAAACCTAAGCAGCTGGATAGGCGGTTGAGATCAGTGTCACTCGAACCAGTTGCCATTAAAGGCAAACCACACCACAGCATGCCATGTTGCATGGCAAATAAATTAATTTGCTGTAGTACCATGAGTTTATCGCCACTTAAGCCACCTGAATTAGTAAAGCCTGCCGCCAACTTGCCTTGCCAACTCCGTTTTTGCCAACGTTTCGATGAACCATCCATAAAGGCTTTAAACGCAGCAGGTGCACTGCCCATATAGGTTGGGCAACCAAAAATAATGGCATCGGCTGCATCTAAGGCATCCCAATCTAAATGCTCAATTGACATATTAACGACACGAATACCCGTTTCTACAGCCCCTTTAGCAATATAAGTGGCCACTTTAGCGGTATGTCCATAAGGACTGTGATAGACAATTGCGAGCGATTTATTAGATAAAGACATAGTCATCAATGCAGATCATTTTAGTCAAGTTTAGCAGTTTTTAGCCATAAACACGAATGTTGCCATACGTCCAGTTTTGGCTTCACGGCGATAAGAAAAATATTCATCCGCCTGACGATAGCTACATTGATCACCGCCATAAACCTGAGTTACGCCATGCTCGGCTAAGATATAACGCGCAATGGCATATAAATCGGCATAAAATTTATCTGCTTGTTTACCATGCATAAATGCTATTTCTAAAGCTGGATATTTATCGCAAAATGCGGCTTTTACTTCTGCACCAATTTCAAAATTGGCTTGACTAATCGCAGCACCTAGCCATGCCCAGGTCGGTTGAGTGTGCATAGCAGCAATGGTATTTTCGATAATGCCATGGGCTAAACCTTTCCAACCGGCATGTAAATTGGCGACTTCTGTACCCTCCGCATTACCTAATACCACAGGTAAGCAATCGGCGGTCATCATCATTAAGGCATGACCTTGAGTGTTGGTGACTAAAGCATCACCCTCTTGTGCCACTAATGTGGCTTGCTCTTCAACCCGATGACACAGCACGCTATGGGTTTGATTCATCCATGTAACTTTATTGACACCAAAGGCATTAAGCTCATTGAGTAATTGCATACGGTGTTGTTGCACACGCTTGGCATCATCACCCACATGTAGCGCCAAGTTAAAACCATTTAGGCTTGGATTGTCTGTCGGTACAACAGCGTCATGCGCAATGCGCGTTTGTGCTACATAAACGCCCTGAGGCAAACCAGAAACAAATTGCATGCTGTTTGTCCTTAAAATAAAAATGGCTATATTGCTATAGCCATGTTGAGATTAATATGCCTTGTTTTCGCTACGTAATACTTCAATTAAAGCATTAAAGTCTTCTGGCCATGGGGCTTCAAACATCATCTCTTCACCTGTACGTGGATGCACTAGGCCCAGTTTTACCGCATGCAAAGCTTGGCGTCTAAAACCACGTAAAGTGGCATTGAGTAATTCTGATGCACCTGCTGGTACACGCACTCGTGGCATATATACTTGATCACCGACTAAACCAAAACCGATATAGCTAAAGTGCACACGGATCTGATGCGTACGACCAGTTTCTAAACGCGCTTGCACACGGGTAAAGTGTTGGAAGCGTTCTTTCACGTTATAGTGCGTCACCGCATCTTTACCGCCCGGTAATACGGTCATTTTGACCCGATCTACTGGATGGCGTTTAATTGGCTCATCGACTGTACCACCTGCAATCATATTGCCGTACACAATCAGATCATAAACACGATAGACCGATTTTTTAGCCAATTGCTTGGTTAAGGCAAATTGCGCTTCTAAGTTTTTCGCCACCACCAATAAACCTGAGGTGTCTTTATCAATACGATGGACTAAACCAGCACGGGTGAGTTCCGCTGATTTTGGATAATGATGCAACAAAGCATTCACTAAAGTGCCTGAACTATTGCCTGCCCCTGGATGTACCACCATACCGACAGGCTTATTGACGACTAAAATATCGTCATCTTCATAGATGATATCCAGTGGAATATCTTCAGGTAGGCTGCGTGTTTGCGCCTCTAGCTCAACATCAAGGCTTAAAACTTCTGTGCCTTCACATTTGTATTTCGGTTTAACCACTTGGCCATTGACCAATAAATGGCCTTCTTTGAGCCACTGTTTCAGTTTTTCGCGGGAGAAATCGTTCCAAACTAAAGCCGCTACTTGGTCAATACGTTGACCTAGATAGCTTTCATCTAATTGAACTTGCAACGTTAAACGTGTTGCAGTTGTTTCTGAAGTATGGTTATCTGCATCCTCTGAATCTTCAAGCAAATTGAAATCAGTTTCAGGGATATTAGAATCGGAAGATTGTACTTGGGTCATTTGCTCATTCAGACAAAAGTGATTTAATGGTGCAATTGTAGCTTATTGCCCGTATTAACAGAGGAATTTTTATGTCGCTGCCACGTTATAAAATTACAATGCTTGCGCTTACGCTTGGCGCTGCATCTGCAATCGTGGGTTGTAGCAGTAATCCAAAAAAACAAGTGGTCGATACTGGGCCACAATCGAGTGAACAAGTTTATATTCAAAAAGCCGAAAAAGCACTGGAACGCGGTCAATATGTCGAAGCTGCAAAAAATTTAGAAGCGATTGATACATATTTCCCCACAGGTGATTATGCCACCCAAGCCCAGCTTGAGTTGATGTATGTCAAATTCCAACAAAAAGACTATGAAGGTGTTGTGGCTCTTTCAGAGCGTTTCATCCGCAGCAACCCTGAACACCCGCAAGCAGAGTATGCCTACTATGTGCGTGGTGTGGCCAATATGGAACAAAACTATCACTCGATGTTGCGTTATACCTCACTTAAACAAGCACACCGTGATGTGAGCTATTTAAAAGTGGCGTATCAAAATTTTGTTGATTTTATCCGTCGTTATCCATCAAGCACTTATGCAGTCGATGCAGCGCAGCGTATGCAATTTATTGGTCAAGAGTTGGCTGAAGCTGAGATGAATGCGGCACGTTTTAACTTAAAACGTAAAGCATGGGTGGCAGCACTTGAACGCAGTCAATGGGTAGTCGAGCACTATCCAAAAACCCCACAAATTCCAGAAGCTTTAGCTACTATTGCCTATAGCTATGAAAAATTAGGTGATCAAGCTTCGGCACAGCAATATATTGATGTGTTAAAGCTCAATTACCCACATTTGGTCAAAGCCAATGGTGAAGTCAATTTACGTGCCGCACGTTCTGAAGAAAGCTTCTTGAATCGTGCCACTTTAGGTATTTTTGGCCGTGAAGCTAAAACCAATTTAGATCAAGACCCAGCAACGCTAGAGACACCAAAACGCAGCTTAAGCAATCGATTAAGCTTTGGTTTACTCGATCGTCCAAGCCAAGACTAATCTTAAGGTTCGCATTTTTGTTGAGGGCAAGTTATTATACTTGCCCTTTTCGTCTTAATCGGCATTGATTAGGCGCACAAATTGGTTTAGTTTTTAAACGCATCTTTTTCTTGTTTGGTTAAATGGCACTGACACACGATGGCAATTCCTCAGCATATTATTGATCAAGTCGTGGATCGCACCGACATTGTCGATTTAATTAGTCAGCGTGTAAAACTGAAAAAAACCGGCCGTACCTATTCAGGTTGTTGCCCGTTTCACCAAGAGAAAAGCCCGTCTTTTCACGTTTATCGTGACAAACAGTATTTTCACTGCTTTGGCTGTCAGGCCAACGGGAACGCCATTCGTTTCTTAATGGATATCGACAGCCGAAATTTTGTTGATGTCATGAAAGACTTGGCATCACAAGCAGGCATCGAACTGCCTAAAGACGATATCGACAATAAAAAACGCATTGCTTATAAACGCGAAATCAAAAAACCTGTAGCAATCGCTGCCCCACAGCCCACTCAATCAACTGGCGCGCCCAATTCCTCCGAAGAAGCCAGTTATTTTGACTATCCACCGCCAAATGATGAAATTGATTATTCAGCGCAATTTGCGGATTTTGACCCCTTTAGTACCCAAGCAGAAGTAGAACAAGAAGGCGACTTATATACCCTCCTTGAAAATATTGCCCAGTTTTATCAAGCCCAATTACCGCATAGTCAAACTGCACAAAATTACTTTAAACAACGTGGTTTAAGTCAAGATACCATTGCCTATTGGCGTTTAGGTTATGCACCTGAAGATTGGCAACATCTAGAAAAAGCTTTTCCACAAGATATAGAGGGCTTAAAACTACTCGGTTTAATTCGTACCAGTGACAAAGGTCGTGATTTTGACTTATTGCGTGATCGGGTGATTTTCCCCATTCGCGACAGCAAAGGTCGTGTAGTAGGTTTTGGTGGCCGTGCACTCAATGACGACATCAAACCTAAATACATCAACTCGCCTGATTCTGAAGTGTTCCATAAAAACCAATTGCTGTATGGCTTATATGAAGGCCGTAAGCAAAAAGCCCATGATTGGTTGATGGTGGAAGGCTATATGGATGTCATTGCGCTACAACAATATGGCATCTATGGTGCTGTGGCAACTTTGGGTACCGCCAGTAACACTGAACATTTAAATATTTTATTTAAGCAAAACTCGTGTATTACTATTGCCTTTGATGGTGATGCTGCTGGACAAAAAGCCGCACGGCGCACGCTTGAAATTGCCTTACCTCTATTAAATGATGGACGTGAACTGAAATTTTTTGTGTTGCCTCACAATCACGATCCAGATTCCTTAATTCGTCGTGAAGGATTGGAGAGTTTCCAGCGTCTGCTCAAACAAGCCCCGCTATTGTCTGATTTTGTCTTTGCGCATCTAACTCAAAACCATGATGTGAATACCCCTGAAGGTAAAAGTCAGGTGATGGCGGAATTACGTCAACTGACTGACCTTTTGCCAAAACATGGCTCATTCCGTTATCTACTCAGTCAATCTTTTAAAGAAAAGTTAGGTTTTGGGCGTAAATGGACACCTAAGGTCAATAATGATGCTTCGTTGTCTTTTAATATTCATACCCGCGATGAAGACTTTGCCGTGGCAATTTTAATGCATCATCCATTTTTATATATTCATTTTGAAACTTTGCGTGCCTTAATGCAGCCAGATGAACTTTTGTCACGCATACTAGATCGTTTAGACGGTATTTTTGATCAACTCCCCGATGATCAAGAGCTTGCCACCTACTATGTTTTGGGTGCTTGTAGTCGTTATGCGCATGAAATTGCAGACATTATGCAACGCACCAATATTGAAGCTTTAACCGAAGCGCCAGAAATGGCCGATAAATTGGCTGCTGAATATGCCTTATCACTACAAGAGAAGTATTTAAAGCAAAAATTAAAATCACCAAAATCATTGGTAGAATCGAGTAATTTACGCCAACAACTGAATGAACTGACCAAAAAAATCAGCTTAAGATTGGTGTCTTAAGCTGATCATGTTAACGCTTGGGCTTGCGTGGATGCTGTATGGTGTTATCCAAGCTGTCGCGAATAAAACTAAAATGCGCAGGATTATCAGCTTTGGCAGCCTCACGTAATAAAATTGAGGTTGGATGCAATAATTTTTGCGCCAAACGATGCGAAAAATCTTGCATCACGCTTGCTGCATCTTCACCTTTGGCAATACGCGCTAAAGCCAAATCTAGTTCTTGCTGACGCAAGCTTTCGCCATGCTCGCGATAAGCATAAATACTACTACCAGCTTCCTTGACCTTTTGTTGGGTCATTAACTCGGTTGCCAGCTGATTGACCATCACTTCGGCTTCGACTGCCGCTTGGCGACGCTGCGCTAAGTTTTCATCAATGACACTTTGTAAGTCATCGACACCATATAAATAGACGCCATCTAAGTTTTCCACTTTTGGGTCAATATCACGTGGTACAGCTAAATCTACCAGTAACATCGGTTGATAACGACGTTTTTTTAGCGCAGCTTTAACTGCGGCAAACTCAATGACCTGATGCAAACTACCAGTACAGCTTGAAATCACATCAGCACGATGTAAATGCGCATCAAGTTGATCAAAATCAATAATTTCAACTTCAACCCGCTGTGCAATTTCTTGGGCAAGGTTTTCAGCACGGCTACGGGTACGGTTACAAATCATGATTTTACCGACGCCCATTTCGGCTAAATGCTTAGCAACAAGGCTATTCATTTCGCCGGCAGCCACCACCATCACGGTGAGTTTTTCAGGGTGACTAAATACTTGTAGAGCCAACTGCGCCACAGCATAGCCCATAGACACCGCATGACTGCCGACTGCCGTTTCCGAACGCACGCGTTTGGCTGCATAAAACGCATATTCGAAAATACGATTTAAGGTTTTAGAAACCGTAGCAGAATCCTTAGCTAAAGCCAGCGCAGTTTTCACCTGCCCTAAAATCTGTGGCTCACCCAACATTAGCGAATCAAGACCACTGGCCACCCGCATCAGATGTGTCACGGCTTGCGCATTTTCATGACGATAGACATGATTTTGTAACTGTTTGACATCTAAACCGTTCACTTGTGCCAGCCAGTTGAGTACCACATCTGCATTATCAGACATCGCATAGACTTCGGTTCGGTTACAGGTAGACACCACCACCAGATCGTTTAAACGCGGGTCGTGACTTTGCCCTGCCAAGAGCTGGCTTAACTTTTCAGGGTTAAACGCAATTTGCTCACGCAGTTCTACAGAGGCGGTTTGATGGTTGACACCCAATGCAAAGAAAGACATATCAGATCATCATTTCGCTAAATTTATGCTATTGTGCAACATCGGTGTCATAAAAAGCATTACTTGGATTAAGAAAAATTGCGTCAAATAAATGGCCAAAACAGCACTTCAACAATAAAGCAATATTCTAGCACATTGTTACTCATGGGTAGCATGCTGTGCAGCACACATCTTTTGGCTGCAGCTACAGCCTATAATGCCAACAATTACACTGCAATCCAACAAAGTATGATTGCTGAATTTGCATTGGCCTATACTGACACCGCCACTGCCCTACATAACTATACCGTTTTGGCCATTAAGAGCAATTCCACCACTGTTAAGCAACGGGCACTGAATATTGCACTTGAACAAAACGACCTCAAAGCAGCGCTCGATATTGCCACACATTGGGTGGTACAAGAACCTAGCGATGTACCGGCTTTATTTTACTTAGCCCATATTGCCTTACAAGCACATGAATATGAACTTGCAGCAGAAAGCATTGATAAAATCCTACGCCATGACCCAAGTGCTGATCTTGAGAAAATTCTAGCCGGCATTGCGCCAGAATCTCAACAAGACCAAGCGGCGTTGATTGATGCCTTACAAAATAGTCAAGGCAAAGACAATCCCTCTATTTTGGTCATCATTGCTGCCCTAGAAGCACAAACGGGTGATTTTCAACAAGCCTTAAGCACCATTAATCGCGCTTTAAAAAAGCGTCCTAATGCCAGCAACTTCATTCTCATGAAAGCCAATTTACTCAGCGCCTTAGGCGATGAAGCGCTCACCCGCAAATGGTATAGTAAGGCTTCTCGGCAGCATAAGTCCAATTTAGAAATACGTTTAGCAGAAGTGAAATATCTGATTAAGATCAACGACTCAGAATTGGCCTTAGAAAAATTAGAAAAAATTCTATCTAAATGGCCCAAAGCCGAAGAAGCCCTATTTATTGCGGGCTTAACCAGTATTGACTTAAAACAATATGAACGTGCCGAACGCTATTTGGTGGAACTGCGTAACTCCAGTCAATATCAAAATGATGCCTACTACTATCTAGCCCTCAACGCAGAACGTAAGGGTCACTTTGAAACGGCTAAAGCTTACTATCGTTTGGTAGATGGCAGTTTATATGCCGTATCTAGACAAAATTTGATTAACATTTATAGCGAACAACAACGCCTAAATGATGCGTTACGTTTTTTAACCCAAGAACGCGTCAACTATCCGCAGCATGCCAGCTTTTTATATCAAGCACAGGCAGAAATCTTAAAAAAAATGGGCAATAAACGTGCAGCCATTGGTTTACTTGAAGAAGCCATTCAGCATTTAAGTGATGATCCTGAACTGATTTATGCCGAAGTTTTGCTATTAGACCCGTTTTTACAACGTGACCGTCTGGACCAACTGCTTACCCTATTATTAGATTTAGAGCCCAATCATCCAGCTTATTTAAATGCTTATGCCTACACCTTAGCCTTACAAAACCGTCGTTTAGACGAAGCACGCGAGTATGCAGAACGCGCGTTAGACATGGCGCCGGATCAAGCTTCGATTATGGATACCCTAGGATTTGTGGCGTATTTGCAAAATGATTTTAGCACTGCCGCGCAGGTGCTTAAAAGCGCATACATGATGAGTGACAGTATCACGATTGGAATACGCTATGCACGAGCGGTGTATATGCAAGGCGATTTAGCCGGGTTTTATGAAATTTTAAAACAATTGCAACAAAAACATCCTAACGACAAACAGTTAGAACCCTTAAATTCATTACTAGTTCCCCAAACCTTGCCAAAGAGTTCTTGATTTATGTTACAGCTCCCACGTTTTGCCTTGCTTGGTACATTACTTGCCAGCTTAACATTGACCGCTTGTCAGCCTTTTAGCCAACCGCAGCTTAAACCTACTCCACAATTACAAGACAGCCAAAATTTTAGCTTACAAGGCAAAATTGGTGTACGCACGCCACAGCAATCTGGTAGCGCTTTTTATACCTGGGTACAGCAGCATAACCAATTTGAAATTGAACTGAGTGGTATTTTAGGCATTGGTAAAACCCAAATTAGCGGAGAAAAAAACGGCGAAGTTAGTCTCAACAGCAGCCAAACCGGTTTAATTCGTGCTGCCAGTCCAGAAGAATTACTCAAACGCGCTACAGGTTGGGATGCACCAATTACCTATTTAATGGATTGGATTCAAGCCAAACCTGCCACAGAAGATGCAAAGCTTAGCAAAGACGACCAACAACGCATTCGCCAAATTATTGAGGCCGGTTGGGTGGTGGATTTAAGTTATAACCAAAGCTCGCTCCCAAATCGGTTAATTTTAAAGCAAGCGCTTGAAAATGGTCAGGAAAACCGTATTACTATGCTCATTCAAGATCGTTAAGTGAAAGTTATGTTACGCGTCCCCTCTCCTGCCAAACTGAATTTGTTTTTACATATTACTGATCGTCGTAGTGATGGCTACCACGAATTACAAACCATTTTTCAGCTCATTGATTTGTATGACTGGCTAACATTCAAGCAAACCGACAATACAGACATTACAATTGATGGTTTAAACAACGTTGATCTTGAACAAAACTTAATTTTTAAAGCCACGCAACTGTTAAAACCATTTGCCAAAGCACCAACTGGTTTGAAAATCAGCGTCGAAAAACACATTCCCATGGGTGCAGGCTTGGGTGGTGGCTCATCCAATGCCGCTACAACGCTGATTGTACTCAATCAACTGTGGCAGTGTGGATTAAGTATTGAACAATTGGCACAACTTGGCCTTAAACTCGGTGCAGATGTCCCTGTATTTGTACATGGTAAAAATGCCTGGGCTGAAGGCATTGGCGAGCGTTTAAGTTGGATAAATTTAGCTCAAAAACAGTATATTGTGCTTAAACCTGATTGTTTTATCAGCACACAATTACTTTTTTCACAAAAAACGTTGACAAGAAATGAAAAGGTCTTTAAATTCTGCGGCTATCAGCAAACGCCATCTGATTTTAAGAATAACTTTGAGCCTCTGGCACGAAGCTTATACAAGGAAGTCGATGAAGCGATGCAATACTTAGATCAGTTCGGTGTTGCAAAACTTACAGGTACAGGTGCTTGTGTTTTTGTTGAAGCGACTTTAGATATGCCAGTTGATGACATTCTAGCAAATGCACCATGTAAAGCTTACTTGGTGAATAGCTTAAACGAATCGCCATTGATGGATTTTAAAGTAGATTAGGGGTATCGCCAAGTGGTAAGGCACCGGGTTTTGATCTCGGCATCCGTTGGTTCGAATCCAGCTACCCCTGCCATTTTCACCTGTAAAATAGATGTACTGTATTAGGGGTATCGCCAAGTGGTAAGGCACCGGGTTTTGATCTCGGCATCCGTTGGTTCGAATCCAGCTACCCCTGCCATCTTACAGTCATCAAATTAGGGGTATCGCCAAGTGGTAAGGCACCGGGTTTTGATCTCGGCATCCGTTGGTTCGAATCCAGCTACCCCTGCCATTTTCTCAAAAAAGACAGAACAGTCTTTATTGCTTTAAAGTTAAAAATTCTTGACATTAAGCAATAAAAATATTAAAGTTCTGCCGCATTAGGGGTATCGCCAAGTGGTAAGGCACCGGGTTTTGATCTCGGCATCCGTTGGTTCGAATCCAGCTACCCCTGCCATCTATTCCCATATATTCTAACCGCCAAGGGTGCTTCATGCCCAATCTTGTCGTTTTTAGTGGAACTGCGCATCCACAATTCGCTCAAAAAGTCGTAAGCCATTTACACATTCCTCTAGGTGCTGCATCTGTTTCTACCTTCTCTGATGGTGAAATTGCTGTAGAAATCACTGAGAACGTGCGTGGTAAAGACGTATTTATCGTACAACCTACTTGTGCTCCAACCAACAATAACCTGATGGAAATTTTGGTAATGGCGGACGCGCTTCGTCGCGCAAGTGCTGGTCGTATTACTGCTGTCATCCCTTACTTCGGTTATGCTCGTCAAGACCGTCGTCCTCGTTCAAGCCGTGTGCCAATTACTGCCAAAGTTGTTGCAGATATGCTAACAACTGTAGGGATTGACCGTGTGGTGATGATCGACTTACACGCTGACCAAATCCAAGGTTTCTTCGATATCCCTGTAGACAACATCTACGGTACGCCAGCATTACTTGCTGATCTACGTCAACAGTCACATCACAACCTTATGGTTGTTTCGCCTGACGTTGGTGGTGTAGTCCGTGCTCGTGCTGTTGCAAAACAAATGGGTGATATTGATCTTGCGATCATCGATAAACGTCGTCAAAAAGCGAATGAATCACAAGTGATGCATTTGATTGGTGATGTAAAAGATCGTGACTGCGTTATTGTAGATGACATGGTCGATACAGCAGGTACTTTATGTAAAGCTGCTGATGCATTGAAAAACTTTGGTGCTCGCCGTGTTGTTGCCTACGCAACTCACCCAGTTTTATCTGGTAAAGCAATCGAAAACTTGAAAAACTCAGTGATCGATGAATTGGTTGTTACAGACACGATTCCGCTTTCAGAAGAAGCTTTAGCGCTTGGTAAGATTCGCCAAGTTTCAGTTGCAAGCATGGTAGCTGAAACAATTCGTCGTATTAACAACGAAGAATCTATTAGCGCAATGTTCGATTCTTATCTATAATCGAACGCTTAAATTTCAAAGCCCTGCCTTTTGGCGGGGCTTTCTATCAACTAGACTGGTCGCAAGTCTAGTCCATTAACTTAAATAGGATGTCTATCATGGCAAACTTCGTATTAAATGCAGTAGCACGTGAAGAAGCAGTTCAAGGGAAAGGTGCGAGCCGCCGCCTTCGTCTTCAAAACAAAGTTCCAGCAATTATCTACGGTGGCGAAGCTGCTCCTGTAGCGGTTACTTTAGAACTTCGTGAACTTGTTAAAGCATTAGAAAGCAACGAATTCTTCGCTGAAGTTGTTGAAATCAACATCGACGGTAAAACTGAAAGCGTTAAAATCCAAGCGCTTCAACGTCACCCTGCAAAAAACACACCTATGCACGCTGACTTCAAACGCGCATAAGTGTTTATTGGTGTAATTAGTGGCTAATCTTTCGCTAATTGTTGGTTTGGGCAATCCCGGTCGGGAGTACGCCCAAACCCGCCATAATGCAGGCTTTTGGTTTGTCGAACGCCTTGCAGAGCGTTATGGTATCAATTTAAAAAACGACCCAAAATTTAACGGCATTAGCGGCCGTGGCAATATCGAAGGTCAAGACGTTCGCTTATTGTTGCCGACGACTTTTATGAACCTATCGGGTAAAAGTGTCGTGCCTTTTGCTAAATTCTATAATATTGCACCTGAAAGCATGCTCATCGCCCATGATGAACTGGATATGAATCCTGGTGTCATTCGCCTAAAAACCGGTGGTGGTCATGGTGGTCATAACGGCTTACGTGATATCGTGCCGCATACAGGTCCGAATTTCCATCGTCTACGTATTGGGATCGGTCATCCGGGTGCCAAAGATCAAGTCTCAAGTCATGTGCTAGGTAGAGCGCCGAGCAGTGAACAAACCCTGATGGATGATGCGATTCATCATGCCCTCGCACAAATCAAATTATTGGTTAATGGCGATATTCAACCAGCCATGAATCAAATTAACGCGTATAAGCCTTAAAATTTATCCTCTTGCGCATTGTGCATTTTCCACGCACAATGCGGTGCGCTCTGGTGCGCTCGAAAATTAATGGATGAATTGGGAGCTTGTATGCTGTCTCGTTTACTTAAATGCAAAATTCACCGTGCAGTGGTAACTCATGCTGAATTACATTACGAAGGCTCATGTGCCATTGATGGCACCTTGATGGATTTGGCGGGTATTCGTGAATATGAAGAAATTCATGTTTGGAACGTCACCAATGGCAAACGTTTTACTACCTATGCCATTCGTGGTGAAAATGATTCAGGCATGATTTCTGTCAATGGTGGTGCAGCTCACCAAGCGGACGTCGGTGACTTAGTAATTATTGCTACTTTTGGTGACTTTAATGAAGTTGAGGCTGCTTTGCATCAACCTCGTTTGGTGTATGCCAACCCAGACAATACTGTGAATCACACAGCAAATTGTATTCCGGTACAAGTGGCTTAAATTTTTTAAGTGCTAAAAAAAGCTCGCAATTGGCGAGCTTTTTTGTGGACAGCTGGCTTAAATCTTTTCAATTTCGATTTTGCCTTGCAACAAGTGATAGCGAATGCCTTTGGCGCGTACAAAAGCCAAATCATAAGATGCATTAGCCAATGCCAAAACGCGGCGTTCAAATTCATCCCAGAGCGGGCGCACTTGCTTATAGTGAATGCCTAAACCACTGTCATCCGTAAAATGGCGGTTTTTCTCACAAAGTTTTAGAGCATGATACAGCTTACGCCCACGACTGGCATTGGGACGTAAACGTACGCGTTTCGACTGCACAAAGCCTTCTACCTGCACTAAGTTTGCCTGCGGTAACATTGGGACTAAAATTTGGTCTAACTGCGCATCTAAGCGGTTCCATACTGCGGCATGTTGCTCAGGCGTATATTGATTCCAATGAATCACTTCATGGCTAAAACGTCGGCATCCACGACAAACCAAATCACCAAATACCGTAGAACAACGTCCTGCACACGGGGTTAAAGAGGCAATTCGACGCTCATTGCTCAAAATAAAAACTCCACATTTTGCCTTAAGATTTAGCGCGCCTAGCATAGCCTGAGATGGGCAGTTTAAAAAGGCATATTTTTTGTATGGAAATTTTGAATCTCTAGACAATATCAGTTAAAATGCGCGCTTTAGAATTTACTAGCTACATTTGGAGTCTCCATGAACGCTACTGTAGAACAGCTTGCACCTGTAGAACAGCAAGCGACCGTTAACTGGGTTGTTGCAGCACTTTACCAATTCAAAGAAGTTCAAGATCCTGCTGATCTGCAACAACGTCTTTTAGACTTGGTAAAAACCATCAATCTATGCGGTACTCTGATTGTAGCTGGCGAAGGCATTAACGGGACAGTTGCCGGTGATCGTGCAGCCATTGATACGATTCATCAATTCCTTTTAAACGAAGGCTTTAACGAAATGGAATACAAAGAGTCTGATAGCTCTGAAAAACCATTCCGTAAAATGAAAATTAAATTGAAAAAAGAAATCGTGACTTTAGGTGTACCAGTTAAGCCTCGCGATTTAGTCGGTCACTATCTTGATCCTAAAGAATGGAACGAACTCATCGCACGTGATGACGTGATTTTAGTGGATACCCGTAACGATTATGAATATAAAGCGGGTACCTTTAAAGGCGCGATTGATCCTAAAACTGAATCATTCCGTGAATTCCCAGAATATGTAAAAAACAACCTTGAACAGCACAAAGACAAGAAAATTGCCATGTTCTGTACGGGTGGTATTCGCTGTGAAAAATCAACTTCTTTGCTGTTACAAGAAGGCTTCACTGAGGTTTATCACTTAAAAGGCGGTATCTTAAAATACCTAGAAGAAACCCCACCAGAAGAAAGCATGTGGGAAGGTGAATGCTTTGTATTTGACGGTCGTACTGCAGTTACTCACGGTGTAGAAGAAGGTCAAAACGTCAAATGTCATGCATGTGGTTGGCCATTAACTCCTGAAGAAGTCGAACTGCCAAGCTATGAACATGGTGTGTCATGCGTATATTGCATCGACAAAACCACTGAAAAGCAAAAAGAAGGCTTCCGTATGCGTCAATCACAAATTGCCGCAGCAAAACGTAAACGTCTATAATATAAAAGCCCGCGTTAAGCGGGCTTTTTTAATTTACAAAACAAAGCTTTATATAAAAATAAAACTCACCTAGTATAAATTCACTGTCTATTTATCTATCTCTCTTATGAATTTGACTGCTTGGATTATTGGTATTATGGAACGTTTGGGCTACTTTGGTATTGCCTTACTGATGTTCCTAGACAATGTCTTCCCCCCTATTCCCTCTGAAATTATTATGCCCTCTGCAGGTTATTCTGCTTCACAAGGCACTCTCACCCTCTTGGGAGTAATTATTGCGGGTAGTTTTGGCTCACTCTTGGCTGCAGCAGCTTTGTATTGGGTGGGCTATCAATTTAGCCATGCTGCCATTTTCCGTTTCGTGGATCGTTATGGTAAATATTTATTTATTAAAAGTGATGATGTTAAAAAATCCTTAGCTTGGTTTGAAAAATACGGTCATCGTATGGTGTTTTTTGGTCGGATGGTACCTGCGGTACGCTCGCTGATCAGTATTCCTGCTGGCATGAGCCGCATGCCGTTTTGGAAATTTATGCTGTTTAGCAGCTTAGGTACGATTATTTGGACGACTTTTTTAGCCTGTGTCGGATTTTACTTTGGCGAGAATCAAGCGCTGATGCATCAAATTTTTAGTCAAGTGGGTTATGGCATTGTGGCTATTGTACTGTTGATCATTGGTGTGATTTTTTATCGTCGTTGGCAACGTAAACATAAAGCTTGATGTAAAAAGTCAACACTACATACCTGCTGTAACCTGATGCTACGCTTTTACCCTCATCAGCTACAGCAGATTGCTCTACCTTAATGAACTTATAACAACAATTTTAAGGTGAGCTTATGTCAGATCAACATCGTCCAGATATCAATGAAGTTAATCAAAGCTTATCGTCTGAACAGCGTGAGAAACTAGCTCGTGATGCGATACAAGCTCAGTCCCTAAACACAGATACACCTACGGGAGATGGCATTGTAGAAACCCATCCGCTGCATGCCAATGTCGATCAAGGCATTGAAAACAACTTAAGTGATCAACAACACCAGCATTTAAATGCCGATCCGCTCAGTGGTGAACCCGGCGCCCATCCAATTGGTACAGGCGTGGGTGCCGCAGGTGGCGCTGCTGCAGGCGCGGCTATTGGTGCAGTCGGTGGTCCTGTAGGCGCAGTCGTTGGCGGTGTAGTTGGTGCAGTGGTCGGTGGACTGGCGGGCAAAGGTGCCGCCGAAGCCATTAATCCAACCGAAGAAGACCATTATTGGCGCGAGCAAAGCGTTAATATGCCCTATTACCAACACACCTTAAAGCAATATCCTGATGCAAGCTACCAGCGTGATTATCAACAAGCCTATCGTTTAGGTTATGAAGAAAGACGCTTACATCCTGCAGATACTTCATTTAGTCAGGTAGAAGCCGAGCTAGAGCAAAAATGGCAGCAAGTCAAAGGTGAATCACGTTTAACTTGGCAACAAGCCAAACAAGCCAGCCAAGATGCTTGGCAACGGCTTACATAGGCCATAAAAAAAGCACCCGAGGGTGCTTTTTAAATAAAAACTTAGTTTGGTGTGTGATACATCAAATAAATTTCGTTTAAGTTATCTGGAATTTCTTCCGCTAACTCATCCATCAACTGACCATTACGGCGGAATGATTCCATTTGTGGATCTTCTTCGTCAATGCCACTAAACACCATAATCGGTAAAGTTAAGTCAACCAATTGTTCTTCAAACTCATCGGTAAACCATGCTTCTTCGTTTAAGAACATTGCGTCAACAAAGCCAACGCTCCAGTCACCTAAACTTGATTCAGTGTCTGCTTCTTCAATTTCAAAAGGAAATTCAATCCCTTCTTCATTGGCCAAGCTTTGGCGAATTGAGTCTAACCATGCTTTAACCTGTGCGATGATTTCTGCTGGAACCTTTTTCTGATTGCCTTCAAACAGCTCATCTAACCATTTG
The DNA here is from genome assembly GCF_059515825.1 of Acinetobacter sp. CY17. Classification (NCBI taxonomy): domain Bacteria; kingdom Pseudomonadati; phylum Pseudomonadota; class Gammaproteobacteria; order Moraxellales; family Moraxellaceae; genus Acinetobacter; species Acinetobacter sp. CY17. The sequence goes on from NZ_JCAKMX010000004.1 coordinate 156,849, forward strand.
TCAAACTGAGGGCCAACTGCAATAGCACATAAAAAACCATGTGTTGCTGCAAAATCTAGACCGTATTCATTTTGGTCACCATCTAGATATTCACTTAACTGGTCTAAATCAAAAGCACTCATCTAATATCCAAACTTAGAAATATCGAAAGGTTTAGCATAGCATTTATTTAAGCCATGCCACATTGAAATTGATTAATCTTCATCGTCAAAATCGTCATCATCGTCGATGTCGTAATCAAATTCCTTAAGTTCACGTTCTAAACGACGTTGCGCGAGTAATTCATCGATGAGGCGGCGTTTTTCCAACGACTCTTTAGCACTCAGCTTAGTTGAGGCCTCTTCAAAACTAACATCATCATCACCGTAGCTATCATCTAGTTCAAAATCTGTCGAAGACACTAAAACTACCTCTAATGAAAAAATGTAATGGGTCTAGGCGCTATTTATCTGCCTTTTTTTATATTGTCAAGTTTTATTATTTCACTTGGCTTAAATTTACCATTTTGTACTTGTTTTTCGTCTAGATTTTTGTGTATTTTTTGCACACAGCATCATTCAATGTTAAACATGTTAAGATGCACATAGATTTACAGCAATGCAGCTTTTTAAGCTTGTAATTTAGACAAGCATCCCCATATTGTACTGTAACTATATATTTATAAATCATGCCTGAGCGATCAATTCAAAAACTATTTTTGAGAATTGTGCTATCATGCACGGTTTTTTACTGCCACAGATTCAATGAAGAGTAAGCAAAGATGAGCGATATGACTTCCCCTACTTCTCAAGTAGCGGCGCTGATTAGCCGAGGCAAAGAGCAAGGTTACTTAACGTACGCTGAGGTTAACGATCATCTCCCAGACTCAATCACGGAAAGTGAACAGATTGAAGACATTATTCAAATGCTTCAAGACGTCGGTATTCCAGTGCATGAACGTGCGCCTGAATCTGATGACACCATGTTCGATTCGAACAATGCTGATGCAGCCGATGAAGTGGCTGAAGAAGAAGCAGCTGCGGTACTTGCCTCGGTAGAAAATGAGCCTGGCCGTACCACTGACCCTGTACGTATGTATATGCGTGAAATGGGTACAGTTGAGCTTTTAACGCGTGAAGGCGAGATCAGCATTGCCAAACGTATTGAAGAAGGGATTCGCGACGTTCTCAATTCAATTGCTTATTGGCCAAATGCAGTTGAAGTTGTACTCCAAGAATATAATGACTATGTTGCAGGCGAACGTCGTCTTGCTGACATTTTATCTGGTTATTTAGACCCAGAAACTGATGAAGATATTCCTGAAGTTTTAGAAGACGATGCGGACTTAGACGATGATGAAGAAACATCTACGACTAAGCCAACCAAAGATGTCAAACTTGACGATGATGACGAAGAAGAAGAATCTGAAAGCGATGATGATTCTGAAGCCGATTCAGGTCCTGATCCAGAAATTGCCAAAGCGCGTTTTGCTGAGCTGTCTGACGCTTGGAAAAACACCAAGAGCGTGATTGAAAAACATGGTCGCAACAGCCCTGAAGCCAATGAAGCTTTAGAAGCACTTGCCACTGTGTTTATGATGTTTAAATTTACCCCGCGTCTTTTTGATTTAATTTCAGAAATGATTCGTGGTACACACGACTCAATTCGTAGTTCTGAACGTGAAGTGATGCGTTATGCAATTCGTCGTGGTCGTATGGACCGTACTCAGTTCCGTACCTCTTTCCCAGGTCAAGAATCAAACTTTGCATGGTTAGATGAGCAAATTGCCAAAGCCAGCCCAGATCAAAAAGGCTATCTTGAAAAAGTTCGCCCAGATATTTTAGCGTTCCAACAAAAGATCGCGGATATTGAAAAAGAGCTTGGCTTAAGCGTTAAAGATATCAAAGACATTTCAAAACGTATGGCAGTTGGCGAAGCCAAAGCGCGTCGTGCTAAAAAAGAAATGGTTGAAGCTAACTTACGTTTGGTGATTTCGATTGCGAAAAAATACACCAACCGTGGTTTGCAGTTCTTGGATTTAATTCAAGAAGGTAACATCGGCTTGATGAAAGCGGTAGATAAGTTTGAATACCGCCGTGGTTATAAGTTCTCAACTTATGCAACATGGTGGATTCGTCAGGCGATCACCCGCTCGATTGCTGACCAAGCGCGTACCATCCGTATTCCAGTACATATGATCGAAACCATTAACAAGATTAACCGTGTTTCGCGTCAATTGTTACAAGAAATGGGGCGTGAACCAACACCTGAAGAATTAGGTGAACGTTTAGAAATGGACGAAGTGAAAGTACGTAAAGTACTGAAAATCGCCAAAGAACCCATTTCGATGGAAACCCCAATTGGTGATGATGAAGATTCGCATCTAGGTGACTTCATTGAAGACAGCAACATTACGTCTCCAATTGATGCGGCAACGTCTGAAGGCTTAAAAGAAGCAACCCGTGAAGTGTTAGAAAACTTAACCGAACGTGAAGCAAAAGTCTTAAAAATGCGTTTTGGTATTGATATGCCAACCGATCATACATTGGAAGAAGTGGGTAAACAGTTTGACGTGACCCGTGAGCGTATTCGTCAGATTGAGGCGAAAGCATTACGTAAATTACGTCATCCTTCACGCTCAGAACACTTACGTTCATTCCTTGAGAATGACTAATCTATCGCTAAGACAATACGCACTTGAATATGGGGCAAACTGCCCCATAATATGAGTATTAGCGCATACATCAAAATACCTGCTTAATGCAGGTATTTTTAATCTAGAGGTATCCCATGATTGACATGACCAATCGTACTCCATCACGCGAACTGCAAGAAGATCTATGGGTCTTCCCTATGGACTATCCAATTAAATTGATTGGTCTTGCAGGTACCGAGTTACATGTGGCTGTAACTGAGATTTTCGTAAAACATTTTCCAGATTTTGATGGCAGCAGCATGACCATAACGCCTTCACGCACGGGTAAGTATCACTCTTTAACTGCCCAGCTGCGTTTTGAAGAACTTGAACAAGTACATGCTGTCTATGCAGACCTTGCAGCTTGCCCGCTGATTAAAACTGCACTTTAATTTAAAAACACGTCCTCGGACGTGTTTTTTTATGCTTGTTAGCCTTTGCCCTTTTTATCTCAATTCATCTTATAATCAACAGCAATTGTTAGATGTATAGGACGCACGCTGTGACAGATGTTGCTGCCAAACCTGTTTTAATTATTCGTCATTATCATGAGTTAACTCCATATCAAGAGCGCTTTTTAGAAATGAAAAGCCTCACCGAACAACGTGATGAAAATACCCCAGATGAACTGTGGATTTTGCAGCATCACGATGTACTTACCCAAGGTCAAGCGGGTAAGCCTGAGCATGTTTTAATGCCCAGCCATATTCCTTTGGTGCAAAGTGACCGTGGTGGTCAAGTCACTTGGCATGGCCCTGGTCAATTGGTGGCTTATTTTATGTTTGACCTCAATCGTTTGGGTTGGAATGTACGCAGTTTAGTGAGCTATGCTGAAAACCTCATGATTGAGCTGCTTAACAAATACGGTATTCAAGCCTATGCCAAAGCTGATGCGCCTGGTGTTTATGTTTCCGAACGTAAAATTGGTTCGCTAGGTTTTAAAATCCGTAAAGGACGCAGCTACCACGGTTTAGCCTTAAACATTGACTGCGACTTATTTGGTTTTCATACCATTAATCCATGTGGTTATGCTGGACTTGAAATGGTACGTGTCATGGACCTCGTAGCTGACTATCCATGCTTTGATGACTTGTGCTTAGATATGATTGCAAGTTTACGTGCCAGCGGTTACTTTAGTGACATTCAAGTGATTGACGCTTAAATTAAAAAAAATGAGGGCTTCTCGCCCTCAAGCAAAAATAACTCTTTATAAAAAAGGATTCGCCTGTGATTGCAGCAAGCGCCGTCAAGCCGGCATTACAGCAGACCTACGTTAAGCTAATGATGGACATCATTGGACGTGGTCTGGTGATGGCTAGCCAAGTCGATCAAGAAGTTCAAGCTGAGGTGAGTAAGTTTCCCACAGGTTTTGTGCTGTCAATGGGTGTTTTTCCCAAAGGACCTGCATTTGTGGCCCGAGTAACCCATAATGCCCAACTTGAATTGCTCAGCGACTACACAGCAAAGCCTGATCTCACTATTCAATTTAAACATTTAAGCCATGCCTTTTTGGTATTTTCTTTTCAAGAAAGCACGGCGCAAGCTTTTGCCAATGACCGTATGGTGGCAGATGGTGATTTAAGTAATGCGATTCGTTTAGTGCGCTGCTTAAATAAGATGGAAGCACTGATTTTGCCTAAACTCTTAGCTGAGCTTGCTGTCAAAGAATATCCAAAATCTTTAGCTTTAAAACAAAAACTTTCTGGTGCCGCGCATATTTACTTAAAAGTGGCGCAATCTTATTTAAAACGGAGTAACAAACATGGCTAAGCCTTATTATGAATTTTTCTGTCCAGTCAAAGTCATTGCCGGTCATGCAGCCCTAGAACATATTCCGTTTGAACTTGCCACCTTAGGTGCCAAACGTGCGCTGATCATTACCGATAAAGGCGTACGTGCCAATAAATTATTAGCCCCAGTTGAAGCTGCATTTGTCAGTACAAACACTGTGATTGCGGCTATTTTTGACGATGTCCCTCCTGATTCAAGCTTAGATACCGTGCGTAAAGCTGCCGAGCTATATCGTCAGCATAACTGTGATGCCATTATTGCTGTGGGTGGCGGCTCGGTGATTGATACCTCTAAAGCCACCAATATTTTAGTCTCTGAAGGCGGTGATGACTTACTGCAATATTCAGGTGCACACAACTTACCTAAAGCGCTTAAGCCATTTTTTGTAATTCCAACCACCTCAGGTACTGGTTCAGAAGTCACTATGGTCGCGGTGGTCTCAGATCCTGAGAAAAATGTCAAAATGGCTTTTGCCTCTTATTATTTAATGCCGCATGCTGCCATTCTTGATCCACGTATGACCAAAACCCTGCCAGCGCATTTAACTGCCATGACTGCCATGGATGCCATGACCCATGCAATTGAAGCGTATACTGGCTTAGCGGCAAATCCAATGAGTGATGCCTATGCCACAGCCGCCATAAAAAAGGTCAGCGAAAACTTATTTAGCGTGCTCGATAATCCTGAAGATGCTCAAGCACGTTTAGAGTTGGCCCAAGCCTCGACCATGGCAGGCATTGCGTTTTCTAATTCAATGGTGGGCTTAGTACATTCATTGGGTCATGCTTTAGGCGCTGTGGCACATTTACCACATGGCCTATGTATGAATCTATTCTTACCGTATGTTTTAGAATACAACCAATCGGTGAATAGCGAAAAAATCGCTGATTTATTGCTGCCTTTGGCTGGGGCAGAAATTTATGCGCAAACACCAGCACACTTACGTGCCGAAAAAACCATTACGAGCATCATGACCATGCGTGATCGACTCTATAGCTTGACCAAATTGCCACGTACTTTACGTGAAACACATAAAGTCTCGGAAGCGCAGCTCGATGAGATCGCAGAAAAAGCCTTAAATGATGGTTCGATCATCTATAATCCTAAAGAAGCCAGCCTAAAAGATTTAAAGCAGATCTTAGAAAAAGCTTGGTAATTTGAGCATTTTAAGCCAATATAAGCCCAAATAGGCCTGATGTTTTTTTAAGCATCAGGCTTTTATTATGAATTTATCTCAGCTGGCTTACATGGCACATTTTCTGCTAGTAGCAAAGAAAGTTGCTGACAAGTGCGAACATTTCAAGTAGATTGGCGCACTTTTATTTTATCTCTGGGGGGATCGTTCGTCTCAAACGGTCCTTATACACAATGACTGATCCTTGATCAACGATTAAGAGGATAACGCCGTTGACTAATGTTTCTGGGACTCAATCGGCAGCGAAACTGCAAAAAACGCTAGGACTCTGGCACATTATTATTATTGGTTTGGCCTACATCCAACCCATGACTTTGTTTGATACCTTTGGTTTGGTGTCAGAAGAAAGTAACCTTCATGTTCCGACCTCTTATGTTTTTGCCTTAGTGGCAATTTTATTAACCTCTCTAAGCTACGGGCATATGATCCGTCGTTACCCATCCTCGGGTTCGGCTTATACCTATGCACAAAAATCAATTCACCCCAATGTTGGCTTTATGGTGGGCTGGTCGTCTTGGCTAGATTATCTATTGTCGCCAATGGTGAATATTATCTTGGCAGTGATCTACTTAGAGGCACTGTTCCCATCGGTCAATCATTGGGTATGGGTCGTAGTGCTCACCGCCTTTATGACGGGAATTAACTTACGCGGTGCGCGCTTTGTTGCCAACTTTAACAGTTTAATTGTCTTTGTACAGTTGATTGTGATTGCGGTATTTACTTACTTGGTCTACAGCAAGTTACAAGCGGGCTTTAATGCAGATGGACCAATTTCTGCTGATGCACGTTATCAATTGTGGAGCCTTGAGCCATTTTGGAACGAGTTGACCTCAGTTGGTGCACTGATTACTGGCGCAACTTTACTGTGTTTCTCATTTACAGGTTTTGACTCACTCAGTTCATTGGCCGAAGAAACCAAAGACACTGAAAAGACTTTACCAAAAGCAATTTTCTTAACTGCACTCATTGCAGGTGTGATCTTTATTATCAGCACTTACTTTATGCAGATTTACTTCCCAAATACACCGGGCAGTTATTTTGAAAATATTGCTGAAACACAACCAGAAATTCTGCTCTTAGTGGGTGGTTCGTTATTCCAAGCTTATGTTCTTGGTTTTGCGATTATTACCGTAATGGCGTCAGGGATTTCAGCTCATGCTGGTGTATCACGTTTAATGTATGTGATGGGTCGCGACGGCGTAATTAACAAGAAGATCTTTGGTCATATTAGCCCTAAAAACTTCACCCCATCGTACAATATTTTAATTGTGGGTGCGGTGGCGTTAACGGCTGGCTTTATGGACTTAGACATGGTGATTTCACTGATTAGTTTTGGTGCCTTAACTGCCTTTACTTTTGTGAACTTATCAGTAATTTCACGCTATGCTTTACGTGATGGTCGAACTAAGAATTTCAAAGACATTGTCAATTTTGTCCTTGTACCTTTATTCGGTTTTATCAGCGTATTTGCGCTATGGCTTGAAATTGAAGAAGACTCTTTAAAATATGGTCTATGGTGGGCCATGATAGGTATTTTATACTTAGGTTATAAAACCAAAGGCTTTAAACAGCCAGCCCCTCAACATAACGAATTTGATGATCGTTAATTGAGACCAATAAAAAAAGGCGCTTAAAGCGCCTTTTTTTATATCTTATCTTAAGCGACAGTTAAAGCCCAATTGGGTATCTACCAAATTATCTTTAAAGCCTAAACTTTGAATAAAAGCATCGCGGTCTTGTAAACGTTGCTGAGCTTCTGCACTTAAACGCGCTCGATTAGCATCAGCGAGTTGATAGGTATCATTCACTACACTTTGATAAATGCCACACACCTCTTGGCGCTTAGCTTTTTTAAGCTGACGACCATGCCAAGTCCGCTCAAAATCATTTGGGCTTAAGCTTTTGCCCCATGTTTTAATACGCTGCTGCATTTTAAGCTGCATGGCTTGTAAGGCTTGTTTAATTTCTGCTTGACTCACTGGTTCAGGTGCAATGCTTGGTGTAGGTGCTTCTACACTGGCTGTAGGGACTTCTGTCGCCTGTGTCATCGCGCTTAATGTCATCAGACTCAAAGATAAAACCAATACGCTTAAAGGACTTAAGTTGTGTGTTATTTTCAAGATCACGCTCTTCTTTTATCAATTCAGTTAGGGTTATAACCAAAATTACCTTTGCTCAACAGTCTTGACATCAAAAAACCACCCGAAGGTGGTATTTTTTATAATGCTTTAAAGCCTTGCTGACGCCATGCTTCATAGACAATCACAGCCGTGGCATTGGAGAGGTTTAAGCTGCGTGAGTTTTCAGCCATTGGCAAACGAATCCAATGTTGTTCTGGAAACATCATCCGTACATTTTCAGGTAAACCGCGTGTTTCAGGGCCCATAAGTAATGCCACTGGTCGGTTTAAATCCGAAGTATGCGGGGTTTCACTGCCTTTGGTGGTGAGTGGATACACCGCATCTAAACCAATACCTTTACTGGCCAAATCTGCTAAACATGCGTCAATATTGTCCCAAATCTGCATGTTGGCATATTCGTGATAATCCAAACCTGCACGTTTGAGCTTTTTATCATCGAGCTCAAAGCCTAAGGGTTTAACTAAGTGTAATTGTGCACCTGTATTGGCACATAAACGAATGATATTGCCTGTGTTTGCAGGAATTTCAGGTTCGTATAACACAACATGAATCACGGGGTTTTCTACCTATTTAAACGGCAAAGCCTTAGCCTTGCCACTGTAATTGTTCACGTAAGCGCACCACTTCACCAATAATGGTCAAGGTTGGCGCTTGAATATGATGTGCGCTGACTTGGCTCGCAATATCCGCTAAAGTGCCCACCACGACTTTTTGCTCAGGCGTCGTACCTTTAGAAACTAATGCCACTGGCATATCTGGACGTTGCCCGTGCTCTATCAAACGTTGGCAAATTTTCTCTAAGCCCACCAAACCCATATACAGCACTAAGGTCTGATTTTCATAAACCAGCTCTTGCCAAGGTAACTCTGGTGAACCCTCTTTAAGATGACCCGTTAAGAAACGTACACTTTGTGCATAGTCACGATGCGTGAGCGGAATACCCGCATAGGCTGAACAACCCGATGCCGCGGTAATACCTGGGACGACTTGAAATGGTACACCTGCGGCAAAGAGTTCTTCAATTTCTTCGCCACCCCGACCAAAGATAAAAGGATCACCACCTTTTAAGCGGCAAACACGTTTACCTTGCTGTGCATACTCGACCAATAAGGCATTAATACCTTCTTGTGGTACCGCATGATTCGAGCGCGCTTTGCCAACATAGATTTTTTCGGCATCACGGCGGCATAAGTCCATAATTGGCTCAGACACTAAGCGGTCATAAATCACCACATCAGCTTGTTGCATTAAGCGTAGCGCTTTTAAAGTGAGTAGTTCAGGATCACCTGGCCCTGCGCCCACCAAATACACTTCGCCTTTTGGGGTTTTCCACTCGTTTAAGGCTTGCTCAATAAGACGCTCTGCTTCAGCTAGATTGTCATTAAATACCTGTTCTTTGAGTGGACTTGCATATAAGTCTTCCCAAAAAATGCGGCGTTCATCTGGATTGATAATTTTCGCTTTGACGGTACTTCGCCATTGGCCCGAAAACGCAGCCAATTTACCCATACCATGAGGAATTGTGGTTTCTAACTGCGTACGAATTTGGCGTGATAACACCGGCGAGGTGCCATTACTGGCCACAGAAATCACCAAGGGTGAACGGTCAATAATCGCAGGTACCATAAAGCGGCAATGCGGTGGATCATCCACACTATTGACCAAGATATTTTGTGCTTCACAGTGTTCAAATACTGCTTGATTGACCTGTGCTTGATCCGTTGCAGCAATCACTAAACGATAGTGAGCAAGGGGAAAATCTGTACTAAAAGGCGCAGCGACATATTGCCCGTGGCTGCTTTGCACCAGTTCAAGCAAATTGGCTTCAATTTCAGGCGCCACGACATCAATCACTGCACCTGCTTTGGCTAATAGCAGCGCTTTGCGGTACGCAATATGTCCACCACCAACAATCAAACAAGGTTGCTGCTGCAACTTTAAAGAGATGGGAAAAATTTCCACGGCGACCCTCTGATTTTTCTTTGATTGTCTAAAAACAATTGCGATGCCTCAAGGCATCGCAACTTTAAAACACAATGACTTAGTCAATAAATTCTAAGCCGCCCATATATGGACGTAATACTTCAGGAATTTCGATTGAGCCATCGGCACGTTGGTAGTTTTCCATGACTGCAAGTAAAGTACGCCCTACCGCCAAACCTGAACCATTTAAAGTATGTACAAATTCAGTTTTCTTTTGATCAGCGCGGTAACGTGCTTTCATACGACGTGCTTGGAAGTCACCCATGCATGAGCATGAAGAAATTTCACGGTAGGTATTTTGACTTGGTACCCACACTTCTAAGTCGTAAGTTTTGATCGCGCCAAAGCCCATATCACCGCCACATAGCACGACTTTACGGTAAGGTAGACCAAGGGCTTGTAAGATGCCTTCTGCATGACCGGTTAATTCTTCTAATGCATCCATTGACGTTTCAGGTTTTACGATTTGCACCATTTCAACTTTGTCAAACTGATGCTGACGGATTAAACCGCGTGTATCACGACCATAAGAACCTGCTTCACTACGGAAACATGGCGTATGTGCTGCATATTTCAGTGGTAAACGTTCAGGATCAATAATTTCGTCACGGACAAAGTTGGTCACTGGCACTTCAGCAGTTGGAATTAAATAGAATTCTTTTTCACCTTGTAATTTGAATAAGTCTTCTTCAAATTTAGGCAACTGACCTGTACCACGTAATGAATCTGCATTCACTAAATACGGCACATAGGCTTCGGTATAGCCATTTTTAAGCGTATGTGTATCAAGCATAAATTGGGTTAAGGCACGTTGTAGGCGCGCAAGCGGGCCTTTTAAAACGCTAAAACGTGAACCTGTCAGTTTAGTTGCCGTTTCAAACTCTAAACCGCCCATCCACTCACCTAAGTCAGTATGATCTTTAATGTCAAAATCAAACTGGCGCGGTGTGCCCCACTTTAATACTTCAACGTTATCGTTTTCGTCACGACCTTCAGGTACAGATTCATGCGGTAAGTTTGGAATAGACAGTGACTTTTCTTCAAGCTCCGCTTGTAATTCAGCTAAGGCTTGTTCAGCTGCTTTGATTTCATCGCCAATCGCAGACATACGTACCATGATGTCCGAAGCGTCGCCACCTGCTTTTTTAATTTGACCGACTTGTTTGGCGCCCGTGTTACGCTCTGCTTGTAGCGTTTCAGTTTTAGATTGAATCTCTTTACGGCGTGCTTCTAAGTCTGCCCATTCTGCAACATCAAGCTGTACACCACGTTTTGCCAAGGCTAAATTTACAGCCTCAATATTATTTCTGAGTAATTTCGGGTCGATCATAGCCAATCTTTTTGAAGAAAAAAACTGGCTATAGTGTAAGCTGTTCAAAGCAAAAAATACAGTAATCGCCCTTGCTTGCTGTGTCTTATTACAGCAATTACCCTATTTTTGCGCTTTGGCGTAATTTGGCAAACTTGGTAAGTATTCAGGCTTTAGAATTTTGGCTAAAAATGTATAGGGTACGCTGAGTTCGGTCATGCCATCGACATAACTGCCTAGTTCATAGACGGGATAAACCAAAGTTAAGCCTTTGGCGGAAAAATAAAAATTATCACTGAGCTTTAATTGTTCAAGTTCAATATGACGCTGTTTCAGCCATGCATAATTTTTATCATACATCAGCTTAAGTAAGGCCGCTTCTTGGCCTTTGTGGATAATATCTTTGAGCGCCAAACGTTTTTCTAAGTTTAGATCAAAATTGACATATTCATGATGTGACATACTTTGCGGCAATTGACCACCATAGCTGTAACTTTGTATGGCAAACATGGCGATATTTTTACGCTGGCCAATATAATGTACAAATTGATTATTTTGCTCGAGTACAACTTTTTCGTTACTCACATCTGGCACTACCACCTCAGCATCGACTTGAAATGCCTCAGGTTCAAGCTCAGCCAAACGTGTTAAGAAGTATTCATCAATCCAAGGTAGGTTGGTTTGTACGCTTTGCATGTCATATAAGGTGCAGCCCTTTTCGGTACACACTTCATTACGTGCCAACTTCACTTCCATGGCTTGGCTTTCAAGCAAAACTACTTTGGGTACTTGCGGTTTAGGATCACTGGGGCGCGGTGCATCTTTGGGTTGGCACGCCATAAGCCCCAACATTAACGTCAATACGATCCACACGGTAGACTGTTGCATGACACCTTTTACCTCAAGCCAAAATGAAGCCACACTATAGCGCCACAAAAAAATTCTGCATGTTAAAAATCCAAGTAAAAGAACATTTTTTAAACAAGTAAAAAAGCAGCCCGTAGGCTGCTTTAGAAGCGATATATGTTATTGATCAATAATGTCCGTACCCTTTGGTGGGGTAAAGTTAAAGGTCGAGGCTGGAATCTTGGCATTGACTTTGGTGTTGCTAAAACGCACGTGTGTAGTTTGACCCAATGAATCTTCAAGAATCATTAAAGTAGGTGCATTTTTAGCCCCAAAACTAATGGTTAAACTTTGAAATGCGCCCTCTTTATTTTTTGGATACAAAGTGTAATAAGTTTTGCTTTGATCTGGCTGTGAGATCCGGTATGCCTGCTGAATTTGCGCAGTATTACCGGATAACAACAACGCTGGCGTATTGGCCACTTGCTCATCCAAGCTTTGGCGTACTGCTTGTTTTAAATCAGGATCGTAAATCCACACGGTACGGCCAGTACTGACAATGGTTTGTTTGACAGGGCTATTAATTTGCCAATGGAATTTGCCTGGGCGTTCAACCTTCATGACCCCTTTGAAAGTTTGATTCATGTGCTGAGCCGTCAAAGCTTTGTTATTTTTGGCTTTGGCTGAGGTTTTGGTGCTTTGCTCAAAGTTGGCTGTTAGGCTTTGAATACCGCTCAATTGTTTAACTAAGTTTTGAGTCGCAACCTGTTCTGTTGCCGGCGCGGCATAGGTACTTGTGACCATCAGCGGTGTCAGGCTCGCTGCACCCACTGCCATTGCACTTAGTGTTTTACCTAACATATTCATGTGATCACCTTAGTTATCAGTTATGTGTTTCGCTCATGTTAAACCAAATTTACCGCTAAATATGGGAGAAAATTGGCAGTTTTGTTGTTTTATTTCAAGTAAATGTAGGATTTTATCCATCATGATGGAGTTTTAGCTGCATATGACGCATAAAAAAAACCCGCAACAGGTGCGGGCTTTTTTTCTATTAAAACTTACGCTTCAACAGATACGTAGCGACGGCCAAATTGACCTTTCACTTCGAATTTTACTACGCCATCAGCAGTAGCAAATAGAGTATGGTCACGGCCCATACCTACGTTTACACCAGCGTGGAACTCAGTACCACGTTGACGAACGATGATGTTACCAGCTGTAACTGATTGACCACCGTAGATTTTTACGCCTAACATTTTAGGATTCGAGTCGCGACCGTTTTTAGTCGAACCACCGGCTTTTTTAGATGCCATCTCTATATTCTCCTAGAATTAGCCTGCGATCGCAGTAATTTTCAACTCAGTAAACCATTGACGGTGACCTTGTTGTTTACGATAGTGCTTACGACGACGCATTTTGATGATGCGGATTTTGTCGTGGCGACCGTGGCTAACTACTTCAGCAGTTACAGTAGCGCCAGCTACAACTGGAGCACCGATTTGAATGCTTTCGCCGTTAACAAGCATTAATACGTCATCAAACGTAATAGATGCGCCAACTTCAGCTTTCAATAATTCAACTTTAAGGGTTTCACCCTCAACAACACGGTGTTGTTTACCACCGGTTTGGATTACTGCGTACATAGTGTACTCCAAAATACCCGTGTGTTCGTGCCAATACAACAACATATTGAACTTCAAACGAACGCCACTGGGGGTTATACGAAGCGAGGAATTTTAAGTGATTCTCGGCTAAACAACAAGCCATTTTACATAAAATATTGTCTGTAGAAAAAAGCAGCAAAAGCTTAAATTCCTGATACTATTTGACCGACATGGCTGATTTTGTGTAAGTTTCAGCAATTAAAATAAGTTTTTAGCTATTCGGTACGCACTTAAAGCCTACCCAGTCGACCTAGAAATGGTTGAAATGTTGTAAAATGGCGGCTTTTTCGAGCGTCTTCAACAAACATGGGCATTTGCACATGCCTATGTTTAAGATAAATTGTTACACTCTCTTTGCAATTTTATATTTATAGAGGTTTGTCTTTCATGGCCATCGACTTTAAGCAAGATATTCTCGCTCCTGTTGCTCAAGACTTTGCTGCGATGGACACATTTATTAATGAAGGCATTACCTCAAAAGTTGCCTTAGTGATGGCAGTGAGTAAACATGTGGTCGAAGCAGGTGGCAAACGCATGCGTCCAATTATGTGTTTATTGGCAGCCAAAGCCTGTGGTGTTACTGATTTAGACGCGCATCGTCGTTTAGCAGCCATCATTGAAATGCTACATACCGCAACCTTAGTGCATGACGATGTAGTCGATGAATCAGGTTTACGTCGTGGCCGTCCAACTGCCAATGCCACTTGGAACAATCAAACTGCAGTCTTGGTGGGTGATTTTTTAATTTCACGCGCTTTTGACTTACTGGTGGATTTAGACGATTTAAAATTACTTAAAAACTTTTCCACGGGCACCTGTGAAATTGCCGAAGGCGAAGTGTTACAGTTACAGTCTCAGCATCAACCTGACACCACAGAACAGACTTATTTAGCCATTATTCATGGCAAAACCTCACGCCTATTTGAAATGGCAACTGAAGGTGCGGCAATCTTGGCTAAAAAACCAGAATTTGCCTTAGCCTTGAAAAAATTCGCCGGTCATTTTGGCAATGCTTTTCAAATTATTGATGATATTTTAGACTACACCTCAGATGCAGAAACTTTAGGTAAAAATATTGGTGACGACTTGATGGAAGGTAAACCGACCTTGCCATTGATTGCCGCACTCAAAAATACCCAAGGGGATGAGCATGCCATTATTCGTAAAAGTATTGCCACAGGCGGTACCGACCATTTAGACCAAGTGATTCAAATTGTGCACAATTCAGGTGCACTTGATTATTGCCGCCAACGTGCCACCGAAGAAACCGAAGCTGCGATTGCCGCATTACTTGAATTACCTGAATCTGAATCCCGCCAAGCGTTAATGAACCTTGCACATTTAGCCTTACATCGTATTCAATAAGTTGCGTATGCAGATAAAATTTAACGACCTTTTACTTCAAATGCAGCAGCAGCTCGAATCGCGAGCGCCGCTGCATGATGAAACACTCATCCAACTGGTCGATCGTTTACGACCAAGTGACCCTCAGCTACAACACGAAATTCATGATCATCTACAGGCTTTAATTGACTGTTTAATTCGTGTGCCCTACGCGGTGAGCACCTTACAAACTTTTATTTTAAGACTGATCAGCCAATATAAACAAAGTGGCTTATATGCCGATACAGGTATTTTATCGCAAGATGGTTTTTGGAATCAGCTCTTTAAACGCTTAGGCGCACATTTCCTGCCATTAATTCCAGATGAAAGCCAATTACAACAATTACTCCGCAGGGTATTTCATCAGCGCAGCGATAAAAACTGGCTTGACAATATTAGTGACCAAGATTGGCAACAGTTATTTATTTTACTGTCGCAAGGTCATAGCAACCAAAGCTATAAACTACAGATTAAAAGTGAGCTCATTAAAGCCATTACCGTACTGTCTTATCGCATTAGCGGGATTGGTTTGTATCCAGAATTTATTGATGCTTATCCGGAGCTAACCGAATACGAATCACCTTTCTTGGTGCAAAACCGCGAGATCATTGATTTCATCCGTCACTACAAAGACTTGCATCGTAATACCGAGCATATGATGGTGGTGGCGCCACCTGATGCTGCCCAAGCCTTGGTGATGATTGAACAATGCCATGATGTGGTGCAAAAAATTCGTCGCTCCACTAAGCGGATTGGGGTCAGTGTCAGTCTGACCTATTTATTAACTTTGCTTGAACAATGTTTAGAACGTCTAGAGCTGCTCCTAAACTTAATTGTTGAAGATAACGATAGACGCTTTAAGATCCTAAAAGAGCTACTAATTGATGTCACTGCCACCAGTTATGATGAACTCAGTGTGCGCTCTTTACTGACCACCAACAGTGAATTGATAGCCTTACAGGTCACTGAAAACGCCAGCAAAACTGGTGAACACTATGTAAGTACCGATAAACAGGGCTTCTTTGGCATGTATAAGTCCGCCGCTGGTGCCGGACTGATTATTGCTGTGATGGCCACTTTAAAGACCTTGATGGCACGTGTGTCGATGGCCCCCTTGATGCAGGCTTTTTCCTACAGCATGAATTATGCATTGGGTTTTATGCTGATTCATGTCCTGCATTTTACTGTGGCCACCAAACAACCTGCCATGACCGCAGCCGCACTTGCCTCTACGGTACAACGTGGCAAAGGCTCGAAGATGGCACAATTGGCAGAAGTGGCTGTACTCATTGTCAACATTATTCGCACCCAATTTATTGCGATTTTAGGTAATATCTCGATTGCTATTCCAACTGCTGCATGTATTGCTTTTTTCTGGGATGCAGCGCTGCACGAACCCTTAATGACCCATGCCAAAGCCGCAAAAACTTTACATGATTTAAATCCGTTTACCTCATTGGCTGTCCCCCATGCGGCGATTGCCGGAGTATTTTTATTTTTCTCAGGCTTATTGGCTGGGTATTTTGACAACATGGCGGTCTATCGAAAAATAGGACCACGCCTTAAAGCCCATCAACGTCTAAAAAAATGGATGGGCCAAGAACGTCTTAATCGTTTTGCAGATTATATAGAGCGTAATTTTGGTGCTTTAGCCGGTAATTTCTTATTTGGTATTATGCTTGGCAGTATGGGAACGATTGGCTTTTTGCTCGGGTTACCACTCGATATCCGCCACATTGCCTTTGCTTCAGCCAACTTTATTCAAGGCTTAATAAACATTAACCAACCTGATCTGGGTTTGGTCATTGTGTCCTTGCTTGGTGTCTTACTGATTGGTTTAACGAACCTTTTTGTCAGTTTTACTTTAACAATTATTGTGGCCTTACGTGCGCGTCGGGTACGCTTTGAACAATGGCAACCTTTAGCAAAATTAGTCCTGACTCATTTTTTAACCCGACCCAGCGACTTTTTTTGGCCCCCTAAGCAAGCCATTGCTATAGAACAAGAATTGCAAAAAAAATCAGGCATATCGTAATTCTTATACAGAAAAACCTGATGAAAACCTATAAATTTGCATAACTTACACACGCTTGAAAAGAAGTGTACTGACAAGTACACTTTAACACTAAGGATTAACCGCGCTGTAATCGGTTGTCATATTTAGGGGTCTTCGATGCCTTATTGCCTGCTGCTGTTAGGTTTTTTATTGTTATTTTTCAGTATATTGATTCTTAATTCCCCCACTTTAAATGCTTTAGATCTAAGCGCAGTGGTGTACTTGAGTCAGCAACGTAATGAAACGTTCAATCAAATATCAAGCAGCTTATCTGTGCTAGGCGGCATGCCTTTTGTATTATTTTTCACCACACTATGGTGTTTTGTCTTAGCGTGGTATAAAAAATATTCAAAAATACTTTTTATTGGTCTTGGACTTATAGGAAGTATCGCTTGTGCTTGGCTACTTAAATATCTCATTGCCAAACCGCGTCCACCTGAAATCTATCATCTTGTAGAAAGCTACGGATCATCGTTTCCAAGTGCGCACAGTTTCTATGCAGCAAGCCTTGCCGCATTGGTGCTATTGGTCAGTCGAGGTCATCAGCTATACCGCTATTTGGCAGTATTGGCATGCTCTTGGTTGTTGGTCATGGGAGGATCACGAGTATATTTAGGCGTACATTACCCTTCTGATGTGATTTCTGGTTGGGGCATTAGTTTTATATGGATCAGCTTGCTGTATTTGCTTGGCAAATCTCAGTTTTGTCCTAAAAACAAATTTTAAATAAACATCTTAATTGAGGTGGAATAATGATGTCTGCAAAGCTTTGGGCACCCGCCCTGACTGCTTGCGCATTAGCAACAAGTCTGGTGCTTGTTGGCTGTAGCAAAGACGAAAATAAACAGGCAGCCGCTGCTCAGCAGCAAATGCCGCCAACCGAAGTTGGTGTCATTGTTGCCCAGCCACAAAGCGTCGAGCAATCAGTCGAACTTTCTGGCCGTACTACAGCCTTTGAAGTGTCTGAAGTACGCCCTCAAACCAATGGCGTGATTTTAAAGCGTCTGTTTGCTGAAGGCAGCTATGTGCGTGAAGGTCAAGCGCTGTATGAAATTGATTCACGTACCAATCGTGCCAATCTCGACAGCGTACGTGCGAATTTAGCGCGTCAACAAGCCAATTTAAACGTGTTACGCGTTAAAGAAGGTCGTTATCGTCAATTGGTCGGTTCTAACGCCATTTCTAAACAAGAATATGACGATGCTGTGGCACAAGTGAAATTGGCTGAAGCTGATTTAGCTGCCACACAGGCCGAGCTACGTAATGCTGAAATTAACCTCGGTTATTCAATTGTACGTGCACCAATTTCTGGTCAATCGAATCGTTCAACAGTGACCGCCGGCGCTTTAGTGACCGCCAGTCAAGCTGAGCCTTTAGTGACCATTCAGCGTCTTGACCCCATTTATGTTGATATCAACCAATCAAGTGCCGAGCTATTGCGTTTACGTCAGCGTCTATCTCAAGGGAGCTTAAATAGCTCAAACAACACCACGGTGAAGTTAAAGCTTGAAGATGGTAGCTATTATCCTGTTGAAGGTCGTTTGGCATTTTCTGATGCCAGCGTCAACCCTGATACGGGTACAGTAACCTTACGTGCTGTGTTCCCAAACCCGAACTATTTATTGCTGCCAGGCATGTTTGCCACTGCAAAAATTGTACAAGGTGAAGTGCCAAATGCTTACCTGATTCCACAAGCGGCTATTACGCGTACCCCAACTGGTCAAGCCATGGCAATGTTGGTTGATGCCAATGGGAAAGTTGCACCGCGTCCAGTGACCACCACGGGTGCGCAAGGTACCGATTGGATTGTCACCGAAGGTTTAAATCCAGGTGATAAAGTGATCGTTGATGGTATTGCTAAAGTGAAACCTGAACAGCAGGTGGTTGCTAAACCGTATCAACCTAAAGCGGCTGCGCCTCAAGCTCAAGCCCCAAGTGCGGATCAACAACCTGCCAGCGAAGCAAAATCAGCACCTGAACAAAAAGCGCAAGCTTAAGAGGTAAGGATGGCTCAATTTTTTATTCATCGCCCAATCTTTGCTTGGGTGATCGCATTGGTGATTATGCTGGCGGGTGTGCTCACCTTAAGCAAAATGCCAATCGCACAGTATCCAACCATCGCACCACCCACAGTGACGATTTCTGCGACTTATCCTGGTGCTTCTGCTGATACCGTAGAAAATACCGTGACGCAGCTGATCGAGCAACAGATGAATGGTCTCGATGGTCTACGCTACATTTCATCAAACAGTGCCGGTAATGGTCAGGCATCAATTACCTTAAACTTTGAACAAGGTATTGATCCCGATATTGCACAAGTTCAAGTCCAGAACAAACTGCAATCGGCAACTGCTTTATTACCAGAAGATGTACAACGTCAAGGTGTACGTGTTACCAAGTCCGGTGCCAGCTTCTTACAAGTATTAAGCTTCTATTCACCGGATGGTTCACTGACCGGTAACGACATTAAAGACTATGTTAACTCCAACATCTCTGAACCTTTAAGTCGTGTGGCAGGTGTAGGTGAGGTACAAGTTTTTGGTGGCTCATACGCTATGCGTATTTGGTTAGATCCGGCTAAAATGGCCAGTCTACAAGTGACGCCAAGTGATGTATCTGCTGCGATTCGTACCCAAAACGCGCAAGTTGCGGTGGGTCAATTAGGTGGTGCACCGGCAATTGAAGGTACGGTTTTAAACGCGACCGTTACTGCGCAAAGCTTACTGCAAACGCCTGAACAATTTGCCAACATCTTCTTAAAAAATACCTCTAACGGTGCACAAGTCCGTTTAGGTGATGTAGCAAAAGTTGAACTTGGTGCAGATAACTATCAGTTTGATTCTAAATATAACGGTAAGCCATCTGGCGGTGTCGCAATTAAACTTGCTACCGGTGCCAATGCCTTAGATACTGCGCAAGCGGTTGAAGCCCGTTTAAAAGAATTACGTCCTAACTATCCTGCGGGCTTAAAAGACGAACTGGCTTTTGACACCACACCTTTTATTGAACTCTCAATTAAAAGTGTAGTCAAAACCTTAATTGAAGCGATCATCCTGGTTTTCATCGTGATGTTCTTGTTCTTACAGAACTGGCGCGCCACGATTATTCCAACCATGGCAGTGCCTGTGGTGGTACTGGGAACTTTCGCAGTCATCAACATGTTTGGCTTCTCGATTAACACCTTAACCATGTTTGCGATGGTACTGGCCATTGGTCTTCTGGTCGATGATGCCATTGTCGTGGTGGAAAACGTTGAGCGTGTTATGGTCGAGGAACATCTAGATCCTGTGACCGCAACAGAAATCTCGATGAAGCAAATCTCAGGCGCTTTAATTGGGATTACCTCGGTGCTGTCTGCGGTATTCGTACCTATGGCATTCTTTGGTGGTACGACAGGGGTTATTTATCGTCAGTTCTCGATTACTCTTGTTACCGCCATGGTGTTATCACTGCTTGTAGCGTTAACCTTTACGCCAGCGCTATGTGCCACCATGCTCAAACAGCACGATCCAAACAAAGTTCCAAGCAACAATATCTTTGCTCGCTTCTTCCGTTGGTTTAATAGCAGCTTTGACAAAATGTCAGAGAAATACCAAGGCGGCGTCAACCGCATGACCCACAACAAGATTTTCTCTGGTGCGGTTTATGTCGTGGTACTTGTCGGAATTGTGTTCTTGTTCCAAAAACTGCCTTCTTCATTTTTACCTGATGAAGACCAAGGTGTGGTGATGACACTGGTACAACTACCACCAAACGCAAGTTTGGAGCGTACTGGCGAAACCATGGATGCCATGACGGGCTTCTTCTTAGAGAATGAAAAAGACCACGTTGAATCTGTGTTTAGTGTGGCAGGTTTCTCATTTGCCGGTGTGGGTCAAAACGCAGGTATGGCGTTTATTAAACTCAAAGACTGGTCAGAACGTACAACACCTGAATCGCAAGTCGGTGCGATTATTGGCCGTGGTATGGCACTTAATATGATCGTAAAAGACGCGACTTATATTATGCCTTTACAGCTGCCAGCGATGCCAGAACTTGGCACCAGCTCAGGCTTTAACTTACAGCTTAAGGATGCTGCAGGTAATGGTCATGCTAAATTAATCGAAGCACGTAATATGATCCTTGGCATGGCCGCACAAGACTCACGTCTTGCTGGTGTTCGTCCAAATGGTCAAGAAGATACACCGCAGTACAAAGTGATTGTTGACCATGCACAAGCCGGTGCGATGGGCGTCAGCATTGCTGAAATTAACAGCACTATGGGTATTGCTTGGGGTGGTTCATACGTCAACGACTTTATTGATCGTGGTCGTGTGAAGAAAGTTTATGTCCAAGGTCAATCTGATTCACGCATGATGCCGGAAGACTTAGATAAGTGGTATGTGCGTAATAACAAAGGCGAGATGATTCCATTCTCAGCATTTGCTACAGGCGAATGGACCTATGGTTCACCACGTCTAGAACGTTATAACGGCTTATCATCAGTCAACATTCAAGGTACACCCGCACTGGGCGTCAGCTCAGGTGATGCGATGCTTGCCATGGAAGAGATTGTGGCCAAACTGCCTCAAATGGGCGCAGTCGGTTATGACTTTGAATGGACAGGTTTATCACTCGAAGAACGTGAATCAGGCGATCAAGCACCATTCTTATATGCGCTATCGCTCCTGATTGTATTCTTATGTTTAGCCGCCTTATATGAAAGTTGGTCAATTCCATTTTCGGTATTATTGGTGGTGCCATTAGGTATTATTGGTGCTTTGGGCTTAACTTTTGGCGGCATGGTGTTGTTCCAAAATCCAAACCTATCCAACAATATTTACTTCCAAGTGGCGATTATTGCGGTCATTGGTTTGTCGGCTAAAAATGCGATCTTGATTGTTGAATTTGCCAAAGAGTTGCAAGAAAAAGGCGAAGAGCTATTTGATGCAACTTTACATGCAGCCAAAATGCGTTTACGTCCAATTATTATGACCACTTTAGCTTTTGGTTTTGGTGTACTGCCACTTGCCCTCTCTTCAGGCGCGGGTGCGGGTAGCCAACACTCAGTGGGTTATGGTGTATTAGGTGGTGTAATCAGTTCAACATTACTTGGTATTTTCTTTATTCCAGTCTTCTATGTATGGATTCGTAGCATCTTCAAATACAAACCAAAGCCACCACGTACGGAGAATATGTCTTAATGCAAACTCTATGGTCTACAACTGGCCGTGGTCTTGCACTTTCTGCACTTGCGCTTGCTTTGACTGCATGTCAAAGCATGCGTAACCCAGAACCTCAAGTGCAAGCGACCACTTTACCTGTGGCTTATGTTGCGCCTGCAACAGGTCCTTCAGTGGCAGAGCAAGGCTATAAGGATTTCTTTGCCGATCAACGTTTGGCACAAGTGATTGACCTTGCCTTAACCAATAACCGTGACTTACGTATTGCTGCACTCAATATTCAACGTGCCCAGCAAACCTACCAAATTACTGAAAACAACCAATTACCAAGTATTGGGGTCAGTGGTAGTGTATTACGTCAAGACACGGTCAATAGCAAACCGATGACCAGCTATAATGTAGGTCTAGGGGTAACTGCTTATGAGCTTGATTTTTGGGGGCGAGTACGTAGCTTAAAAGACAATGCTTTAGACACATACTTAGCAACCGCAAGTGCACGCGATGCCACGCAAATTGCACTGGTTGGTCAAGTTGCACAAGCATGGTTAAGCTACTCTTTTGCTGCTGCCAATTTGGCTTTAGCTGAACAGACCTTAAAGGCACAACTTGAGTCTTATAACCTGAATAGAAAACGTTTTGAGGTTGGGATTGATAGTGAAGTGCCAGTACGTCAAGCGCAAATCTCAGTAGAGACTGCACGTAGTGATGTGGCCAATTACAAAACCCAAATCACTCAAGCACAAAACTTACTTAACCTCTTGGTGGGTGAGCAAGTGCCTAGCAGCTTGTTACCCAATCAACGTGTGACGCGCATTACTGCCAATAATGCCATTCGTTCTGGTTTACCAAGTGATTTACTTAACAACCGTCCGGATATTCGTGCGGCAGAGTATCGTTTATCTGCAGCAGGTGCCAATATTGCCGCAGCCAAAGCGCGTATGTTCCCAACGATTAGCTTAACCGGTTCGGCAGGTTTAGGCTCACGTGAGCTTAGCGATTTATTTAAATCAGGTTCATTTGTCTGGTCATTGGGTCCAAGCCTAGATATTCCACTTTGGGATTGGGGCACACGTAAAGCCAATATCAAAATTTCAGAAACTGATCAGCAAATTGCTGTATCAGACTATGAAAAATCGATTCAAAATGCGTTCCGTGAAGTCAACGATGCCTTAGCGGTACGTCAAAATATTGGCGAGCGCTTGGCAGCACAGCGTAGTTTAGTCGAAGCCACCAATAAAAACTATCAATTGTCACAAGCGCGTTTCCGCGCGGGTATTGATGGCTTCTTAACGGTGTTAGATGCACAGCGTGGCAATTATACAGCGCAGCAAGGTTTATTATTGCTCGAACAAGCCAATTTAAACAACCAAGTTGAACTGTATAAAGCCTTAGGTGGCGGTTTAAAAACTTACGCAAGTGACCCTTTAGTTAATCCAGCTTCTTCAGCTGAACAAGCAGAACTGCGTAATACCCCATAAATGTTAAATTAAAAAAAGCTCACCTGGTGTGGGCTTTTTTTATTGCTTTTTAATAGATTTTTTCCTATGGTCAAGGCATTAATTAAGAGAAGAACTAGATGTTATTGAGTAATTTAGAAAGCATGCCCGGCTATACGATTTGCCGCCAAATTGATGTGGTCTATGGCAGTACCGTACGCAGCAAACATGTTGGACGTGATTTATTGGCTGGTCTTAAAAATATTGTTGGTGGTGAACTGACCGCTTATACCGAACTACTAGAAGAATCACGTCAAGAAGCCCTGAACCGTATGATTGCCAAGGCCCAAAGCTTAGGTGCCAACGCGGTGATTGGGATTCGTTTTTCGACCTCAAATATTGCCCAAGGTGCCTCTGAACTGTTTGTCTATGGCACGGCGGTGGTGGTTGAACCCATCATGCCAAAACTGCCCGATCCTTTTGCGAGTTAAACCATGGAAAATTTACTTTTCCAATTGGGTGTATTTGCCCTGCTGTTTGTGATTGGCTTTACCTTTGGGCGCTACAACGAGCGTAAGCATTTAGCAGAACTTGAAATGAATGAAGCGCGCCTTGCCTATATTACGGTAGATAATCAACGTTTGATCCAAAGCACACAGCCAGGTCAGCTTATTAGCAGCAATGTGGTGATTTCACATGACTACTTTAAATTTGTACTGGCCAGCATTCAAAATTTCTTTGGTGGACGTTTAAAAAGTTATGAAAGTATTTTAGAGCGTGCCCGACGTGAAGCGTTGATACGTTTAAAATTAGAGGCCGAAAAAGTAGGTGCCACCCATATTATGGGCCTACGCCTGAGCACCACAGAAATGGGTATGCAAGGCAGTATGGTTGAAGTCTTTGCTTATGGGACAGCCATTCAACCTGCCTAATTTTGTATGTGCCGACCTTTCTCAAGCTCAAACTTTGAGCTTGAGGAAAGCTTGCTGAATTGACCTTGGATCGGAGGCTGTACACCACACCGATTACATTTTAGCTGCAACTTTTGCAGGGGATTAGGATAGAATGGCACGCGCTCTTTGTATGCTCACCACGATTAAGTCAAATCGTTTTAGCTTTGCTGTTATTTAAAAACTTACACTCGCTGATACTCTGCTCAGCTGCTGCAACACCTGTAGATGCTCAATGCTCACCATCCATTTTTATTTTCTCGACTAGCACACCATGCTCACCTCTGATCTTAACATCTACAGCTTACTCATCCCAAGTTTAGTGCTGTGTTTGAGCCTGATTACGCTGCTCATCGCTTATAACAAGAATTTAGGCAATTATTTGGTGAGCTACGCTACGGGACTGTTTTTAATTGGTGTGACCATTTTTTTAAATACCACCCTATCCACAACACTGCTAAATAGCTTTGCCAGTATATTAAGCCTAATTTATTTTAGCTCTTGTGCCCTACACGCCCAAGCGCTGTATATCCGTTTAAAGTTGCCATTTTCATTGCGACGTTGTTGCATGTTTATGCTATTAGGGATGCTAGGCGTCGCGTTTTTTTCTCACTATTATGCCTACCAAAACGCCCGTATTGTTAGCATTGCTTTGGTTACCGCCTTAATCTACTTGCACCGTCCCATCTTATTTTTTAAGGTCAAAACACGCCTCAAGATAGATTATTATCTCAAAATATTTACTTACGTGATGTTGGGCCTTGTCTTATTTAGAGCAGGCTTAATCATCGCTCTACATTCAACTGACGAGTATATTGCACAAAATGAAGGCTTATGGGCGTTGACCCAGATGATCATTGTGTTTGTGAATTTAGTGTTTTTTAGCTTATTTGTTAGCAGTTCTATTTTTGATTCTATAACCAAACTCAAACAAGAACGTTTGTTAGATCCACTGACCGGACTGCTCAACCGACGCGGTTTTAATATGTATGTGGCTAAACTCAAAGCTGCCATGCCCCATCAAAATGCAATTTTAATGGCCGATTTAGATCACTTTAAAAACATTAATGATCAATACGGCCATCATATTGGTGATCTTGCCCTGCAACATGTCAGTCGTCTGTTACAGCACAATCTTCGTGAACAAGATCAGGTCTTTCGCATCGGTGGCGAGGAATTTATTATTTTATTAGCACAAGTCAGCAATGAAAATGCCGATGAAATTGCTGAGCGCATTCGAAAAAACATTGAACAAGAAGCGCTGCTTTATCAAGGTCAAAGCATTAATTTATCTATTAGCATTGGCATTAGCTTTTTTAAACATGGCCAGCAACTCGACACAGCCTTATTAGATGCCGACCAATTGCTGTACCAAGCTAAAAAAATGGGTCGTAATCAAGTTCAACGCGCTTAAAGCCATTATTTGACTTTGATGTTACGGATCATTTTATACAGCAGCTTGGGTGATAAACGTGACACTATGACCCCTATTTTTTCCTTAAGCCCACCCACCACAATATATTCTTGCTCATCCAATAAAGCCGCAACCACAGTCTGCGCAAACTCATCGGCATCTAAGCCATTCTCAATCGCACTGTCTTGATGCCCTTGTGGCTTACCCTCACCATTTAAAGCATTAAACGACACGTTGGTTTTCACAAAACCCGGAAACACTACCGATACTTTAACCCCATGCTCTGCCACTTCGGCGCGTAAGCTATTGGCCCACATATGAATGGCAGCTTTGGCGGCTGAATATGTGGCGCGGTACTGGGTCCCCAATAAGCCTGCGACACTGGAAATAAAGACAATACGACCCGTTTTTTGCGCCAAAAAGGTGGGTAATACCGTTTTGGTTAAAAACACCTGTGAGAAATAATTAATTTCCACAATGGCACGTTCAGTCTGCATCGTAGTGTCTTGAATCAACGCACGCTGACTTAAACCTGCATTATTAATTAAGTAATCAATGCGCCCCTTATGTTGGAGCACTTGGGCATAAGCATGACGGATATCTGCCTCATTGGTGACATCACATGCCACCACCAGATGACGTTCTGGATGGCTCAGGCTCAAACGCACCTGTTCTAGTACCTCTTGACGACGTGCGCTTAATACCAGTTGTGCGCCTTGCGCTGCAAAAGCTTTAGCTAAAGCCTCCCCTAAACCTGAAGATGCCCCAGTAATCCAGACCACTTGATCGGCCAAATTGTGCTGTGTTGTCATGTTATGATTCCTAAGGGTTATGTATAGAAATAAAGGTTAAAAAATGTTTTAAGTAGGCTTGGGCATGCTCAGGACTTAACTGCTTAGCCATTTTTTCTAAACGTTTGTAGCCCATCTGCGTGGTGAGACCAATGACACCGGCTAAGCTTTTATCGACCACAAAATTAAATTTGAGTTTTTTCTTAGGCTCACGTACCAACTGAGTTACGCCTTGGTCAATAATTTCAATCAAACTACTAAAAGCAGCAGGGATTTTGCTTGGGTCTTCCGTCAGAAATTGACATTGCGTCTTAAACTTGCTGGCTAATGCTGGGGGAATAGGATATTTCAGCCAAATTTGTCCCTCTTGTACTGAGGTCATTTCAGCCAAATCATTAATCAACAGTTTAAGCCGTTCATTGTTTAACAGTTGCATCGACCACGGTAAATGTTTACGAATGCTGGCAATAATTTGCTCGACGGTGTGTTCAGATTCAAATTGCGATTGCTCGGCAGAAATTTGGCTTAAATAACCAAACACTTGCTCGACAATTTGACAAGCAATGTCTGCTAAATTCTCGCCCACTGGCTGAGCCAAACTTTGCGCATGACCCAAATTTAACAATTGCTGTAACTCTAAAAACCGTCGATAGGTGGTAGGCTGTAAATTCAGTTGCACCATATCATCCATAATGGCCTCTTGTTATTGTTGTCCGGAAAAACTCCGCTTTAGCATAGGCCAACTTGACGGATAAACCAATTGCATAAACTTTGATTTTGCCTCATCCCGCAGCTTCATATTTTTTGCTACAATGATTGCAATTTTTATCCACTTTTGATCTGTTCGAACTATGACTGATTCAGCGCAAAATATCGCGACAACCTACGATCCGACTGAGATCGAGAAAAAATGGTACCAAACTTGGGAAGAGCGTGGTTACTTCAAGCCATCTGAAAAAGGCGAGTCTTTCTGTATCATGATTCCGCCACCAAACGTCACTGGTAGCTTGCACATGGGTCATGGTTTTAACAATGCCATCATGGATGCTTTAACCCGTCATAAGCGTATGTCTGGTTTTAACACGCTTTGGCAACCAGGGACTGACCACGCAGGTATTGCAACGCAAATGGTGGTTGAGCGTCAGCTCGGTGCACAAGGTATTAGCCGTCATGATTTAGGTCGTGAAAAGTTCATCGACAAAATCTGGGAATGGAAAGAACAATCTGGCGGTACCATTACCCGTCAAATCCGTCGTTTAGGTTCATCTGTGGATTGGTCACGTGAACGCTTTACCATGGATGAAGGTTTATCAAATGCTGTTAAAGAAGTGTTTGTAAAACTACATGAAGATGGTTTGATCTACCGTGGTAAACGTCTGGTTAACTGGGATCCAAAACTTCAAACTGCGCTTTCTGACTTAGAAGTTGAGTCTGATAAAGAAGAAGCAGGTTCATTGTGGCACTTCAAATATTTCTTTGAAGATAAGTCACTTCGCACACATGATGGTAAAGATCACATCGTTGTGGCAACCACTCGTCCTGAAACTTTGTTGGGTGATACAGCTGTTGCAGTTGCACTAGATGATGAACGCTATGCGGCATTGGTTGGTCAAAACATCATCCTACCAATCACAGGTCGTGCTGTTCCAATCGTTAAAGATGAATATGTAGACAAAGAATTTGGTACAGGCTGTGTGAAAATCACTCCTGCGCATGACTTCAATGACTATGAAGTGGGTAAACGTTGCGAATTACCAATCATCAACATCTTCAACAAAAATGCTGAAGTGCTTGCTGAGTTTGAATATATCGCCAAAGCGGGCGAACAAATTTCTAAAACCATTCCTGCCCCTGCGGACTATATTGGTTTAGAGCGTTTTGAAGCACGTAAAAAGCTCGTTGAACAAGCTGAAAGCGAAGGTTGGTTAGACCAAATTCAACCATACACGCTTAAGCCACCTCGCGGTGACCGCTCAGGTGTGATCGTTGAGCCACTTCTTACAGACCAATGGTATGTGAAAATTGCACCGCTTGCTGAACCTGCAATTAAAGCAGTGAAAGATGGCGACATCAAATTTGTCCCTGAGCAATACAGCAATATGTACATGGCTTGGATGAACAACATTCAAGACTGGTGTATCTCACGTCAATTGTGGTGGGGTCACCGTATCCCTGCTTGGTACGATGCGGAAGGTAATGTTTACGTTGGACGTTATGAGGAAGAAGTTCGTGCGAAAAACAACATCCCTGCCGATGTTCAGTTAGACCAAGACGAAGACGTGTTAGATACATGGTTCTCTTCTGGTCTGTGGACATTCTCAACTTTGGGTTGGACAGGCGATGCTGAGAAAGATAAAGAAAACTATTTCTTAAATACCTTCCACCCGACTGATGTGTTGGTAACAGGTTTCGACATCATCTTCTTCTGGGTTGCCCGCATGATCATGATGACCATGCACTTCATGAAAAATGAAGATGGCACACCACAAGTACCGTTTAAAACCGTATATGTACACGGTTTGGTACGTGATGGCGAAGGTCAGAAGATGTCTAAATCTAAAGGTAACGTGCTTGACCCATTAGATTTGATTGACGGTGTTGATCTTGAAACACTCGTACAAAAACGTACCACAGGTTTGATGAACCCGAAACAAGCAGCGAAGATTGAAAAATCAACCCGTAAAGAATTCCCTGAAGGTATTCAATCTTACGGTACTGATGCGGTTCGTTTCACTTTCTGTGCGCTTGCAAATACGGGTCGTGATATCAAATTTGATATGAAACGTGTTGAAGGTTACCGTAACTTTGCCAACAAAATCTGGAACGCTACGCGTTTCGTGATGATGAACTGCGAAGAGCAAGTGATTGGTCAAGAAGTCCGTCAAGACCTTTGGGAATTGCCTGAACAGTGGATCGTGAGCCGTCTACAAAAAGCAGAACAAGCAGTGCAAACCGCATTTGCAACCTACCGTTTAGACTTGGCTGCACAAGCGATTTACGAGTTCATTTGGAATGAATACTGTGACTGGTATGTTGAGCTGACGAAGCCTGTTCTAAATGATGAAAACGTATCGGTTGAGCGTAAAGCTGAAGTGCGTCGTGTTCTTCTTTCTGTGATGGAGGCGTCTTTACGTTTAGCACATCCATTGATGCCGTACCTTACAGAAGAAATCTGGCAAACACTTGCGCCGAAACTGAACATCGTTGGCGAAACCATTATGCTTGCACCGTACCCTGTTGCTGACCAAGCCCTTATCAACGAACAAGCTGAAGCAGATATGCAATGGCTTCAAGGTTTGATTGGTGCGGTACGTAACATCCGTGGTGAGATGGGTCTAGGTAATGCTCGCTTGTTGCCTGTTCTGCTTCAAAACACCACTGATGCGGAAAAAGCGCAAATTGCTCGTATTGAACCGTTGTTTAAAGCATTGGCGAAAGTTGAAAGCATTACATTCCTAAACGATGCTGAACAACCGCCATTGTCTTCATCTTCAGTAGTTGGTCATGTGTCTGTATTCGTTCCAATGAAGGGCTTAATTGACCCGAAAGCGGAATTGGGTCGTCTACAAAAAGACTTAGACAAGGTTCAAAAACAGCATGACCAAATTGCAACTAAACTTGGTAATGAAGGTTTTGTGGCGAAAGCACCTGCGGCTGTGGTTGAAGGCGAGAAAGTGAAACTTGCTGAATTTGCTGATCAGTTAGCGAAGATTAAAGCGAATATGGAGCAGATTGCGGCGCTGTAAGGTGTTGTTAGTTTGATCTAATTTGTGTATAAAGGGCTGATTATTCAGCCCTTTATTTTAAATTCACTATACCAACATATATCCCCAAGAATATCTTATTATTTTATCTAGAAAACGACTATCATCATCAGATAAACAATATTTTGCACCAAATTTATCCTTAAATTCTTTTAGAAATTCTTGCGTGATAGTCATAAAATATTTTGGCAATTCAAAATGGCTTAAATTTTTTAAAAAATCATCTTCACCGTATAATTGATTAAGTAATTTTCTTGCTTCTTCAAGAGTCTTTTGTTGCTTAAAGAATGCCTCATTATTCTCATCAATTGTTTCAGGATCGGTTTCAACTAACGTTGTTCCATGTGCTAAAATATTTCTTAAACTAAATAAAATTTTTATCTTTCTATAAAGATCTTTATTAATTTCTTTACTTATATCAAATTTTAAAAAACCTGTATAAAAAGAGAATAATTTTTCAATACCACCCTCACTTTCTAAACGAATAAGAAAACTATCTAAAATATTTTCATATGATGATTTTCCAGTAGCTCCTTTTTTTGAGTTTTCTTCAATATGCCTATTAATCTCATTTCTTAAATTTTGAGATAATACGTACCTTAAAGCTCCCTCAATTATTGCAGCATTCAACGAAAGTAAAGGGAAGTTATATACATAGTTATCTATTATTTTTTCTTCTTTCTCAAAAGTTGGCATAAAACTAGCGTTAATTACATCCTGAGAGCTATCAATTTTCTTTGGTGTATTTTTTCTCTTATGCAAAAGAGCAAGTTGCTCATAACTGCGTAACAAAACTTGGTGAGTAGCTAAATTCAAATAAGACATTTTTTACCCCTTGTAAAAGTAAGTTTAATCTTCTTATTCTACCCTCACCCCAGCCCTCTCCCATAGGGAGAGGGAGCAGTCATTTGTAGTGGTCAACAAATATTGGACACAGTTTTAAGTTCATTTTCAGCCTGACAAGGACTGATACCATCGTTAAATCGATGAGGTCGTATCTGATTGTAGTATTCCATCAGATACAGACCAACATCTAGCTTCGCTTCTTCAATTGAGCTGTATCCCAATTTGGGAATCCACTCAGTCTTGAGACTTCTAAAAAGCCTTTCTGTTGGGGCATTGTCCCAACAGTTTCCTTTACGACTCATACTTTGTTGCATGG